>NZ_KV787884.1:135997-185185 GCF_001807145.1 Enterobacter sp. HMSC16D10
TAGGCCCGGTAAGCGCAGCGCCACCGGGCGAAACCATCAGAGGATCTCGAGCACGTCTTCCGGCGGGCGTCCAATGCGCGCCTGGCCGTTCGCCACCACAATCGGGCGCTCAATCAGCTTTGGATTTTCAACCATCGCCTGTATCAGCCGATCCTCGGAGAGACGGTCGTCATTCAGGTTAAGCGACGTATACAGATCTTCTTTCTTGCGCATCAGATCCCGTGCACTGCCCATGCCCAGCATATGCAGCAGCTGGCGGAGGGTTTGCGCGTCCGGTGGGGTGTCGAGGTACAGCACCACCTCCGGCTCCACGCCGTTAGACTTCAACAGGCTCAGGGTATCGCGGCTCTTGGAGCAGCGCGGGTTGTGATAAATTTTTACGGCGTCTGTCATGACGTGAATTCTCCTTGATTACATCTTCTCGTACGGCTTGAAGCGCTGCTGCAGGCCGCGAAGCTGATCGATACGCGCGTCGTATCGGGCCTGCTGGAGGCTGCCGAGTTTGACCTGCGAGCTGGCGCTGCTGAGCGCGGAAATGGCCTGATCGAGGCGGCCCACCAGGGCAAAGCCTTCGGCACGCGCCGCGAGCTCCTGGTCGCGGTTGCCAAGCTGGGCTTCCGCCTGAGCGAGCAGATCCCAGCCGTTTTGATCGTCTTTATTGTTAAAGGTGTAACGGTTCAGGATGGTCGCCGCTTCACCCGGCTGGCCGCCCTGCAGGTAAGCGTTCGCCAGGTTAAGCTGCAGCACCGGGTTGGTGCGGACGTCTTTCGCCCCTTTCAGGCGGTTAATCGCATCGGCAGGCTTCTTCTGCCCCAGATCGATATCCGTCGACAGATCGAGGTACCACGGGTTGTTCGGGTCGGCAGCCAGAAGCGGTTGCAGCGCTTTACGCGCCTCGTCGTATTTGCTGGCTTCCATCGCCTGGAGCGCCTGACCATACTGCGCGGCGTTTTTCTCACGCACGTTGCCTTTCGCCAGGGCATCCAGCAGGTCGCTGGTGAGCTGGTTACGCCCGGAATTGTACATCCCCAGCGTTCTCACTTTCGCCATGTAGAAATCCTGCGAAGACTGGACCACGACCGGGCGCATCTGGTTGGCACGGTTACGCGCGTCCGACAGACGGCTTTCAGGCAGCGGGTGCGTGAGCAAAATTTCCGGTGGACGGGAAGAATAACGCGCCTGATCGAGCAGTTTTTCGAGGAAGCTCGGCATGGCCTGCGGGTCAAAGCCTGAGCGCTGTAACACCTGGATGCCGATACGGTCCGCTTCCTGCTCGTTTTGTTGGGTAAAGCTGATCATCCCCTGGCGCGTCCCGGCCAGCGTACCGGTCAGCGCCGCCATCCCGGCCTGCGGGCTGGCCATCGCCAGCAGAATGGAACCCAGTGCGCCCACCCAGGTGAGGGGAGCGTTACGTTTCTGGTCTTCCATCGCACGCGCCAGGTGCCGCTGGGTGACGTGCGAAATTTCGTGCGCCATGACCGAGGCCAGCTGGCTTTCGTTGTCCGAATAACGGAATAACGCCGAATGCAGCACCACGTTACCGCCAAAGAAGGCGAAGGCGTTGATTTCGTCATTATTGATTAAATAGAAATGGAAGGGGGTTTTTACCGAGTCGGCGTGCGCTACCAGGCGCATTCCCAGCCCGTTTATGTACTGTACCAGCAAAGGGTCGTTAATCAGCGGGGCGCTGCCGCGCAGCTGGCGAACATAGTAGTCGCCCATTTGCATCTCTTGCCCAATAGATAGCGTGCTTCCTGCCGTGGTGCCCATGTCCGGCAATGTATCGGACGAGTCAGCAAAAGCGGGCAACACCTGACCGACCGTCACCGCGGCAATCAGTGTTGCAACCAGTGTTTTTCTCAACTGCCTGAACATAACCACTGTCCTGTATGTTAGATGTGCTAGTTTGACCGATGAACCGGCATATCGTTCATCTCTGCTGCCCTGCGAGTGTAGCCGTGTTGTAGCATGAAGAAAATCCCATTCATCAGGCTTTTGCGGATTGCGATCGGGATACAAAAAGCGAAAGTCTTTTTTGTGACAGTTAGATACAATTCACCGTCTCACTCCCGCCATTCGATTCAGGGAAGGGTTGTATGCTCGAAATGTTAATGCAGTGGTACCGGCGTCGGTTCAGCGACCCGGAAGCCATTGCTTTGTTGGTTATTCTGGTCGCCGGGTTCGGTATCCTGTTCTTCTTCAGCGGCCTGCTCGCCCCTCTGCTGGTAGCGATTGTGCTGGCGTACCTGCTGGAGTGGCCAACGGCGCGCCTGGAAAATATTGGGTGTTCCCGCCGCTGGGCGACCAGCATCGTGCTGGTGCTGTTTGTCGGCATCCTGCTGTTGATGGCCTTTGTGGTGATGCCGGTAGCCTGGCAACAGGGAATTAACCTGATCCGCGATATGCCCGGCATGCTGAATAAGCTTTCTGATTTCGCCGCCACGCTGCCGCGCCGTTATCCTGCGCTGATGGATGCCGGGATTATCGACGCGATGGCCGAAAATATGCGCGCCCGCATCATGACGATGGGCGATTCGGTGGTGAAGTACTCTCTGGCGTCCCTGGTCGGACTGCTGACGCTGGCGGTCTACCTCGTGCTGGTGCCGCTGATGGTCTTCTTCCTGGTGAAAGATAAAGACCAGATGCTCAACGCCGTACGCCGTATTCTGCCGCGCAACCGCGGGCTGGCGGGGCAGGTCTGGGAAGAGATGAACCAGCAGATCACCAACTACATACGCGGCAAGGTGCTGGAGATGATTGTGGTGGGGGGCGCCACCTGGATTGGCTTCCTGATTTTCGGCCTGAACTACTCGCTGCTGCTGGCCGTGCTGGTCGGATTTTCGGTTTTGATCCCCTACATCGGCGCGTTTGTGGTGACCATTCCGGTGGTTGGCGTGGCGTTGTTCCAGTTTGGGCTGGGTACCGAGTTCTGGAGCTGCTTCGCGGTGTATCTGATTATTCAGGGGCTGGACGGTAACCTGCTTGTACCGGTGCTGTTCTCCGAAGCGGTGAACCTGCATCCGCTGGTGATTATCTTATCGGTGGTGATTTTCGGCGGGCTGTGGGGATTCTGGGGCGTGTTCTTCGCCATTCCGCTGGCGACGCTGATTAAAGCGGTCGTCCACGCGTGGCCGGATGTGCCGGCGGTAGAAGAGCAGTAAGTTTTGCCGGGTGGCGCTGCGCTTACCCGGCCTATTTATCCTTGTAGGTCGGGTAAGGCGAAGCCGCCACCCGACACTCACTTTCAGGCACTTTCTTTCAGCCAGTTCAACACCACGTCGTGGTGGTTGCTGGTTTTGAAGTCGTCAAACACGTGTTCAACTTTACCGTCGGCGTCAATCAGGAAGCTGATGCGGTGAATACCGTCGTAGGTTTTACCCATAAACGTCTTCTCGCCCCAGACGCCGAACTGCTCGCATACCTGATGATCTTCGTCAGAAAGCAGCGTGAAGTTCAGCAGCTCTTTTTCAGCAAATCGTGACAGCTTTTCTGGTTTATCGGTGCTGATACCCAGCACTTCCACGCCGACTTTTTTCAACTCATCCATGTTATCGCGTAAGCCGCAGGCCTGTACGGTGCAGCCGGGGGTCATGGCTTTCGGGTAGAAATAGACCAGAACACGCTGTCCCTGGAAGTCGGTCAAATTTACTTGCTCGCCGTCTTGATCCGGTAAGCTAAATTTCGGTGCGATGTCACCGGCTTTCAGTGGATTCATTACTCAACTCCATCCTGTTCGTGCTGCGAATAATTGACGACGCTTATACTGCCCTGCGCGTTTAATTCTGTACAGAGGGCTTTGAACGCTTGCTCGATATTTGACGCATCCTGTGACGCAGGACTGTGCGCGGTAATTTGAATAAAGAGCGTGGGAACCGTGCTTGCGTCGCCCGGCTGTGTGCGGGAAACGAGCTCGGCGATGTTCATCTGATGGCTGTCAAACAGCGCGGTGAAGCGCTCAATCAGATGTGGAGAATCAGGCACTTCAACCTGCACCCAGACGGTAGAAGGCATGGCCGGGCGAGGGCGCGCGGTGGTGCGCTTCATGACGATCAGCAAGTCCAGCTCGGCACCTTTCAGCGGCAGGGTCGATTCAATCAACGTGATGGCGTTCCATGTCCCTGAAAGCAACATAATGAATGTGAACTCTTCGCCGAGCATGGCCAAACGGCTGTCTTCAATATTACAGCCGCAACTGCTTACGTGGCGGGTGATGGTGTTCACGATACCCGGCCTGTCGGCACCCAGCGCAGTGATAACCAGGTAATGTTGTGATGAGGTTGTCAAACCTGTTCTTCCTTTGCATGGTTAAGTCTTCCTAAGGAAAGCATAAAAAAAACATGCATACAACCGCCTGAGGGCCTCAGGTCGCTTGCTTTTATTACAGTTCCAAACGTACCATTGAGACTCTTGTTCGCACAGAGGATGGCTCATGTTCACGGGAAGTATTGTCGCGCTT
The DNA here is from genome assembly GCF_001807145.1 of Enterobacter sp. HMSC16D10. Lineage (NCBI taxonomy): Bacteria > Pseudomonadati > Pseudomonadota > Gammaproteobacteria > Enterobacterales > Enterobacteriaceae > Enterobacter > Enterobacter sp. HMSC16D10. The sequence continues at coordinate 140,454 of NZ_KV787884.1, forward strand.
GTAACACCGATGGATGAAAAAGGTAACGTCTGCCGGTCTAGCATGAAGAAGCTGATTGATTACCATGTCGCCAATGGAACCTCGGCGATCGTTTCGGTAGGGACTACCGGTGAATCTGCAACGCTGAGCCACGACGAGCACGGCGATGTGGTTATGCTGACCCTGGAACTGGCTGACGGACGTATTCCGGTCATCGCGGGCACAGGCGCGAATGCCACCGCAGAAGCGATCAGCCTGACTAAACGTTTTAACGACAGCGGCATTGTCGGCTGTCTGACGGTGACCCCTTACTACAACCGTCCTACTCAGGAAGGTTTGTTCCAGCACTTCAAAGCCATCGCTGAACATACTGACTTGCCACAAATTCTGTATAATGTGCCGTCCCGTACCGGTTGCGATATGCTGCCGGAAACCGTTGGTCGTCTCTCGGAAGTCAAAAATATTATCGGTATTAAAGAGGCGACAGGGAACTTAAGCCGCGTTCATCAGATCAAAGAGCTGGTTTCAGACGACTTTATCCTGTTGAGCGGTGATGATGCGACCGCGCTGGACTTTATGCAGCTCGGTGGCCATGGCGTGATCTCCGTAACGGCAAACGTTGCGGCGCGCGATATGGCTGAAATGTGCAAACTGGCCGCGGCCGGTCACTTTGATGAAGCGCGTGTCATAAATCAGCGTCTGATGCCGCTGCACAATAAATTATTTGTCGAACCCAATCCGATCCCAGTGAAATGGGCATGTAAGGAGTTGGGGCTTGTAGCAACCGACACGCTGCGTCTGCCAATGACACCGATTACCGACCACGGTCGTGATATCGTCAGGGCAGCGCTGAAGCATGCCGGTTTGCTGTAAAGTTTAGGGAGATTTGATGGCTTATTCAGTACAGAAGTCGCGCCTGGCGAAGGTTGCGAGTGTTTCGCTTGTTATGCTGCTCGCTGCCTGTAGTTCAGACTCGCGCTACAAGCGCCAGGTGAGCGGTGATGAATCCTATCTGGATGCGACCCCGCTTGCTGAACTTCACGCACCGGCTGGTATGATCCTGCCGATTCAGAACGGCGATTATAATATTCCCGTGACCAACGGCAGCGGCCTGGTCGGTAAAGCGCTTGATATTCGTCCACCAGCACAGCCTCTGGCGCTGGTGAGCGGGGCGCGTACCCAGTTCACCGGTGATACGGCGTCTCTGATGGTTGAGAGCGCGCGCGGTAGCACCCTGTGGCCGCAGGTTGTCAGCGTCATTCAGGCGAAGAACTACACCATCGATAAACGCGATGATGCCAGCCAGACGTTAACCACCGACTGGATCGAATGGAACCGTCTGGATGAAGACCAGCAGTACCGCGGTCGTTATCAAGTCTCCGTTAAACCACAGGGTTATCAGCAGGCGGTTAACGTTAAGCTGTTGAACCTGGAGCAGGCGGGTAAACCGGTTGCGGATGCCGCATCCCTGCAGCGTTACAGCACCGAAATGCTGAACGTGATTGCCGCAGGCCTGGATAAAAACGCGACCGATGCTGCCAACGCCGCGCAGAGCCGCAACGGTGTGACCTTCGATGTCCAGAGCGGCGCGGATGATACCGGCCTGCCAATGCTGGTGGTGCGTGCACCGTTTAACCAGACCTGGCAGCGTCTGCCAGCGACGCTGGAAAAAGTGGGCATGAAAGTGACCGACAGCACCCGCTCAACCGGCAGCATGACGGCAACCTATAAGCCGCTCTCCGACAGCGCGTGGCAGGAACTGGGCGCGAAAGATCCTCAGCTTGCCTCCGGTGACTACAAGATTCAGGTCGGTGACCTTGATAACCGCAGTAGCCTGCAGTTTATCGATCCAAAAGGTCACACGCTGACCCAGTCGCAGAACGATGCGCTGGTCGCTGTCTTCCAGGCAGCATTCAGCAAATAAATACGAGGGCTGGTGAATCCAGCCCTTTTTATTTTCGTGCTACGCAAACGTGTGCGTGGCATAATATCCCCAGTTTTGAACACAAATCATCACACCAGGAGTAATGAAGATGCAGAAGCAAGCTGAGTTGTATCGTGGCAAAGCGAAGACCGTATACAGCACGGAAAACCCGGATCTGTTGGTGCTCGAGTTCCGCAATGATACGTCAGCAGGGGATGGCGCGCGCATTGAGCAGTTCGATCGTAAAGGCATGGTGAACAACAAGTTCAACCACTTCATTATGACCAAACTGGCCGAAGCGGGTATCCCGACTCAGATGGAAGCGTTGCTGTCCGATACGGAATGTCTGGTGAAAAAACTGGATATGGTTCCGGTTGAGTGCGTTATTCGTAACCGCGCGGCGGGCTCCCTGGTGAAGCGTCTGGGCATTGAAGAAGGTATCGAACTTAATCCACCGCTGTTCGATCTGTTCCTGAAAAACGACGCCATGCACGACCCGATGGTCAATGATTCCTACTGCGAAACCTTCGGCTGGGTGAACAAAGAGAACCTGGCGCGCATGAAAGAGCTGACCTACAAAGCCAACGACGTGCTGAAAAAATTGTTTGATGACGCGGGCCTGATCCTCGTCGACTTTAAGCTGGAGTTTGGTCTGTTCAAAGGCGAAGTGGTGCTGGGCGATGAGTTCTCACCCGGACGGTAGCCGCCTGTGGGACAAAGAAACCCTGGATAAAATGGACAAAGACCGCTTCCGTCAGAGCCTGGGTGGCCTGATTGAAGCGTACGAAGCGGTTGCTCACCGTTTAGGCGTTAAGCTCGACTAACTCCCTCACTTGCCAAAGGATGTTCGCATCCTTTGGCGTCTTACCTTTGTTTCCTATGGTAATCTTGCCGTTAACCGCCTACGATCATAGCTATTATAAATGGAATAGTTAGAGGTGGTTATGCGCTGGCAAGGGCGTCGTGAAAGTGACAATGTAGAAGACAGACGCAGTGATGGCGGCGGCGGTCCTTCCATGGGCGGACCCGGCTTCCGCTTACCCAGCGGCAAGGGCGGTATCATTCTGCTGATAGTGGTGCTGGTCGCGGGCTATTACGGCGTCGATCTCACCGGGTTAATGACCGGTCAGCCGCTGCAACAGCAGCAGCATTCTCAGCGCTCCATCAGCCCGAATGAAGATGAAGCGGCCAAATTTACCTCCGTGATCCTCGCCACAACGGAAGACACCTGGGGTCAGCTGTTTGAGAAGATGGGGCGTACCTACCAGCAGCCGAAGCTGGTGATGTACCGGGGCGCAACCCGCACCGGATGCGGCACCGGACAGTCCGTGATGGGGCCGTTCTACTGCCCGGCGGACGGCACCGTCTATATCGATCTCTCCTTTTACGATGACATGAAACGCAAGCTTGGCGCTGACGGCGATTTTGCCCAGGGCTACGTGATCGCGCATGAAGTCGGCCATCACGTGCAAAAGCTGCTGGGGATTGAGCCAAAAGTGCGCCAGCTGCAGCAAAATGCGTCGCAGGCTGACGTGAACCGCCTGTCCGTTAAAATGGAGCTGCAGGCGGACTGCTTCGCGGGCGTCTGGGGCCACAGCATGCAGCAGCAGGGCGTGCTGGAATCCGGCGATCTTGAGGAGGCGCTGAATGCCGCTCAGGCGATCGGTGACGACCGTCTTCAGCAGCAGAGCCAGGGGCGCGTCGTGCCGGACAGCTTCACTCACGGTACTTCGCAGCAGCGCTACAGCTGGTTTAAACGCGGTTTCGACAGCGGCGACCCGGCGCAGTGTAATACCTTCGGCAAAGCGATGTAATGCTGGCGTTTGAACAGCTGATACGCGAGCTTGAGCGCACCGGCCATCGTCGGCTGGTGGTGCTCAGCGGTGAGGCGCAGTGGACGTTGAGTCAGGCGACTGACCTGCGTAATGCCCTGCCGGGAGACTGGCTGTGGCTGGATGACAATCCCTCAAAAACCCTCAGCGGACTGCTGGGACGCGAATACCTTCACGCCGTTTTTGACGCGCGCGCCGGGTTTGACGTCTCAGCCTTCGCCGCGCTCAGCGGGACGCTGCGCGCCGGAAGCCTCCTGGTGCTGCTGGTTCCTCCGCTTGCTGACTGGGCCGACAGGCCAGACAGCGATTCTTTGCGCTGGAGCGACAGCGCGGAGCCGATCGCCACTCCACACTTTGTGCACCACTTCTGCCGGACGCTTGCCGCCGATTCGGATGCGATTGTCTGGCAACAGCATCGTCCTTTGTCCGTTCCCGTTGCGCCGGATTTACCCGCCTGGCAGCCTGCCAGCGGCGCACCGCAGCGCGAGCAGGCGGAGATCCTCGACGCGCTTCTGACCATGCCTGCGGGCATCGCTGCCGTAACGGCACCGCGCGGGCGAGGAAAGTCAGCGCTGGCGGGGATGCTGCTCAATAGCATTCAGGGGAGTGCGGTGGTCACGGCACCGGCTAAAGGGGCAACGGATGTCATTGCGCGCTTTGCGGGCGAGCATTTCCACTTTATGGCCCCGGATGCGCTGCTGGCCTCCACGCTGCAGGCCGACTGGCTGATTGTCGATGAAGCGGCTGCCATCCCGGGCCCGCTGCTGGAGAAGCTGGTGACGCGCTTTTCGCGCGTATTATTAACCACCACGGTGCAGGGCTATGAAGGGACGGGCAGGGGATTCCTGCTGAAGTTCTGCGCCCGTTTCAGCGGACTGCGGCATTATGCCTTATCGACCCCCATTCGCTGGGCCGCCGGATGTCCGCTTGAGCGGTTCGTGGCAAATGCTCTGTTATTTGATGATGCGCTTATCGATCGCAAACCGGAAGGTGAGGTTCGTATAACGCCGCTGGCGCCGCGGATGTGGGAGAGCGACCCGGCACGCGCGGCAAGCGTTTATGAACTGCTGTGTGCTGCACACTACCGCACGTCACCACTCGATTTACGCCGGATGATGGACGCGCCCGGCCAGCACTTTGCTGTTGCAGAGACGGGGGCTGATATTGCAGGCGCGCTCTGGCTGGTGGAAGAGGGCGGGTTGTCACCGGAACTTAGCCGCGCCGTGTGGGCGGGATACCGGCGTCCACGCGGGAATCTCGTGGCGCAGTCGCTGGCGGCGCACGGCGGCTCTCCGCTCGCGGCGACGCTGAAAGGGCGACGGGTTAGCCGCATTGCGGTTCACCCCCTGCGCCAGCGGGAAGGCATCGGGCAACGGCTTATCCTTAGCGCCAGCGGGGAAGATTATCTGTCGGTGAGTTTTGGTTATACCGACGAGCTGTGGCGTTTCTGGCAGCGGTGCGGGTTTGTGCTGGTGCGGATGGGGAGCCATCGGGAAGCCAGCAGCGGCTGCTACACGGCGATGGCGCTGCTGCCGCTGAGCGAGGCCGGGCGTCGGCTGTGCGCGCAGGAACATCACCGTTTATGCCGGGATATGCGCGTCCTGTCGGCCTGGAACGGTGAAAAGATCCCGGTGGACGACGGCTGGGAAGCTACCCTTAATAGTGATGACTGGCGGGAGCTGGCGGGGTTTGCTTTTGCCCATCGCGCGTTTTCAACCTCGGTTGCCGCGCTGACGCGGTTGTTGCTCACCGTTGATATGCCGCTTCCGGCCCTGCGGGGGAAACTAGCAGGGAAAACGGATGAGCTCGGGCGAAAAGCGTTGCTGGCAAAGCTGCGCTCTGAAACCGCGCAAGCGCTTGAAAGCCTTGATTATCCGCGCTGCCAGCAGTTGAAGGAAGCCATTTTGCAATGGCAATTTTTTCAATGACTTCTTCAGTAAAGTGGCATGGTCATTCCCGCCGGGAGGCGTAGAATCCAGGTCATCTATTAAGGAGACCACCATGAAACATGACCATTTTGTTGTTCAAAGCCCTGACAAACCGGCTAAACAGTTACTGCTTCTGTTTCATGGGGTTGGCGATAATGCCGTCAATATGGGGCAGATTGGCAGCTGGTTTGCGCCCGTTTTCCCGGAAGCGCTGATTGTCAGCATCGGCGGCGTAGAGCCATGCGGCCCGAACGGGCGCCAGTGGTTCTCGGTTCAGGGCGTGACGGAAGAGAACCGTCAGGCGCGTATCGACGCCATCATGCCGACCTTTATCGACGTCATCCGCTACTGGCAGCAGCAGAGCGGCGTAGGAGCCGAAGCGACCGCGCTGATTGGCTTCTCGCAGGGGTCAATCATGTCGCTGGAAAGCGTAAAGGCACAGCCGGGTCTGGTTTCACGGGTGATCGCGTTTAACGGCCGTTTTGCGACGTTACCGACAAGCGCAACCACGCAGACCACGATCCACTTAATCCACGGCGGTGAAGACCGGGTGATTGAGCTCTCGCATGCGGTTGCTGCCCAGGAAGCGCTGATGCGTGAGGGTGGGGATGTGACGCTTGATATCGTTGACGATCTGGGCCACGCCATTGACGACCGCAGCATGCAGTTTGCGCTTGACCATCTGCGCTATACCGTACCGAAGCACTACTTTGATGAAGCACTCAGCGGCGGTAAGCCGGATGACGATGATATTGTTGAGTTTATGTGATTCTTCCCCCTCTCCCATGGAGAGGGGGAATCGGATCGATTACTTCTTCTGATCCTTCTTCGGCCAGTCGTCGTCATCGTCCCACTTGTCGTTGAAATCACGGTGCGGGGGAAGATCCGGCTTGTTGGCGAGAAATTTTTTATGGTCCACGCGCTTAAGGTCTTTAATCACGTTCAGCAATACGCCGACCAGAAAAACCAACACCAGAACCCACCAGTACTTTGAAAGCCAATCCATTCGCTATTCCTCTCAGAGCGTTCGTCAGGCGACGATTTGCTCCATAATACGTTGATACATACGGGCCAGCAGTTGTAAATCTGCCGCATTGACACACTCATTTATTTTATGAATGGTTGCGTTCACTGGCCCCAGTTCGACAACCTGAGCACCCATACGGGCGATAAAGCGTCCGTCTGAGGTACCACCCGTTGTCAGCAGCTGTGGCTTAATTTCATTATAGTGCTCGATGGCGTTCACCACCGCATCCACCAGTTTACCGCGCTGCGTCAGGAACGGCTGGCCGGAAAGCCACCACTCCACGGTGTAACGCAGCTGATATTTTTCCAGCAGGGCGATAACGCGCGCCTTGATCATCTCATCGGTCAGTTCCGTGCTGAAGCGGAAGTTGAACTGGACGACGTAATCCCCCGGGATCACGTTATTGCTGCCGGTCCCGGCCTTGACGTTCGCAATCTGCATGCTGGTCGGCGGGAAGAACTCGTTGCCCTTATCCCACTCAATCGCCACCAGCTCGCTCAGCATTGGCGCGGCGCGGTGGACCGGGTTATCGGCCAGATGCGGATACGCAACGTGCCCCTGAACGCCGTGAATGGTCAGGTTACAGGTCAGCGAGCCACGGCGACCGTTTTTGACGACGTCACCCACCACTTCGGTACTGGACGGCTCACCGACCAGGCAGTAGTCGAGACGCTCGTTGCGGGCCATCAGCGCTTCGACGACCTTCACGGTGCCGTTGTGCGCGCTGGCTTCTTCGTCGGAGGTGATCAAAAACGCGAGGCGGTTTTTGTGGTTCGGATGCTGCGCCACAAAGCGCTCTGCCGCCACGACCATCGCCGCCAGAGAGCCTTTCATGTCTGCCGCGCCGCGGCCAAACAGCATGCCATCGCGAATGGTCGGCTCAAACGGCGGGTTAATCCAGCGATCCGCGTCACCGGCGGGAACGACGTCAGTATGCCCGGCGAAGGCAAGCGTTTCGCCCTGTCCGCGCCACGCCCAGAAGTTCTGGGTATCGCCAAAGTCCATGCGTTCAACGGTAAAACCGATGGCACGCAGGCGTTCAATCATAAGAGCCTGACAACCTGCGTCGTCCGGGCTAAGGGAAGGACGGCGAATAAGCTGCTGAGTCAGCTCAATGACCGGGCATGACATAAACTACACCTCAACGAAAAAAGTCGGAATAAAGGGTTTCACTGAAACCCAGCAGCATAGGCTGCCCTGGCGCGCAGAGCAATGGGCGTTTGATAATTGCCGGCATCTCGAGCATCAGTTTTGCCGCGCTGTCGGCATCGGTGATGCTGGCGCGCAGTGAGTCGTCCAGTTTACGCCAGGTGGTGCCGCGGGTGTTCAGCAGGGCTTCCCAACCCAGTTCGCGGATAGCGCTATGCAGAAATTCTGCATCGAGCCCGTCGGCACGGTAATCGTGGAAGCGGTACTCCACGCTGTTAGCGTCCAGCCAGCGGCGGGCTTTTTTGATGGTGTCGCAATTTTTAATGCCGTACATCACAACCATGGTGAATCCTTTTGATGTTCTGATAATTAAATGTTCAGTAAATTCGAAGATATATCCTTAAGTGGAATATAACACATTCAGGAATCGTCTGGATTAATGTGTCTTCTTAATTCGACTCACAACTGTACGCTGAATATTCTTTCATCATTTAAGCATAGATGTCCATAAACTTTAAAAACCCAATAAAGTCAGCCAATAAAATAAAACTCACCCGTCCGTAGGGTTATTTCAAAATATTGCTGGCCGTCACAAAAAATTGAGGTCTCTCCGTTCATATTTATCATAAATCCCCGCAGGACGTGGGGTACAATCACAGCAATTGGTTAAATAGTCTTCACAATGATGGTACGTTTTTGTAGAATGCGCATAATAATAAGAGAGGTTGTTATGATTGAACGTGAACTGGGGAACTGGAAAGATTTTATCGAAGGCATGCTTCGTAAATGACATTCAGTAAGAATTGCAAGAGCACTAAAATAAGTAAAATAACCATAGTGTGAATTAATCACACAATAAAAAGGCGGCCGATAAAGCCGCCTTTTTTTATTTCAACCACTTACTCAGGACGTTCCTTCAGCGGGAAGCGGCGACGCACCAGCACAAAGAACAGCGGAACGAAGTAAATGGCCAGAATGGTGGCCGAAATCATGCCGCCCATCACCCCCGTCCCGACCGCATGCTGGCTGCTGGAGCCTGCACCCGTACTGGTTGCCATTGGCAGAACACCAAAGACAAACGCCAGCGACGTCATCAGAATCGGACGCAGGCGCTGACGGCAGGCGTGCAGCGTGGCGGCCATCAGCTCGTGGCCTTTGGCATTCATCTCGTTGGCAAACTCAACGATCAGAATGGCGTTTTTCGCCGACAGCCCAATGACGGTGAGCAGGCCCACCTGGAAGTAGACATCGTTCTCCAGGCCGCGCATCCAGGTCGCCAGCAGCGCACCGATAACCCCAAGGGGCACGACCAGCATGACCGAGAACGGGACCGACCAGCTCTCATACAGGGCGGCAAGGCAGAGGAAGACCACCAGCAGAGAGAGCGCGTAAAGGGCGGGGGCCTGCGCCCCGGAGAGACGCTCCTGGTAAGACATGGCCGTCCACTCGAGACCAAAACCGGCGGGCAGCTGTTGCACCAGTTTTTCCATGGTGTCCATGGCGGTACCGGTGCTGACGCCCGGCGCGGCTTCCCCGACGATTTCAACCGCAGAGTAGCCGTTATAGCGTTCCAGGCGTGGCGATCCGCTCTCCCAGTGCGAAGTCGCAAAGGCAGAGAACGGCACCATGCCGCCAGCATTATTTCTGACAAACCAGCGGTTAATATCATCCGGCAGCATGCGGAACGGCGCGGCGGACTGGACATACACTTTTTTCACGCGGCCGCGATCCATAAAGTCATTCACATAGCTCGACCCCCACGCCGTTTGCAGGGTGTCGTTGATATCGTTGATCGACACACCCAGCGCCTGCGCCTTACGCTGATCGATATCAACCTGAAGCTGCGGGCTGTCGTCGAGGCCGTTATGGCGAACGCGGGTCAGGCCGGGATCGTTGCCTGCCAGCGCTAACAGCTTATCGCGTGCCGCCATCAGCGCCGTGTGGCCCGCCCCGGCGTGATCCTGCAGCTCCATATCGAACCCGGCAGAACTGCCCAGGCCGCTTATCGCCGGCGGGCTGCTGGCAAAGACGCGCGCTTCTTTGATGTGCGCAAAGGCTTTTGTCGCACGTTCAATGATGGCAAACGAGGTGCCCGTCCGGGCATCGCGCTCGTCCCAGTCCTTCAGGCGGACAAACATGCGGGCAACGTTCTGCCCGTTTCCGCCCGGGCCGGAACCGACGGTGGAGAAGACCGAGACAACGTTATCTTTCTCTTTGGTGAAGAAATACTGCTCCACTTTCTGCACCACTTTCAGCGTCTGCTGCTGCGTTGCGCCGCTCGGAAGCTGCACCGAGGTGGTGAACATACCCCGATCTTCCATCGGCAGGAACGAGGTGGGCAGGTGCAGGAACAGCCACACCATCCCGCCCAGCAGCACAACGTAAATCATCATCCAGCGCAGGCTGCGGTGCAGTACGCGACCCACGGCAGATTCATAGCGCGCGGCGTTGCGGTTGAACATCCGGTTAAACCAGCCGAAGAACCCTTTCTGCCCGTGATGCTCCCCTTTGTGCAGCGGTTTCAGAATGGTGGCGCACAGCGCGGGGGTGAGGATCAGCGCGACCAGCACGGAGAGCACCATCGCCGAGACGATGGTGATCGAGAACTGGCGATAAATCGCCCCGGTGGTGCCGCCAAAGAAGGCCATTGGGATAAAGACGGCCGACAGCACCATCGCAATCCCGACCAGCGCCCCCTGAATTTGCCCCATGGACTTGCGCGTCGCCTGGCGCGGAGAGAGCCCTTCTTCGCTCATGATGCGCTCGACGTTTTCAACCACCACGATGGCATCATCCACCAGAAGGCCGATCGCCAGCACCATCGCAAACATCGTCAGGGTATTAATGCTGTACCCGAAGGCGTAGAGCACCGCAAAGGTCCCCAGCAGCACGACGGGGACGGCAATGGTGGGGATCAGCGTCGCGCGGAAGTTTTGCAGGAACAGGTACATGACCAGGAACACCAGCGCGATGGCTTCCAGCAGGGTCTTCACCACGTCCTCAATGGAGGCTTTAACGAAGGAGGTGGTTTCATAGGCGACTTTGTACTCCAGCCCGTGCGGGAAATACTGCGACAGCTCGTCCAGACGGTCTAATACCAGTTTTGCCGTCGCCATTTCGTTCGCGCCGGAGGCCAGCTTAATCCCCAGACCGGAGGCCTGATTGCCGTTAAAGCGGCTCAGGTAGTCGTATTTCTCCGCCCCCATTTCCACCGTGGCGACATCGCCCAGACGCACTTCCGACCCGTCCTGATTCACGCGCAGGGTGATATTGCGGAACTGGTCCGGCGTCTGCAGCAGGGATTGCGAATTAATGGTGGCGTTCAGGGCTTGCTTATCAACGGAAGGCGTTCCCCCCAGTTGCCCTACGGCAATCTGGGCGTTCTGGGCTTTGATAGCATCCGTCACGTCGGTTGCCGTCATCTGGTAGCTGTTCAGCTTGTTGGGATCGAGCCAGATACGCATGGAGTACTGTGAGCCGTAGGCGTCGATATCCCCGACGCCGTTGATACGGCTGATGGGATCCTGAATATTACTGGCGACGTAGTCCGCGATGTCCTGTTTATCCATCGAGCCATCTGTCGAGACAAACGCGATGGTCAATATGTTGGTATCGCCGGTTTTACGCACGGTCACGCCCTGGTTTTGCACCGCCTGGGGCAGCTTGCGCATCGCCGACTGCAGCTGGTTTTGGACCTGCTGCACCGCTTCGTCCGGGTCGGTGCCCGCCTTAAAGCTCAGGGTCACCGTCGCCTGTCCCGTGGCGCTGCTTTGCGAGGACATGTACATCAGGTTATCCAGACCCGTCATGTTCTGCTCGATAACCTGCGTCACGGTATTTTCCAGCGTCTGAGCGGACGCGCCGGGGTAGTTTGCGGTGACGCGCACGTTCGGCGGTGCCAGGTCGGGGTATTGCTCAACGGGAAGTGAAGTAATCGCCAGGACACCTGTCAGACACAACAGGATGGCAAGCACCCAGGCAAAAATGGGGCGATCGATGAAAAAATTCGCCATGAAAGTGTGACCTCGTTTTGCTGCACGTCATTATTGTTTATTGCCCGCATAACTTTAGCGGTAAGGCCCAGGTCAAACGTGGAGAAATAAAGGAGATAGTGTAAATTATCATGCGCTTTTCCCTGCGCTTCCCTCTTTACCGTTATTTACCCGTTAACGGCGTGGGCGCCGGAAACGTCACGCTGACCAGCGTGCCGCCGTTTTGCGGCTGTGAAAAGTGCAGCACTCCTCCAAGCCGTTGCGCGCGTTCGCGCATAATGTTCAGACCGTAATGTCCCGGCGGCTCGCTGGCTTCGCCAATCCCGATGCCGTTGTCGCGAATGCTGACGCTGTGCGTACCGTCCGCTGCGGTCACGCAGCTGACGGTGATTTCGCTCGCCTGCGCGTGCTTAATGGCGTTCAGCACGGCCTCACGCACGATCTGCAGCAAATGTACCTGCTTTTGCGCGTCCAGCGCCAGCGAGGAGAGGCGGCAGTCGAGATGCAGTTTCGCCTGCGTCTGGCTCTGCAGCCCGTCGAGGGACTCCTGCAGCGCCGCGGGTAAATTCGCATGGTTCAGCGTCAGGCGGAAGGTGGTCAGCAGCTCGCGAAGCTGCTGCCAGGCGTTGTTCAGCTCGCGGGAGAAGTCGGTGATAATGGCCTGCGCTTGGGTATTTTCTTCCGGCACGGCGCGTTTGAGCAGCGCAAGCTGAATGCGCAGATACGACAGCACCTGCGCCAGCGAATCGTGCAGCTCGCGGGCAATGGTGGCGCGCTCTTCCATCAGCAGCAGCTGCTGGTAATGCTTTTGCGCCTGGTTAAAGTACAGCCCGCGCCCGAGCATGGTCGCCACGCTTCTCATCAGCGGAAGGGGGACGCTGTCCGCCTCGCTTTGCCAGCGCAGCTCGCCGTAGAGCGTGTCCTGCATCAGTACCGGCAGGTTTTGCAGAGGGATACCCTCAGCCTCCGTCCCTTCGCACAGCCGCCAGTCGTCGCTGGTGCGCAGTTCCAGATAATTCATCTGCGTATAGTCATGGACAATCTGCAGGATATGCCGGAAACAGTGGCTGTCTATCTGGCCGGTATTGAGCGCCTGCGAGCACTTGAACAGCATGTCGAGCTGCTGGTGGGCTTCGTGCAGGTGCCGCGTCTTTTCCGCAACCGAGGCCTCGAGCGAACGGTAGAGCGTATCGAGCTCGGCCGACATGTGGTTAAAGGCGCGCGAAAGCTGCCCCAGCTCGTTCGGCAGGGCGCTATCCGGCGCAGGGGTGGCAAACTCGCCGCGCTCAATGCGTTCGCTGGCCGCCACCAGGTTATTCAGCGGCAGCACCACCTGGCGACGGATGCGTCGCAGGGTAAACAGCGTCAGCAGCAGGATCCCGAGTGCGCCAGCCAGCGAGAGCAGGGTGACCGTTTGAATTTTATGTTCGGTGTAGTGCTGGAGGGCGAGCACAAAGGCATCAATGCGGCCGACAAAATCCTCAATATTGCGTTGGTACCACGCGCTGTCGCCGCGGGCGATATGCGCATCCATCTCCTGCCAGGCCACATGCAGCTGCTGATAGCGTGCTTTCACATTGTCCGGGACGTACCAGCGATCCAGCTTCTGCAGGGCAGGCGCGCCGAGCGTCTGTTGCCAGCTCTCGCGATGTGCCGCAAGGGAAGGGCTGTTTCGCTGCATCTCGTAGCCCAGACGATAGCTCTGCATGCGCAGTGAGCCAGCGATGTTGATGGCTTCGGCATCGCGCTGGCTGCTGGCCAGCGTCAGCAACGCGACGGTGCTGCTGAGCACGGATAGGGCAATGATCGAAAAGAAAGCCCAGGCAAGGCTTCCGGAAACGGGTCGTTTAACGGTCACAGAACGGCTCTCTGAATAAAATTGATCTGCCACAGGTTCACTGGAAATAATTGGGCGCTTCAGGCATTTGAACATTGCCCGAACGCACCGTGATGCGTAAATACCATACTCTTATAAAGAGAAAGGTTATTGAACCAAAAACAGGTGTGGTTATGAATCGTTTTATTATGGCTAACAGCCAGCAGTGCATTGGGTGTCACGCCTGCGAAGTGGCCTGCGTGATGGCGCACAACGATGAGCAGCATGTCGTGAGCGAGCGCCATTTTCATCCGCGTATCACGGTCCTGAGATCCGGCGAGAAGAGCCACCCCGTGACCTGTCATCATTGCGAAAATGCACCCTGCGCGCAAAGCTGCCCGAACGGCGCCATCAGCAAATGCGATGACAGCGTACAGGTGAATCAACAAAAATGCATCGGCTGTAAGGCCTGCGCGGTGGCCTGCCCGTTTGGCACGATGGAGATTATCGTCACTCCGCTCAACAATGGCAGCGTGAAGGCCTCGGCGAATAAATGCGACCTCTGTCTGACGCGTCCACACGGCCCGGCCTGTATCGAAAATTGCCCGGCGGATGTCCTCTCCCTGGCGACGCCCGCCGCGCTGGAAAACCTGGCGAAATCGCGCCGACAGCGCACGGCCTGCCTGGAGGCGCAGCCCTGGCATGGTGCCGAGGCCGTCAGCGTGGACGCGCCGCGTACCAAAATGCAGCAGATGCAAACGACCCCGCCCCGCGGCGAGCCCGACAAGCTGGCTGGCGCAGAGCGCGTGGGCCATTTTAACGAAATTTACCTGCCGTTCCGGGCCGAACAGGCCGCCCGCGAGGTGTCGCGCTGCCTGAAGTGCGGAGAGCACAGCATTTGCGAATGGACCTGCCCGCTGCACAACCACATCCCGCAGTGGATTGAGCGCCTCAACGCGGGGGATATCACCGGCGCGGCCGAGCTTTCTCATCAGACCAACTGTTTACCTGAAATTACCGGTCGCGTCTGCCCGCAGGACCGGCTATGCGAGGGAGCCTGCACGCTTCGTGACGCGTCGGGGGCCGTGACGATCGGTAACATCGAGCGCTACATCTCCGATCGGGCGCTGGCGATGGGCTGGCGGCCGGATATGTCCGCCGTCACGCCGTCAGGTAAACGTGTCGCGATTGTCGGCGCGGGGCCCGCCGGGCTGGCGTGCGCCGACGTGCTGGCGCGCCGCGGCGTGAGCGTGACGGTCTATGACCGGCATCCGGAGATCGGCGGTTTGCTGACCTTTGGCATCCCGGCATTTAAGCTCGATAAATCGCTGCTCGCCCGGCGCAGAGAGATCTTTACCGCGATGGGGATCCGCTTCGAGCTGAACTGCGAGGTGGGCCAGGACGTGTCGATGTCGCAGCTCAAGAGCGATTACGACGCCCTGTTTATTGGCGTGGGTACCTATCGTTCGATGAAGGCGGGTATCCCGAACGAGGATGCGCCAGGGGTCTACGACGCGCTGCCTTTCCTGGTGGGCAACACGCGGCATGTTATGGGGCTGGAGGCGACGGCCAGCGAGCCGTTCATCGACACCCGTGGCCTGAACGTGGTGGTGCTGGGTGGAGGCGATACCGCGATGGACTGCGTCCGCACGGCGTTACATCACGGCGCGGCGACGGTCACCTGCGCCTATCGTCGGGATGAGCCCAACATGCCGGGCTCGAAGAAAGAGGTGCAGAACGCCAGAGAAGAGGGGGCGTCATTTGAGTTTAACGTCCAGCCGGTTGAGCTGAGGCTGGATCCGAACGGTAAGGTCAACGGTATCCGGATGCTGCGTACCGCGCTCGGTGAGCCGGATGCGCAGGGGCGTCGTCGGCCCGTTCCGGTGGCGGGCAGCGAGTTTGTGATGGCCGCGGATGCAGTCATCATGGCGTTTGGCTTTAATCCGCACGCGATGCCGTGGCTGCAGGCGCAGGGTGTCGAAACGGATGACTGGGGGCGGATCGTGGCCTCGGTCGAGAGCCGCTATCGTTACCAGACGACCAACCCGCAGATCTTCGCCGGGGGCGATGCGGTACGCGGCGCGGATCTGGTCGTCACCGCGATGGCGGAAGGGCGTCATGCCGCGCAGGGGATACTCGACTGGCTGGGAGTGGATGTACCACAACATCATTAATCCGGCGGACGACAAAGCGGGATTCACGGCGTAGTATAGGACGACTCATTGTGCCGTGGAGCCCGTATGACCCTGAAAATTGACGTTATCAAAGACAAAATTCTCTCTGAAAACTACTTTGTCCTGCGTAACATCACCTATGATCTTACACGTAACAACGGTGAAGTGATCCGCCACAAGCGCGAGGTCTATGACCGTGGTAACGGAGCAACCATCCTGCTCTATAACCGTGAAAAGCAGAGCGTGGTGCTGATCCGTCAGTTCAGGGTGGCAACATGGGTCAATGGCAATCCTGACGGACGTCTGATTGAAACCTGCGCGGGCCTGCTCGATGACGATGAGCCGGAAGTCTGCATCCGCAAAGAGGCCGTCGAAGAGACCGGCTTTGAAGTGGGCGAGGTCAAAAAGGTCTTCGAGCTGTACATGTCCCCGGGCGGCGTGACGGAAATTGTCCATTTCTTCATTGCTGAATACAGCGACGCACAGCGCACGCACCGGGGCGGTGGCGTAGAGGATGAAGATATCGACGTGCTGGAGCTTCCTTTTGCCCGAGCGCTGGAGATGGTGCGTTCAGGCGAAATCAGGGATGGTAAGGCGGTGATATTGCTGCAGTATTTACAGACAACCGGGCTGATGAACACCCCTTTCGAACGGATATAGCCTGTTTTTCAGGTATATCTGATAAATCCGATTGAGCAACCCCGGCTGGAACACGAAGATACTGCCCTGTTATGCGTTTTCGTTCCGGGATTGTGTCATTCATGCGCTACAGCGTCTTTTTATTTTCCCTGTTTTGTGTGCTCCTCGCGCCGCAGGTGCGGGCTGCACCCGCGCAGCAAGCCTTCTCTGACTGGCAGGTGACCTGCAATAACCAGAACTTCTGCCTTGCCCGCAACACGGGCGAACACCGCGGTCTGGTCATGACGCTCACCCGGAGCGCCGGGGCGAAAACGGATGCCACGCTGCGTATCGATCTCGGCGGTCTTGATACCCCCTCCGTGAAAGAGCCGGATATTGCCCCGCGGCTGCTGCTGGATAATATTCCCCTGAAGCTCGACAAACAGCGCTGGCAGCTCACCCCCTGGCATCTGAAAACGGACGATGCGGCCACCATCACCGCCTTTCTGAAAAACATCCAGGAAGGAAAAGCCCTGACTCTGCGAGGCGGTAAGCAGGTGATTTCACTGGCCGGTCTGAAAGCCGCGCTGCTGTTCATTGATGCCCAGCAAAAGCGCGTTGGCAGCGAAACCGCGTGGATCAAGAAAGGTGACGATCCGCCGTTAAGCGTGCCGCCCGCACCTGCCCTGAAAAAGGTGGCGATCGTTAATCCTACCCCAACACCGCTTTCCCACGCTGAACTGAACGATCTGCTGGATTATGGTACCGGCAGGATGAACAGCAGCCAGTGCTCGCTGGATCCTAACCGTCGCGAAGTGCGCGTCACCGCGTTAACCGATGACAAAGCGCTGCTGATCGTCAGCTGCGAGGCGGGGGCCTATAACACGGTCGATCTGGCGTGGCTGGTGTCACGTAAAAAACCGTTCTCTGCCCGCAGCGTGAGGCTGCGTCTGCCGTTTACGCCGTCAAGCGACAGCAGCGAAATCGAGTTGATGAACGCCAGCTTTGATGAAAAGACGCGCGAGCTGACCACGCTCTCGCTGGGGCGCGGTATGGGGGATTGTGGGATCCAGACGCGCTGGCGGTTTGACGGCCAGCGTTTCCGCCTGGTGCGCTATGCCGAGGAACCCAGCTGTGATAACTGGAATGGGCCAGACGCCTGGCCCACGCTGTGGATCACGCGGTAGCTTTTTGCCGGGTGGCGCTGTCGCTTACCCGGCCTACGGTTTGGTGGTTTTGTAGGCCGGGTAAGGCGTAGCCGCCACCACCCGGCAACGCAGACCGCACTAAATCACGCTCAGCGCCTTCTCTACCACGTTCTCAACGGTAAAGCCAAAGTACGGGAACAGCTTGTCGGCAGGGGCGGACTCACCGTAGCCCCGCATCCCAACAATCGCCCCTTTGAGCCCGACATACTTGTACCAGTAGTCGGCAATACCGGCCTCCACCGCCACGCGCGCCGCGACGTTAGAGGGCAGCACCGATTCCCGGTACGCCTCGTCCTGGGCGTCAAAGATATCCGTTGAGGGCAGGGACACCACGCGCACCGCGTGGCCTTCGGCGGTCAGTTTTTCCGCCGCTTTCACCGTGATTTCCACCTCGGAACCGGTCGCAATCAGGATCACGTCCGGCTTGCCGCCGCTGTCTTTCAGGATATAGCCCCCGCGGGCAATGTTTTTCACCTGCTCCGGCGTGCGCTCAATCTGCGCCAGGTTCTGGCGTGACAGGATCAGCGCCGTCGGGCCGTTATGGCGTTCTACCGCCAGCTTCCAGCCCACTGCCGCTTCGACCTGATCGCAGGGGCGCCAGGTGCTGAAGTTGGGCGTTAAACGCAGGCTCGCCAGCTGTTCCACCGCCTGGTGGGTGGGGCCGTCTTCTCCCAGACCGATGGAGTCGTGGGTATAGACCATAATCTGCCGCGCCTTCATCAGCGCTGCCATGCGCGCCGCGTTACGGGCGTACTCGACGAACATCAGGAAGGTGGCGGTGTAGGGCACGAAGCCGCCGTGGTGGGCGATGCCGTTGGCGATCGCGGTCATCCCGAACTCGCGCACGCCGTAGTGGATATAGTTCCCGGCAATATCCTCCTTCAGCGATTTCGAGCCCGACCAGATGGTCAGGTTACTCGGTGCCAGGTCCGCCGAGCCGCCCAGCAGCTCAGGAAGGAGAGGGCCAATCGCATTCAGGGTGTTTTGCGACGCCTTACGGGTGGCGATTTTTGCCGGGTTGGACTGCAGGTTTTCAATCAGCGCCTGGGTTTTATCGTCCCAGTCCTCCGGCAGACCGCCGCTCATGCGCCGGGAAAACTCGGCGGCCAGTTCCGGGTACGCTTTTTTGTAGGCGGCAAATTTCTCGTTCCAGGCCTGCTGGGCTTTCTCACCGTCTTCACGGGCATCCCACGCCCGGTAGATCTCTTTCGGGATTTCAAACGGCGGGTACTTCCAGCCCAGCTTCTGCCGGGTCAGCGCCACTTCTTCGTCACCCAGCGCCGCGCCGTGCGCCTCTTCTTTACCCGCCTTGTTCGGCGAGCCGAAGCCGATAACCGTGCGGCAGATAATCAGGGACGGTTTGTCCTTCACGCTCTGCGCTTCCTGAATCGCTTTTTTCACCGCCTCAGGATCGTGGCCGTCGATCTCGTGCACCACGTGCCAGTGGTAGGCCTCGAAGCGTTTTGCCGTGTCGTCGGTGAACCAGCCCTCGGTTTCCCCGTCGATGGAGATGCCGTTGTGATCGTAGAAGCCAATCAGCTTGCCGAGCCCCAGGGTGCCCGCCAGGGAGCAGACCTCATGGGAAATCCCCTCCATCAGGCAGCCGTCACCCATAAACACGTAGGTGTAGTGATCGACAATCTCGTGGTCCGGCTGGTTGAACTGTGCCGCCAGCGTACGCTCGGCAATCGCCAGCCCGACCGCATTTGCCAGCCCCTGACCGAGCGGCCCGGTGGTGGTCTCCACGCCCGGCGTATAGCCGATCTCCGGGTGACCCGGGGTTTTAGAGTGCAGCTGGCGGAAGTTTTTCAGCTCCTCAAGCGGCAGATCGTAACCGGACAGGTGCAGCAGGCTGTAGAGCAGCATCGAGGCGTGGCCGTTGGAGAGAATAAAGCGGTCACGGTCGTACCAGGTGGGATCGTTAGGGTTGTGCTTCAGGAAGTCGTTCCACAGGACTTCGGCAATATCGGCCATGCCCATCGGTGCGCCGGGATGGCCAGAATTGGCTTTCTGCACGGCATCCATGCTGAGGGCGCGGATGGCATTGGCGAGCTCTTTACGGGACATAGTTCACTCCGTGGCAAGGTTAAAGTTTGGCAGCGAGAAGATCTTCAAGTTTGCGCTGGTCGACAGCGAACAGGCGGATACCTTCCGCCAGTTTTTCCACGGCCATGGCGTCCTGATTGTGCTCCCAGCGGAATTCGGCTTCGGTCATGGCTTTCGGTTTTGGCAGAACGGTAGAGGTGGGGATCAGCTTGCGGATGACCGTCTCTTCTTTGTCCTGTAGCTCCTGGAGCAGGTTAGGGGAGATGGTCAGGCGGTCGCAGCCCGCCAGGGCGAGGATCTGCTCGGTACGGCGGAAGCTGGCCCCCATCACGATGGTTTCGTAGCGATGCTGCTTGTAGTAGTCGTAGATATTGCGCACCGATTTCACGCCCGGGTCCTCATCCACCACGTACGGATCCATCGGCTGTTTCGCCTGGTACCAGTCGTAGATGCGGCCAACAAACGGTGACACCAGGAACACGCCCGCTTCGGCACAGGCGCGCGCCTGGGCAAAGGAGAACAGCAGCGTCAGGTTGCAGTGAATTCCCTCTTTTTCCAGCACCTCTGCCGCGCGGATGCCTTCCCAGGTCGACGCCAGCTTGATCAGAATGCGTGATTTATCGATCCCCTGCTCCTGGTAGAGTTCCACCAGGCGGCGAGCCTTGTTGATGCTCTTTTCTTTATCGAACGAGAGGCGGGCGTCAACTTCGGTCGAGACGCGCCCCGGAATGCTTTTAAGAATTTCCGCACCAAAATTAACTGCCAGCTTGTCGCTGGCTTCGGCGACCTGCTGCTCCTGCGTCTTCCCGCGCTGTTTTCCGTAGGCAATGGCGTCATCAATCAGATGACTAAAATGGGTAAGCCCGGCTGCCTTGAGCAGTAGCGAAGGGTTGGTGGTCGCATCCTCCGGCTGATAGTGGCGAATCGACTCGATATCGCCGCTGTCTGCGACCACCGTGGTGAATTGTTTGATGCCGTCTAGCTGGTTCATAAATGATTACTCCTTGGAAATAAAAGTGTTAGCTGAGTGCGTTAGTTCACACTTCTGAGAAAATCATGATGGACTTAACAAAAAAGCATAGCAGACGGGGGAGGCATTGCTTTTGAGACGGGTAACATGGCTGTTATAAATTGATAACAATTTTTAATGTGTGATGGTGAGAGTTTGGCAGCCTTCAAAGTTTAGGAGGCGGCCTGAGGCGATACTAGGCGGCACACCAGGGTGTGCAACCGGATCGTTTTCGTCACCCTTTTGACCGATACGTGAAAGGAAAAATAAGATGGATGAGCAGTTGAAACAGAGTGCCCTCGATTTTCACGAGTTCCCTGTCCCGGGCAAAATTCAGGTCTCCCCAACCAAGCCGCTGGCGACACAGCGCGATTTGGCGCTGGCCTACTCGCCGGGCGTGGCGGCCCCGTGTCTGGAAATCGAAAAAGATCCGCTGGCGGCCTATAAATACACCGCGCGCGGCAACCTTGTTGCCGTGATCTCTAACGGCACGGCGGTACTGGGGCTCGGTAACATCGGCGCGCTGGCCGGTAAGCCGGTGATGGAAGGCAAGGGGGTGCTGTTCAAGAAATTCGCCGGTATCGACGTGTTTGATATCGAGGTGGACGAGCTCGATCCTGACAAATTCATCAACGTGGTGGCCGCGCTGGAGCCAACCTTCGGCGGGATCAACCTGGAAGACATCAAAGCGCCGGAATGTTTCTATATCGAGCAGAAGCTGCGCGAGCGTATGAACATTCCCGTGTTCCATGACGACCAGCACGGTACGGCCATTATCAGCACCGCCGCCATTCTCAACGGCCTGCGCGTGGTGGAGAAAAATCTCTCCGACGTGCGCATGGTGGTCTCCGGCGCTGGCGCCGCGGCCATCGCCTGTATGAACCTGCTGGTGGCGCTGGGTATGCAGAAACACAACATTGTGGTCTGCGACTCCAAGGGCGTGATTTACAAAGATCGCGAGCCGAACATGGCGGAAACCAAAGCGGCGTATGCGGTAGAAGACGACGGCAAGCGCACGCTTGAGGACGTGATTGACGGCGCGGATATCTTCCTTGGCTGCTCGGGTCCGAAAGTGCTGACCCAGGAGATGGTGAAGAAGATGGCGCGCGCGCCGATGATCCTGGCCCTGGCGAACCCTGAGCCGGAAATTCTGCCGCCGCTGGCGAAAGCGGTGCGTGAAGACGCCATTATCTGCACCGGGCGTTCCGACTACCCGAACCAGGTGAACAACGTGCTCTGCTTCCCGTTCATCTTCCGCGGCGCGCTGGACGTCGGCGCGACGGCAATCAACGAAGAGATGAAGCTGGCCGCCGTGCACGCCATCGCGGAGCTGGCCCACGCCGAGCAGAGCGAAGTGGTTGCCTCAGCTTATGGCGATCAGGATCTGAGCTTTGGCCCGGACTACATCATTCCAAAACCGTTCGACCCGCGTCTGATTGTCAAAATTGCCCCTGCGGTGGCAAAAGCGGCGATGGATTCCGGCGTGGCGACGCGTCCGATTGAAGACTTCGACGCTTACGTCGATAAGCTCACCGAGTTTGTCTATAAAACCAACCTGTTCATGAAGCCGATCTTCTCTCAGGCGCGCGCCGACGCGAAGCGCGTGGTGCTGGCGGAAGGGGAAGAGGCGCGCGTGCTGCACGCCACCCAGGAGCTGATCACCTTAGGCCTGGCGAAACCAATCCTGATTGGTCGTCCGAGCGTGATTGAAATGCGTATCCAGAAGCTGGGCCTGCAGATTAAGCCGGGCGTCGACTTCGAGATCGTCAACAACGAATCCGATCCGCGCTTCAAAGAGTACTGGAGCGAATACTACGCGATCATGAAGCGCCGGGGGATCACCCAGGAGCAGGCGCAGAAAGCCGTCATCAGCAACACCACGGTGATCGGCGCGATCATGGTGCATCGCGGCGAGGCGGATGCGCTGATCTGCGGCACCATCGGCGATTACCACGAGCACTTTAGCGTGGTGCAGGAGATCTTCGGCTATCGCGACGGCGTCCATACCGCCGGGGCGATGAATGCCCTGCTGCTGCCGAGCGGGAACACCTTTATCGCTGACACCTACGTTAACGACGATCCGACCCCGGACGAGCTGGCGGAGATCACCGTGATGGCCGCCGAGACCGTGCGCCGCTTCGGTATCGAGCCGAAGGTGGCGCTGCTGTCGCACTCTAACTTCGGTTCGTCCAAATCAGCGGCGGCCTGCAAAATGCGTGAGACGCTGGCGCTGGTGCGCGAGCGCGCGCCGGAGCTGATGATTGACGGGGAAATGCACGGTGATGCGGCGCTGGTGGAGAGCATCCGCAACGAACGTATGCCGGACAGCCCGCTGAAGGGATCGGCAAACATCCTGATTATGCCGAATGTGGAAGCGGCGCGTATCAGCTATAACCTGCTGCGCGTCTCCAGCTCTGAAGGGGTGACCGTAGGACCGGTGCTGATGGGCGTGGCGAAGCCGGTGCATGTGTTAACGCCGATTGCCTCCGTGCGCCGTATCGTGAATATGGTGGCGCTGGCGGTGGTTGAGGCGCAGACGCAGCCGCTGTAAGCATTGTGAGTCGGGTGGCGCGTTCGCTTACCCGACCTACAGGTTGAGTAGGCCGGATAAGCGCAGCGCCATCCGGCAGTTAAACCCAGTCGCGTACTTTAAGGAACTCACTCAAGGCAGCCTCCGGGCTGCCTTCTTTTGGCTCGTAGCAGTACTCCCAGCGCACCAGCGGCGGCATCGACATCAGAATCGACTCCGTGCGCCCGCCGGTCTGCAGGCCAAACAGCGTCCCGCGATCCCATACCAGGTTGAACTCCACGTAGCGCCCGCGACGGTAGAGCTGGAACTCGCGCTCGCGCACGCCATAGCTGGTGTCTTTACGGCGTTCGACGATGGGCAGGTACGCGTCGGTATAGCCTTCGCCCACCGCGCGCATAAAGCTGAATGCGGTATCAAAATCAGGCGTGTTGAGATCGTCAAAGAACAGCCCGCCGATGCCGCGCTGCTCGTCGCGGTGCTTCAGGTAAAAGTAGTCATCGCACCACTTTTTAAATTTCGGGTAAATGTCTTCGCCAAACGGCAGGCAAAGATCCCGCGCGGTGGTGTGCCAGTGCACGGCATCCTCTTCGAAGCCGTAGTAGGGCGTCATGTCGAAACCGCCGCCAAACCACCAGACCGGATCGGCCCCCGCTTTTTCCGCAATGAAAAAGCGCACGTTGGCGTGGCTGGTCGGCACAAACGGATTGTGCGGATGCACCACCAGCGAAACGCCCATCGCTTCGAAGCTGCGGCCCGCAAGCTCGGGACGATGTGCCGTTGCAGACGCGGGCATCGCGTCGCCATGAACGTGGGAAAAATTCACGCCCGCTTGTTCGAAGATGCCGCCGTTACGCAGCACGCGGCTACGCCCGCCGCCGCCGGCTTCGCGCTGCCAGTTGTCTTCCTGAAATTCTCCGCCGTCAGCGGCGGCCAGTTTCTGGCAAATCTCATCCTGCAGCTGCAGCAGGAAGGTTTTGACCAGTTGAGCATTGGGTTTCATCAGCGTTTCCTGGAGTGCGCTTTTTGGTTATCAAACCAGTTGAAGTAACTGATAATGCCGGAGGCGATGGCGTTGGCGATCTTCTGACGAAACGCCGTAGTGCCGAGGAGTCGCTCCTCTTCCGGGTTGGTAATGAACGAGGTTTCCACCAGCACGGACGGGATAGACGGTGATTTCAACACCACAAACGCCGCCTGTTCGGTGCTCCTGCTGTGCAGGCGATGCACTGGCTTAATCTTCTTCAGGATGTGCGAGCCGAGCGTCAGGCTGTTTTTGATCGTATCCGTCTGCACGAGGTCGAACAGCACCTGCTGTAGCAGGTGGTCTTTGTCGGTGGCTTTTTTCCCGGCGACTTCATCCGCCCGGTTTTCGCGGTCGGAGAGGTATTTTGCCATGGCGCTACTGGCGCCGCGGTTGGACAGCGCAAACACCGAGGCACCGGCGGCAGACGGGTTGGTAAAGCCGTCCGCGTGAATCGACATAAACAGATCCGCCCCGTGCTGGTGGGCGATCTCTACGCGATCGTACAGCGGAATAAAGGTGTCGCCAGAGCGCGTCAGACGCGCGTCAATGCCGTTGCTGCGTAAAATCGCCCGCACATTTTTTGCAATCGCCAGCACGACGTGTTTTTCTTTCGACCCGTTTTTGCCGATGGCGCCGGTATCAATACCGCCGTGGCCCGGGTCGAGCATCACCAGGCGCTTTGCGCCCGGCTTTTTGGTTTTCGGTTTGCTGTGTCCGTTACTGGTTTTAAGCGTGCTCTCGTCTTTTGCCTGAGCCTGCTTTGCGATGCCCGTTAACGTTAAGGCCGCCAGCCCCGCTTTGAGAACCTGACGACGCGATGTGAGTGCTTTTAATGGTTTGAATGTGCTCATGCGGCCTGAATACTAAAAAATGGGGTCCTGGTGTTATATCGTATCGCGTTTAGCGTTACGACAGTCCTTATTGAGAATTGTTTTACTTTTCATTTCAATACGTGACAAAGTGACATTATGCCAAATTTTGGCGAGATTTTCCCCGGTTATTGGCTAAAGGCGTGGTTCGCGCCATAATCACTGTTTTTAAACCCGAAAAGGCGGTTAATACCATGGAGATACGCGTTTTTCGCCAGGAAGATTTCGAAGAGGTGATCACCCTTTGGGAGCGCTGCGATCTGCTGCGTCCGTGGAACGATCCGGAAATGGATATCGAACGTAAGGTGAATCACGACGTCAGTCTGTTTCTGGTTGCGGAAGTCAATGGCGAGGTTGTGGGGACGGTGATGGGCGGTTATGACGGCCATCGCGGCTCGGCCTATTATCTGGGCGTCCATCCGGAATACCGTGGTCGCGGTATTGCCAATGCGCTGCTCAACCGGCTCGAGAAGAAGCTGATCGCCCGCGGCTGTCCGAAAATCCAGATCATGGTGCGGGAAGATAACGACGTGGTGCTGGGCATGTATGAACGCCTGGGCTACGTACACGCTGACGTGCTGAATTTAGGAAAGCGTCTCATCGAAGATGAAGAGTATTGAGATCCATCCGGCAGATTATGACGCGCAGGGTCGCGTCAGGCTGCCCTTTTTATTCTGGTGCGTTCTGCTGCTTCAGGCCCGCACCTGGGTGCTGTTTGTGATGGCCGCCGCGTCGCGCGGGCAGGGCGACACGCTGCTAAATCTCTTTTATCCCGATCACGATGCCTTCTGGCTCGGCTTGCTGCCGGGCGTACCGGCGGTGGTGGCTTTCTTGTGCAGCGGTCGGCGGCACGTAATCCCGCGCTTGTGGCGCGCGCTTCGCGGGCTGCTGATCCTTGCCCAAATTGCGCTGCTCTTCTGGCAGCCGGTACTCTGGTGGTACGGTGAACCGCTGACGGGCATCGGCGTTGCGCTGGTGGTTGCCGATATCGTGGCGCTGCTGTGGCTGCTGACCAACCCACGTCTTCGCGCCTGTTTTGTGCCTCTGGATGATTAATCCGGCACTTTTTGCCGATGTCGCACTCCAACAAGCGTTGATTTAACACGTAAGGACGTTTCAATGAAATCGCTGCGTTTAGTTTTATGCGCTCTTCCGCTGGCATTGACCGGCTGTTCGACGCTCTCCTCCATTAACTGGTCTGCTGCGTATCCGTGGAACTGGTTTGGCTCATCAACGGAAGTGACCGAGCAGGGCGTGGGGAAAATTACCGCCGCGACGGCGCTGGATCAGAATGCTATTCAGGATGCGCTCAGCAGTGACTACCGCCTGCGCAGCGGCATGAAAACAGAGAATGGCAATATAGTGCGCTATTACGAGGCGCTGAAGGGCGACAAGCTGGCGCTGGCGATCAACGGTGACAAAGGCACGGTAAACCGGATCGCGGTGATGGATGAAGATATTCCGACCGCCAGCGGCGTGAAGGTCGGGACGCCGTTTAGCGATCTTTATAAGCAGGCCTTTGGCAACTGCACCAGCGTGCCATCCGACGATGAAGTGGCGGTGGAGTGTAAGGCGGAAGGCAGCCAGCACATCAGCTATGTTTTTACCGGCACCTGGAGCGGCCCGGAAGGGTTGATGCCGTCTGACGACACCCTGAAGAGCTGGAAGGTGAGCAAAATACTCTGGAAGCAGTAATTTGCGTCTGAACAAACCGCCTCGCTGAAATCCGGGTATAATACCCGCCATCAATGCCACGCTGACGTGGCATCTTTATTTCAGGAGGAGCGATGTCTCAGGTTCAGAGTGGCATTTTGCCAGAACATTGCCGCGCGGCGATTTGGATTGAAGCCAATGTCAAAGGGGACGTGGATGCCCTGCGTGCGGCCAGCAAAGCGTTTATTGATAAACTGGCGACCTTCCAGGCCAAATTCCCGGAAGCCCACCTCGGCGCCGTTGTTGCGTTTGGCAATAACGTCTGGCGTCAGCTGAGCAGCGGTGAAGGGGCAGAAGAGCTGAAGGACTTCATTCCTTACGGCAAAGGCCTGGCACCTGCGACCCAGTACGACGTGCTGATCCATATCCTTTCTCTGCGTCACGACGTGAACTTCTCGGTTGCGCAGGCGGCGGTGGCGGCCTTTGGCGACAGCATCGAGGTGCAGGAAGAGGTTCACGGTTTCCGCTGGGTAGAAGAGCGCGATCTGAGCGGCTTTGTCGACGGAACGGAAAACCCGGCGGGTGAAGAGACGCGTCGTGAAGTCGCGGTAATCAAAGACGGTGTGGACGCGGGCGGAAGCTACGTGTTCGTGCAGCGCTGGGAGCATAACCTCAAGCAGCTTAACCGCATGAGCGTGCATGACCAGGAGATGATGATTGGCCGCACCAAAGAAGCTAACGAAGAGATCGACGGCGATGACCGTCCGGTCACCTCGCACCTGACCCGCGTTGACCTCAAGGAAGACGGCAAAGGGCTGAAGATTGTCCGCCAGAGCCTGCCGTACGGCACCGCAAGCGGTACGCACGGCCTCTACTTCTGCGCCTACTGCGCGCGCCTGCATAACATTGAACAGCAGCTGCTGAGCATGTTCGGCGATACCGACGGCAAGCGCGACGCCATGCTGCGCTTCACCAAACCGGTCACCGGCGGCTACTACTTCGCGCCGTCCGTCGAGCGTCTGCTGGCGCTGTAACCCGCTCTCCCTACGTAGGCCGGGTAAGCGTTAGCGTCACCCGGCAATTTTCCCCGCGCCCCTTATTCCCTTTTCTGCTTCTAAATCACCAAACGGTATATAAAACCGTTACTCCTTTCATCCCCGTTATAAATATTATGACTATAAGATAGTCATCACATTTATAAGGGTGCGCAATGGCCGTTACCGTACTGAAAAAAGGAACTCTGGCGCTGGCAGGTTTACTGCTGGTGGCACAGGCGCAGGCGACTGAACTGTTGAACAGTTCGTATGACGTCTCCCGCGAGCTGTTTGCCGCCCTTAATCCCCCGTTCGAACAGCAGTGGGCGAAAGACAATAACGGCGACAAGCTGACCATCAAGCAGTCTCACGCCGGGTCGTCCAAGCAGGCGCTGGCCATCCTTCAGGGGCTGAAAGCGGATGTGGTGACCTACAACCAGGTGACTGACGTGCAGATCCTGCACGACAAAGGCAAGCTCATCCCGGCGGACTGGCAGAGCCGTCTGCCGAACAACAGCTCGCCGTTCTACTCCACCATGGGCTTCCTGGTGCGTAAGGGCAATCCGAAGAATATCCACGACTGGAGCGATCTGGTGCGTTCCGACGTGAAGCTGATCTTCCCGAACCCAAAAACCTCCGGTAACGCGCGTTACACCTATTTAGCGGCGTGGGGCGCGGCGGACAAGGCTGACGGCAACGATAAAGCCAAAACCGAGCAGTTCATGACCCAGTTCCTGAAAAACGTCGAAGTGTTCGATACCGGCGGCCGCGGGGCGACCACGACCTTCGCAGAGCGCGGCCTGGGCGATGTGCTGATCAGCTTTGAGTCGGAAGTGAACAACATCCGCAAGCAGTATGAAGCGCAGGGCTTTGAGGTGGTTATCCCGAAAACCAACATTCTGGCCGAGTTCCCGGTCGCATGGGTGGATAAAAACGTGCAGGCGAACGGTACCGAGAAAGCGGCAAAAGCCTATCTTAACTACCTGTACAGCCCTCAGGCGCAGACCATCATTACCGATTACTACTACCGCGTAAACAATCCGGACGTGATGAACAAGCTGAAAGATAAGTTCCCGCAGACCGCGCTGTTCCGCGTGGAAGATCATTTCGGCTCCTGGCCAGACGTGATGAAAACGCATTTTGCCAGCGGCGGTGAGTTAGACAAACTGCTGGCGGCGGGGCATAAGTAATGTTTGCAGTCTCGACCAAACGCGTGCTGCCGGGCTTTACCCTAAGCCTCGGAACCAGCCTGCTGTTCGTCTGCCTGATTCTGCTGTTGCCGCTCAGCGCGCTGGTGATGCAGCTTGCGCAGATGAGCTGGGCGCAGTACTGGGACGTGATCACCAACCCGCAGGTGGTGGCGGCCTATAAGGTGACGCTGCTGTCGGCGTTTGTCGCCTCCATTTTTAACGGCGTGTTCGGCCTGCTGATGGCGTGGATCCTGACCCGCTATCGCTTCCCGGGCCGCACGCTGCTTGACGCCCTGATGGATCTGCCGTTTGCGCTGCCGACGGCGGTCGCGGGCTTAACCCTCGCGTCGCTCTTCTCCGTGAACGGGCTGTACGGCGAGTGGCTGGCGAAATTTGACATCAAGGTGACCTATACCTGGCTCGGTATCGCGGTGGCGATGGCCTTTACCAGCATCCCGTTTGTGGTGCGTACCGTGCAGCCGGTGCTGGAAGAGTTAGGTCCGGAATACGAAGAAGCGGCGGAAACGCTGGGCGCCACGCGCTGGCAGAGCTTCCGCAAAGTGGTGCTGCCGGAGCTGTCTCCGGCGCTGATAGCGGGCGTCGCGCTGTCGTTTACCCGCAGCCTCGGCGAGTTCGGTGCGGTGATTTTTATCGCCGGGAACATCGCCTGGAAAACGGAAGTGACCTCGCTGATGATTTTCATTCGCCTGCAGGAGTTTGATTATCCGGCGGCGAGCGCGATCGCTTCGGTGATCCTCGCGGCCTCGCTGCTGCTGCTGTACTCGATTAACACTCTGCAAAGTCGCTTTGGTCGACGTGTGGTAGGTCACTGATGGCGGAAGTTACGCAATTGAAGCGATACGATGCGCCCCGCATCAACTGGGGTAAATGGTTTCTGATTGGGGCGGGCGTGCTGGTTTCCGCCCTCATTCTCGTCGTGCCGACGATTTATATCTTCGTTCAGGCGTTCAGCAAGGGCCTGATGCCCGCGCTGGAAAATCTGGCGAACCCGGATATGCTGCACGCCATCTGGCTGACCGTGCTGATTGCCCTGATCACCGTTCCGGTGAACCTGGTGTTCGGTACCCTGCTGGCGTGGCTGGTGACGCGCTTTAATTTCCCGGGACGTCAGCTGCTGCTGACCCTGCTGGATATTCCCTTCGCCGTATCGCCGGTGGTGGCGGGTCTGGTGTATCTGCTCTTTTACGGCTCCAACGGCCCGCTGGGCGGCTGGCTGGATGCACATAACCTGCAGATCATGTTCGCCTGGCCGGGTATGGTGCTGGTCACCATCTTCGTGACCTGTCCGTTTGTGGTGCGCGAGCTGGTGCCGGTGATGTTAAGCCAGGGGAGCAACGAAGACGAAGCGGCGGTGCTGCTGGGTGCGTCGGGCTGGCAGATGTTCCGCCGCGTGACCCTGCCGAACATCCGCTGGGCGCTGCTTTATGGCGTGGTGCTGACCAATGCCCGCGCGATTGGTGAATTCGGTGCCGTTTCCGTCGTCTCTGGCTCCATTCGGGGTGAAACGCTGTCGCTGCCGCTGCAGATTGAACTCCTGCAGCAGGACTACAACACCATTGGCGCCTTTACTGCCGCAGCGTTGCTGACGCTGATGGCGATTTTGACCCTGTTTTTGAAGAGTGTGGTGCAGTGGCGTTTAGAAAATCAGGAAAAACGTCAGCATCAGGAGGGAAATCATGAGCATTGAGATTGCCAATATTAAGAAGTCTTTTGGTCGCACCCAGGTGCTGAATGATATCTCGCTGGATATCCCTTCCGGACAAATGGTGGCGCTGCTGGGGCCGTCTGGCTCGGGCAAAACCACGCTGTTGCGCATTATCGCCGGGCTTGAGCACCAGACCAGCGGGCACATCCGCTTCCACGGCACCGACGTGAGCCGCCTGCACGCCCGCGATCGTAAGGTGGGCTTTGTGTTTCAGCATTACGCGCTGTTCCGCCACATGACCGTGTTCGACAACATTGCGTTTGGCCTGACCGTGCTGCCGCGTCGTGAGCGCCCGGATGCGGCAACCATTAAGGCGAAAGTGACCAAACTGCTGGAGATGGTGCAGCTGGCGCATCTGGCGGACCGTTTCCCGGCCCAGCTGTCCGGCGGGCAGAAACAGCGCGTTGCGCTGGCGCGCGCGCTGGCCGTTGAGCCGCAAATTCTGCTGCTGGACGAACCCTTCGGCGCGCTGGATGCGCAGGTGCGTAAAGAGCTGCGCCGCTGGCTGCGTCAGCTGCATGAAGAGCTGAAATTCACCAGCGTCTTCGTGACCCACGACCAGGAAGAGGCGATGGAAGTCGCGGATCGCGTGGTGGTCATGAGCCAGGGCAACATTGAGCAGGTTGACGAGCCGGAGCAGCTCTGGCGTGAACCGGCGACCCGCTTCGTGCTGGAGTTTATGGGCGAGGTGAACCGCCTGCAGGGCACCATTCGCGGCGGTCAGTTCCACGTTGGCGCGCACCGCTGGCCGCTGGGCTATACCTCCGCGCACCAGGGCCCGGTCGATCTGTTCCTGCGTCCGTGGGAAGTGGACGTGAGCCGTCGAACCAGTCTGGACTCACCGCTGCCGGTACAGGTGCTGGAAGCGAGCCCTAAAGGGCATTACACCCAACTGGTGGTTCAGCCGCTGGGCTGGTACACCGAGCCGCTGACCGTGGTCATGCGCGACGACGTCCCGCCGCATCGGGGAGAGCGCCTGTTTGTCGGTCTTCAGCATGCCCGTATTTATCACGGCAAGGAACGCATCGAGACGCGCGAGGATATTGCTCTGGCGGAGTCAGCCTGATAGGTTATTAGGATGTTTATCGCCCGGTGGCGCTGCGCTGACCGGGCCTACAGCTAAAACTGCGTCTTGTAGGCCGGGATCGCTGCGCGCAACCCGGCTTTTTTATTGAGTAAAAATCGTGAAAACACTCGAACACACCATCGGCAATACCCCTCTGGTCAAACTTCAGCGCATGGGGCCGGATAACGGCAGCGAAATCTGGGTCAAACTCGAAGGCAATAACCCGGCGGGGTCGGTGAAAGACCGGGCCGCACTGTCGATGATCGTCCAGGCTGAAAAGCGCGGCGAGATTAAGCCGGGCGACGTGCTGATCGAAGCCACCAGCGGCAACACCGGTATCGCCCTGGCGATGATTGCGGCGCTGAAAGGCTATCGCATGAAGCTGCTGATGCCGGACAACATGAGTCAGGAGCGTCGCGCCGCGATGCGTGCCTACGGAGCCGAGCTGATTCTGGTGACCAAAGAGCAGGGGATGGAAGGCGCGCGCGACCTGGCGTTAGAAATGGCCGAGCGCGGCGAAGGTAAACTGCTCGATCAGTTTAACAACCCGGACAACCCTTACGCGCACTACACCACCACCGGCCCGGAAATCTGGCAGCAAACCGACGGACGCATCACCCATTTTGTCTCCAGCATGGGCACCACCGGCACCATTACCGGCGTGTCGCGTTTTCTGCGCGAGCAGGCGAAAACCGTCACCATCGTTGGCCTGCAGCCGGAAGAGGGGAGCAGCATTCCGGGCATCCGCCGCTGGCCGGCGGAGTATATGCCCGGCATTTTTAATGCACAGCTTGTGGACCAGGTGCTGGATCTTCACCAGCGCGAGGCGGAAAATACCATGCGTGAGCTGGCCGTGCGCGAAGGCATCTTCTGCGGCGTCAGCTCGGGCGGCGCGGTAGCGGGTGCGATTCGGGTGGCGCAGGCAAACCCGGGTGCAGTAGTGGTGGCGATTATTTGCGATCGCGGCGATCGCTATCTCTCTACCGGCGTCTTTGGTGAAGAGAGTTATTCGCAGGGGGCGGGGATTTAAGCGTCATGGAGATGATTCTATTCCGGGATAATACCCGGGCGCAGCAAACCGATATTGTCGCCGTGCAGTCGCAGGTGGTGTACGGCAGCGTGGGGAACAGCATTGCGGTACCGAATATTCGTACCCACAGGCTGAACGTTACCGCCGTGCCGACGGTACTGTTCAGCAACACGCCGCACTATGACACCTTCTACGGCGGCGTGATCCCCGACGAGTGGTTCAGCGGCTACCTGAAGGCGCTGGAAGAGCGCGAGATCCTGCGCGAGCTTAAGGCGGTCACCACCGGCTATATGGGCAGCGCCAGCCAGATCGTCCTACTGGCGCAGTGGTTGAAGGCGGTCAAAGCGCAGCATCCTGACCTGCTGGTGCTGGTCGATCCGGTTATCGGCGATATCGACAGCGGGATGTACGTGAAGCCTGAGATCCCCGAAGCGTATCGGGAGCACCTGCTGCCGCTGGCGCAGGGGATCACGCCCAATGTCTACGAGCTGGAAGTGTTAAGCGGCAAGCCGTGCCGCACGCCGGAAAGCGCCATCGCGGCGGCACAGGGACTGCTCTCAGACAGCCTGAAATGGGTGGCGATCACCAGTGCGCCGGTTGCCGACGATCCGCAAAACATCCACGTGGTGCTGGTCTCACGCGAGGGCGTCACCGTCAGCGCGCATCCGCGCGTAGAAACCGATCTGAAAGGGACGGGCGACCTGTTCTGTTCAGAGCTGGTGAGCGGCATTGTTGAGGGGAAAACCGTTGCCGATGCCATTCGCATGGCCGGCGATCGGGTGACTGACGTGATGCTGTATACCCAGTCGAAAGGCTACGACGAGCTTATCCTCCCGGCATAAACAAAAATGGCGCCCGAAGGCGCCATTTTTCTGTGCGGCAAGAATTACTTCTTGATGCGGATAACCGGGGTTTCACCCACGGTGACGCTGCCAGACAGTTTGATCAGTTCTTTGATTTCGTCCATGTTGGAGATAACAACCGGCGTCAGGGTAGACTTGGCTTTTTCTTCCAGCAGTGGCAGATCGAATTCAATCACCGGGTCGCCAACTTTCACACGCTGGCCTTCTTCCGCGATACGTTTGAAGCCTTCGCCTTTCAGTTCAACGGTGTCGATACCGAAGTGAACGAACAGTTCGATACCGCTATCAGATTCGATAGAGAACGCATGGTTGGTTTCAAAAATTTTACCGATGGTGCCGTCAACTGGAGCAACCATTTTGTTGCCAGTTGGTTTGATAGCAATGCCATCACCAACGATTTTCTCAGCAAACACTACATCCGGCACGTCTTCGATGTTGACGATCTCGCCGGAGAGCGGAGCAACAATCTCAATAGTTCCGGAGTCTTTCTTATCATCAGAAACCAGAGATTTCAGTTTATCGAACAAACCCATGATCTTCTCCTAAGCAGTAATTTGGGCCGCATCTCGTGGATTAGCAGATTGTTTTTTCTTCAATGAACTTGTTAACCAGCGTCATTAACTCGTCCGTTGTCGGTTGAGCAAGAGCCTGCTCTGCTAACACCTTCGCATCTTCGAAGTTCGTGTTACGGATAATCTTCTTAATGCGCGGGATGGAAATGGCGCTCATAGAGAATTCGTCCAGACCCATACCCAGCAACAGAAGTGTAGCACGTTCGTCGCCTGCAAGCTCACCACACATGCCAGTCCATTTACCTTCTGCATGAGAAGCATCAATAACTTGCTTGATCAAGTTCAGTACGGACGGTGACATTGGCTGGTAGAGATGTGAAATCATATCATTACCACGGTCAACTGCCAGGGTGTACTGCGTTAAATCATTGGTGCCGATACTAAAGAAATCAACTTCTTTGGCTAAATGACGCGCAATGGTCGCCGCCGCAGGTGTTTCCACCATCACGCCGATCTCGATTGACTCGTCAAATGCTTTACCTTCGTCGCGCAGTTCCTGTTTGTAGATTTCGATCTCTTTCTTCAGTGCACGCACTTCTTCAACAGAGATGATCATTGGGAACATGATGCGCAGCTTACCGAACGCGGAGGCACGCAGGATTGCGCGAACCTGGTCACGCAGGATCTCTTTACGATCCATCGCAATACGCACGGCACGCCAGCCCAGGAACGGGTTCTCTTCTTTCGGGAAGTTCATGTACGGCAGCTCTTTGTCGCCACCGATGTCCATGGTACGGACGATAACCGCCTGAGAGCCACAGGCTTCAGCAACGGCTTTATACGCAGCAAACTGCTCTTCTTCCGTTGGCAGCGCGTCGCGGTCCATGAACAGGAATTCTGTACGATAGAGACCAACACCTTCCGCACCGTTGCGCTCAGCGCCATCAACGTCGCGGACGGTACCGATGTTTGCGCACACTTCTACCTGATGGCCGTCCAGAGTGATGGCTGGCAGGTCTTTCAGCTTAGCGAGTTCCGCTTTTTCAGTCGCAACCTGCTCCTGAACCGCGCGCAGTTTTTCGATCTCTTCGTTAGTTGGGTTGACGTAAACCAGATTGTTTACGGCATCCAGAATCAGATAATCGCCGTTTTTCACCTGAGAGGTGACGCTACCGGTACCCACGATGGCAGGCAGTTCCAGAGAACGCGCCATGATAGAGGTGTGGGAGGTACGGCCGCCCGCATCGGTGATGAAACCGAGGACCTTTTTCAGGTTCAGCTGTGCGGTTTCAGACGGTGTGAGGTCAGCGGCAACCAGGATCACTTCATCCTG
Source organism: Enterobacter sp. HMSC16D10 (assembly GCF_001807145.1). Taxonomy (NCBI): domain Bacteria; kingdom Pseudomonadati; phylum Pseudomonadota; class Gammaproteobacteria; order Enterobacterales; family Enterobacteriaceae; genus Enterobacter; species Enterobacter sp. HMSC16D10. The sequence continues at coordinate 175,986 of NZ_KV787884.1, forward strand.
AATGGCGCTCAGGTCGATAATGGCCAGACCCAGGATGTTGCGCAGCAGGCGCTTACCGATGTCACGTACGTCAGCCGCACGCTCTTTCAGGTATTCATCATCCAGTTCTTCCAGGGCAGTTGCCTGACCTTCGATAACTTCATGCGCAGCCGCGTCGGCCGTCATGCCTTTATCTTTAATCAGGGCTATGATTTCCTGCTCCAGCTCCTCATCTTCGAGCAGCATGATGTGCCCTTCGAAGATGGCTTCTTTTTCTTCACCGAAAGTTTCGCCAGCTTTAGTTTTGATTGCTTCCAGTTGCGCAGATGCCTTGGCACGACCGCTCAGAAAACGTTCAACTTCCTGATCAACCTTGTCGGCAGAAATTTTTTTCCGGTCAATGACGATCTCGTCTTCTTTCAGCAGCAGTGCTTTGCCGAAAGCGATACCCGGGGATGCTAAAATGCCTGAAATCATAACCCTACCTTACTTGTGACTGATATTTAAAAGAACCCGGAAACTTACTCGAGCTCAGCCATCAGTTTTACCAGATGCTCAACTGCTTTCTGCTCGTCTTCACCTTCCGCAGAGATGGTGACTACGGTGCCCTGAGTCAGGCCCAGAGTCTGCAGTTTGAACAGGCTTTTTGCGCTGGCGCTTTTGCCGTTGGAAGTCACAGTGATTTCAGAAGTGAAGCCTTTCGCTTCTTTAACAAACTGAGCAGCAGGGCGGGTGTGCAGACCGTTCGGAGCGGTAATGGTAACTTCTTGCTGGAACATTGTATTTCCCCAACTTATAGGTTTAGTGTTGTGGAACTAAAGTCTAGCCTGGCGACTGAACTTTAGCCTGTATTGTTAGCGCTGACGTTTCGATCGTCATTAAACATTATGCAGCGAAAGCAAGACTTGAACCAAATCATAAAATCGATTCAGCAAGGCTATTTCGTTCGCTGATTAATTTCACGCATCAAAATAATTGCTGGTTTAAATACCAGACCCAACGGGGTGAAGCAATGCCAGGAGGGGCAAAAGTTTGAAGCAGGCCACAAAAAAGCACCTGAAAAGGTGCTTTTTTACGCGTTATTAACATAGTGGCACTACTGTTGCAGCTCTTTTTCAGTGAACAGATCGGCAAACAGTGCGGTGCTCAAGTAACGCTCACCCGAGGAAGGAAGGATAACCACAATATTCTTATTGGTAAAGGCCTCATCTTCCTGAAGTTTAAGCGCTGCCGCAACGGCCGCACCGGAAGAGATACCTGCCAGAATGCCTTCTTCATCCATCAGGCGGCGCGCGGTAGAGATGGCTTCTTCGTTCGTGATAGTGACCACTTTATCAATCAGCTTCAGATCCAGGTTACCCGGAATGAAGCCTGCGCCAATCCCCTGAATTTTGTGCGGGCCGGGTTTGAGCTCTTCCCCCGCCAGCGCCTGGGTGATAACCGGTGAGTCAGTCGGCTCAACGGCAACGGTAATCAGGTCTTTTTTACCCTTCGTGCCTTTAATATAGCGTGACACGCCGGTCAGCGTACCGCCGGTACCCACGCCGGAGATAAAGACGTCAACCTGGCCGTCAGTATCTTCCCAGATTTCCGGGCCGGTGGTCTTCTCGTGAATTTCCGGGTTTGCCGGGTTGCTGAACTGCTGCAGCAGCAGGTATTTCGCCGGATCGCTGGCCACAATCTCTTCGGCTTTCTGAATGGCACCTTTCATGCCCTTCGCGCCTTCGGTCAGCACCAGGTTCGCGCCCAGCGCTTTAAGCAGCTTACGACGCTCGATGCTCATGGTTTCAGGCATGGTCAGCGTCAGCTTGTAGCCGCGCGCGGCAGCAACATAGGCCAGAGCGATCCCGGTATTGCCGCTGGTGGGTTCCACCAGCTCAACGCCCGGCTTCAGTACGCCACGTTTTTCAGCATCCCAAATCATGTTTGCACCGATACGGCATTTTACGCTGAAGCTCGGGTTACGTGATTCGACCTTCGCCAGGATGCGTCCATTACCGATACGGTTCAGTCGAACCAGGGGCGTATGACCGATAGTCAGCGAGTTGTCTTCATAAATCTTACTCATGGCCTGTCCTTAACTGTATGAAATTGGGATACCGACCCAGCATACCTGCTAAGCAGGTTGGGGGAAGTAAGGAATTCGCATATCTATATACTGCAAGGAAATAATGGGGATCAGTATGGAATAAGGGGCGGCATAAGCCACCCCTGCTTTACACATTTTTGCATTATTTCCATAACGCGTGCTTAGCACGGTAGCAGTCGACCCACATGGCGGTCGCGCCGCAAACGGCAACCGGCATGATGAACAGATTCAGGAACGGAATCATAGTGAACAGGCTGGTCAGCGCGCCAAACTGCATATTGGCGATCTTCTGGCTGCGCAGGGCGGTGCGCATCTCTTTAAACGGCACCTTGTGGTTATCGAACGGATAGTCGCAGTACTGGATGGCCAGCATCCAGGCGCTGAACAGGAACCACAGCACCGGTGCCACCGTCTGGCCAATGCCGGGCACAAAATAGAGGATAAGCAGCACAACCGCGCGGGGCAGGTACCAGGCAAACTTCTGCCATTCACGCTTCATAATGCGAGGGAGGTCTTTCATGATCCCCACGATGCCCGTGTCCGGCGGTGTTGCGCCGGTAAGGCGCGCTTCCAGCTGTTCCGCCAGCAAACCGTTAAACGGCGCGGCTATCCAGTTGGCAATCGTCGAGAAGAAGTAGCCAAATACCAGCAAAACGGAGATCACCGCCACCGGCCAGAGCAGGTAGTTAAGCCACTGCAGCCAGTCCGGCACGTAGCTCATCAGCGATGGGATCCAGCTTTCCAGTTTTGTGAACAGCCACCAGAACGCGCCGCCCATCAGAATAATGTTGATCAACAGCGGCAGAATGACGAAGCGTCGGATACCCGGCAGTGAGACCAGTTTCCAGCCCTGAGAAAAATACCAGACGCCGCTGCGCGGGGGAGAAGAAGATGTTGAAACCATAGCCAGGCTGTACTCCTTTTTACACAACCAGTGGAATTGCCCGCCTATATTATCCACTTACGGACCAATGACCAGTTCGGAAATGTTCGAAAAACCAGCAAAAAGCACGATTTCCTTCATCTTTATGCTGTGAATGCTCTGCACACACTTGCACTTGACGTAAACGGCAAATACTCTTAGTGAGTAAATGTTTGCCGTGGTGGCAAGGTGTTAGAACAACAGAGAATATAATGATGCAGGATTTGCGTCTGATATTAATCATTGTTGGCGCGATCGCCATAATCGCTTTACTGGTACATGGTTTCTGGACCAGCCGTAAAGAGCGTTCCTCGATGTTTCGCGATCGCCCACTGAAGCGCATGAAGTCCAGTCGTGACGACGATGACAGTGAAGATGACATCGATGGAAGCGACGATGACGGCGTGGGTGAAGTTCGTGTTCATCGGGTCAATACTGCGCCCGGCGTAGGCCATGGGGAGCATGAAGCACCTCGTCCTTCGCAGCACCAGTATCAACCGCCGTATGCTTCTGCACAGCCGCGCCAGCCAGCGCCACAGCCTGTGGAAGAACCGGTGCGCCAGCCGCCGCAACAGCCTGTGTATCAGCAGCCTGCTGCGCCACAGCCGGTTCAACAACAACCCGTGCAGCAGCCTGTGCAACAGCAGCCTGCGCAACCGGTACATCAACCGCAGCAGCCTGTTCATGTTCAACCTGCGCCGCAGCCCGCTCCGGCCCCGCACGTTGAGCCTGAGCCCGTTGTAGAGCCAGAGCCGGTTGTTGAAAAACCGCAGCGTAAAGAAGCGGTGATCATCATGAACGTGGCCGCCCATCACGGCAGCCATCTGAACGGTGACGTACTGCTGAACAGTATTCAACAAGCCGGCTTCAAGTTTGGTGATATGAATATCTTCCATCGTCACCTGAGCCCGGACGGTAGCGGCCCGGCGCTATTTAGCCTGGCCAATATGGTTAACCCTGGCACATTCGACCCAGAAATGACGGGCGATTTCGTGACGCCGGGTGTCACTATCTTTATGCAGGTGCCGTCCTACGGCGACGAGCTGCAGAACTTTAAGCTGATGCTGCAATCCGCTCAGCACATCGCTGACGAAGTGGGTGGTGTGGTGCTCGACGATCAGCGTCGCATGATGACCCCGCAGAAGCTGCGCGAGTATCAGGACCGCATCCGCGAAGTTAAGGAAGCCAACGCGTAACCGACGCGTTATCTTCAACTCCTCCTCAACCCCCGCATGTCGGGGGTTTTTTCTCATTGATGGTGTGATATGGACTCAATCGAACAACAACTCACTGAACTGCGAACCACGCTTCGCCATCATGAATATCTCTATCATGTTATGGACGCGCCGGAAGTCCCGGATGCGGAGTATGACCGCCTGATGCGCGAGCTGCGCGAATTAGAGGCGCAGCATCCTGAACTCATTACACCGGATTCCCCCACCCAGCGCGTCGGCGCTGAGCCGCTGGGCGCTTTCAGCCAGGTGCGTCATGAAGTACCGATGCTGTCGCTGGATAACGTGTTCGATGAAGAGAGCTTTCTCGCGTTTAACAAGCGCGTGCAGGATCGCCTGAAAAGCAGCGACGCTCTCACCTGGTGCTGCGAACTGAAGCTGGATGGCCTGGCGGTCAGTCTTCTCTATGAAAACGGCGTGCTGGTGCGTGCCGCGACGCGTGGCGACGGTACGACGGGCGAAGACATCACCACCAACGTGCGTACCATCCGCGCGATCCCGCTGAAGCTGCAGGGTGACAATATTCCTGCACGTCTGGAAGTGCGCGGCGAGGTGTTTCTGCCCCAGGCGGGCTTCGAGAAAATTAACGAAGAGGCACGTCGCACCGGCGGCAAGGTGTTTGCTAACCCGCGTAACGCGGCGGCGGGCTCGCTGCGCCAGCTTGATCCGCGCATCACCGCGAAGCGACCGCTTACGTTCTTCTGCTACGGCGTCGGTATTCTGGAGGGCGGCGAGCTGCCGGATACCCATCTCGGGCGTCTGCTGCAGTTTAAGGCGTGGGGCCTGCCGGTGAGCAACCGCGTTCAGCTCTGCGACTCGCCGGAAGCGGTGCTGGCGTTCTACCACAAGGTAGAAGCGGACCGTCCGACGCTCGGCTTTGATATTGATGGCGTGGTCATCAAGGTGAACTCGCTGGCGCTGCAGGAGCAGCTGGGCTTTGTGGCGCGCGCGCCGCGCTGGGCGGTGGCGTTTAAGTTCCCGGCTCAGGAGCAGATGACCTTCGTCCGCGACGTGGAGTTCCAGGTGGGACGTACGGGGGCCATTACCCCGGTCGCTCGTCTGGAGCCCGTACAGGTGGCCGGCGTGCTGGTGAGTAACGCCACGCTGCATAACGCAGATGAAATCGACCGCCTGGGCCTGCGTATTGGTGACAAAGTGGTAATTCGCCGCGCGGGGGACGTGATCCCGCAGGTGGTTAACGTCGTGGAGTCAGAACGTCCTGACGATACGCGCGAGGTTGTCTTCCCGACCCATTGTCCGGTGTGCGGCTCGGACGTTGAGCGCGTAGAAGGTGAAGCAGTGGCCCGCTGTACGGGCGGCTTAATCTGTGGCGCACAGCGTAAAGAGTCACTGAAGCACTTTGTCTCCCGTCGCGCAATGGACGTTGACGGCATGGGCGACAAGATTATCGATCAGCTGGTTGAGAAAGAGTACGTCCACACGCCAGCGGATCTCTTCAGGCTGACCGCAGGTAAACTAACCGGTCTGGATCGCATGGGGCCAAAGTCAGCCCAGAACGTGGTTAACGCCCTGGAAGCGGCTAAAGAGACCACCTTCGCCCGTTTCCTTTATGCGCTCGGCATTCGTGAAGTGGGTGAAGCGACGGCAGCAGGGCTGGCGGCGTACTTTGGTACGCTGGAGGCGCTGGAAAAGGCAAGCATTGAGGAGCTACAGAAAGTTCCGGATGTCGGCATCGTCGTCGCCACGCACGTCTTTAACTTCTTTGCTGAAGAGAGCAACCGTGAGGTCATCGGCCAACTGCTGGCAGAGGGCATCAAATGGCCTGCGCCGGTCGTCGTCAATGCCGAAGAGATCGACAGCCCGTTCGCCGGTAAAACGGTAGTGCTGACCGGCAGCCTGAGCCAGCTATCCCGTGATGATGCAAAGGCACGTCTGGTGGCGCTGGGAGCCAAAGTGGCGGGCAGCGTGTCGAAGAAAACCGACCTGGTGATCGCCGGGGAGGCCGCCGGTTCCAAGCTGGCGAAAGCCCAGGAGCTGGGGATTGAGGTTATCGACGAAGCGGAAATGATGCGTCTGTTAGGAGAGTAACGTGGAGAAAGAGCAGCTCGTTGAGATCGCCAATACGGAGATGCTGTTCGGTAAATACAAGGGCCGCAGGCTGATTGATTTGCCGGAGGAGTATCTGCTGTGGTTTGCCCGTAAGGATGAATTCCCGGCAGGGCGACTGGGCGAGCTGATGGCTATCACGTTACTGATCAAAACCGAGGGGCTGACCCAGCTGGTGCAGCCCCTGAAACGTCCTTAAGCCTTCGCGGCGCGGGTCCCTTCCTGCGCCAGTTTTTCCGTCTGGCGCTTGTAGCGACGCGCCAGCACCGCGCAGACCATCAACTGGATCTGATGGAAAATCATTAGCGGCAGCACCATCATTCCAATCACCGAGGTCGGGAACAGAATGTTGGCCATCGGGATACCGTTTGCCAGGCTTTTCTTCGAACCGCAGAACACAATCGTAATTTCATCCGCTTTGTTGAAGCCGCACTTGCGTGCCACAAAGACGTTTACTGCAATGACAATTGCCAGCAGGATGAGGCTGACCACCACGATAAAGAGCAGCGAACCGGCGCCCACCTTATGCCAGATCCCGTTCACGACCGCTTCGCTGAAGGCGGAATAGACCACCAGCAGGATCGACGACTGGTCGGTTTTTGAAATCCATTTCTTGTGCTTTGCCACAAATGCGCCCGTCCACGGACGCGAGAGATGCCCCAGCACAAACGGCAGCAGCAGCTGCAAACAGATTTTGCCGACCTGCTCAAGGTTACCTTCCGCGCCGTGCATGTTCATTAGCAGGCCCACCAGCAGCGGCGAGACGAAAATCCCCAGCAGGCTGGATGCCGATGCCGAGCAGACGGCGGCCGCAACGTTCCCTCCCGCCAGAGAGGTAAAGGCAATGGCGGATTGCACGGTAGCCGGAAGAATGCAGAGATACAGAAAACCGGTATAGAGTGCCGGGTCGACGTTAACCGGTGCCCACCAGGCAAACAGCACGCCGAGGATCGGGAAGAGAATGAACGTGCTGCACATTACCCAGAGATGCAGCCGCCAGTGGCTCCCCCCTGCGATAATCGCTTCACGGGACAGCTTCGCGCCGTGCATAAAAAACAGCAGTGCAATGGCGGCCGTCGTCAGCCCTTCAAAGAACGGAACGAACCCGCCGCGAGCGGGAAAGAACGAGGCCAGTAAAACGGTAACGACCAGGGTGAGCGTAAACGGATCAACAATACGAAATAGTTTCATAATGACTCCTGAAAACAGATGTCGCTATTGTGCTTTTTTCCATTTGAGAAATAAAATTGATTTATTGCATCCATTCATGAATTAAACAGATGAATTATTCCTTACGCCAGCTCCGCATTTTCGTTACCGTCGCCAATGCCCGCAGCTTTAGCCGGGCAGGGGAGATGATTGGCCTGAGCCAGTCGGCGGTCAGCCACAGCGTGAAAGAACTGGAAAATCAGACCGGCGTCCGGTTGCTTGACCGCACCACGCGCGAAGTGGTGTTGACCGAAGCCGGGCAGCAGCTTGCTCTGCGCCTTGAACGGCTGCTGGATGAGCTGAACAGCACGCTCAGAGACGTGGGGAGGCTGGGGCAGCAGCTTTCGGGTACCGTGCGGGTCGCGGCCAGCCAGACGATATCTGCACACCTTATCCCGCAGTGTATTGCCGAGGGGAACCATCGCTACCCGGACATTGACTTTGTCCTGCATGACCGGCCACAGCAGTGGGTACTGGAGAGCATCCGCCAGGGGGATGTCGATTTTGGTATTGTTATCGATCCCGGCCAGGTGAGCGATCTGGAGTGCGAAAGCGTACTTTCGGAGCCCTTTTTGCTGCTCTGCCGTGACGACGATCCGCTGGCCGCGTTGCCTGACGTCAGGTGGCAGTCACTTCAGGGCGCAAACCTGGTTTTACAAGATTATGCCTCGGGCAGCCGCCCGCTGATTGATTCCGCACTGATGAATCAGGGGGTAAAGGCAGCGATCGTGCAGGAGATTGGTCACCCGGCAACGCTGTTTCCCATGGTGGAAGCCGGGATCGGCATCAGCGTGTTGCCCGCCCTGGCGCTTCCCCTGCCTCAGGGAAGTCGACTGGCCGTGAAGCGGTTGACGCCCGTTGTCGAACGAAAGCTAATGCTGGTGCGGCGAAAAAATCGTTCACTCTCGGGGGCGGCGCAGGCTATCTGGGAAGTGGTGCGTATCCAGGCACAGCGATTGACCGAGGCCCGCATACGCGATCCACTGTTTAACGCTTCAGAAGATTAGATGTAGATATCAATCTGATTATTGTCTGTTGGGCTATTCACACCTTCCACTTTGCCCAATTTTTGATCCTGCTTTTTCTGGGCCTCTTCGGCCTGCTGGCGCTGCAGTGCGGCGAGCTGCGCCTGAAGCACTTTGATCTGGGTCTGAATCAGTTCCTGCTGCTTTTTCTTATCTTCCGTGCTGCCGGGACTGTTCGCCAGCTCGTTTAACTGCTGAGTCAGCTTTTGGATTTTGTCGAGAATGCGGGTGATTTGCGCAGAGATATCGTTACCGCCAGAAGCCCCATTCCCGCCACTGCTGGTTTGAATAGATTGGGTTGATGCCTGAATGGTCGTCATACTTTTTCCTCGCGTTATAAAACAGAGGTATCGGCACCGACGGGATTAGCTTGAGGAAAATGCGGCAGGTTCACATTTTTTATATCGCAGATAGCAAAAAAGCGCCTTTAGGGCGCTTTTTTACATTGGTGGGTCGTGCAGGATTCGAACCTGCGACCAATTGATTAAAAGTCAACTGCTCTACCAACTGAGCTAACGACCCGAAATGGTGGGCGATGACGGGCTCGAACCGCCGACCCCCTCCGTGTAAAGGAGATGCTCTACCAACTGAGCTAATCGCCCAATCTCAATTCTTATCTACACTGCGAGTCTACCGAAGTAGATGGTGGGTGATGACGGGCTCGAACCGCCGACCCC
>NZ_KV787884.1:185205-215262 GCF_001807145.1 Enterobacter sp. HMSC16D10
AAAGGAGATGCTCTACCAACTGAGCTAATCACCCCCGCTGTGTGGAGTCGCATTATAGGGAGAGTTGAAAATGAGTCAACGCATTTTCTAAAGTTTTTATTCGTTCGTCGTAAAATTAAGCAAAACGATCGCGAAATGGGCAGTGGCGCATGATTTCTAAACAAAAATCGCAAACTCGGGCCCGATTCAGGGAACAACATTGAGGAATCGCCGCACAGTGATAGAATATTGCCCATCGTTTTTTCCCCAGGATTTGCCGATTGCCGGCATCTTTATAACGTAAGGCCATTTCATGAAAATCAAAACTCGCTTCGCGCCGAGCCCGACAGGCTATCTGCACGTCGGTGGTGCACGTACCGCTCTCTATTCCTGGCTTTTCGCACGCCACAACAAAGGTGAGTTCGTGCTGCGTATTGAAGACACCGATCTTGAGCGCTCCACGCCAGAAGCAATTGAAGCCATTATGGATGGGATGAACTGGCTGAACCTGGAATGGGATGAAGGTCCCTACTTCCAGACCAAACGCTTTGACCGCTATAACGCCGTCATTGATGAGATGCTGGTCGCGGGCACGGCGTATAAGTGCTACTGCTCCAAAGAGCGTCTGGATGCGCTGCGTGAAGAGCAGATGGCGAACGGTGAAAAGCCGCGTTATGACGGCCGCTGCCGCCACGACCACAGCGAGCATGCTGCAGATGAGCCTTGCGTTGTGCGTTTTGCTAACCCGCAAGAGGGGTCTGTGATCTTTGACGATCAGATCCGTGGCCCGATCGAATTCAGCAACCAGGAGCTCGACGATCTGATCATCCGTCGTACCGATGGTTCTCCAACCTACAACTTCTGCGTGGTGGTGGACGACTGGGATATGGAAATTACCCACGTTGTGCGCGGTGAAGACCATATCAACAACACGCCACGTCAGATCAACATCCTGAAGGCGCTGAACGCCCCTGTGCCTGTTTATGCGCACGTCTCCATGATCAACGGCGACGACGGGAAAAAGCTGTCTAAACGTCACGGTGCGGTGAGCGTGATGCAGTATCGCGACGACGGCTATCTGCCAGAAGCGCTGCTGAACTATCTGGTGCGTCTGGGCTGGTCTCACGGTGACCAGGAGATCTTCAGCCGCGAAGAGATGATCGAACTGTTCTCTCTGAGCTCTGTCAGCAAATCCGCCAGCGCGTTCAACACCGACAAGCTCCTGTGGCTGAACCATCACTACATCAATACCATGCCGCCAGAATATGTGGCGACGTATCTGCAGTGGCACATTGAGCAGGCAAATATTGATACCCGCACAGGCCCTGAGCTGGCGGATCTGGTGAAACTGCTCGGCGAGCGCTGCAAAACGCTGAAAGAGATTGCTGAAAGCTGCCGCTACTTCTATGAAGAGTTTGATGCGTTTGATGCGGACGCCGCGAAGAAACACCTCCGCCCGGTTGCGCGTCAGCCGCTGGAAGTGGTGCGTGACAAGCTGGCTGCCATTACCGAGTGGACCGCTGAGAATGTGCATCACGCCATTCAGGCGACGGCGGACGAGCTGGAAGTCGGCATGGGTAAAGTCGGTATGCCACTGCGCGTTGCGGTGACCGGTGCGGGTCAGTCTCCGGCGCTGGACGTAACGGTTCATGCTATCGGTAAATCACGCAGCGTAGCGCGCATTAACAAGGCTCTGGACTTTATCGCTGAACGAGAAAATCAGCAGTAATAACGTCTCAGATAAAACAAACGGCAGGGGAACCTGCCGTTTTTTTATGCTTCTTCTTCTGCAATACCCAGACGCTTAAGAAAGCCGTGAATGCCTTCGCGCTTCAGGAAGGTGTCCAGACGCTTCTGCTCTGCTGCAGTCATATTCTCCAGCGTCTCAATTATGCCCGGAAACAGGTTTGCAGAGGGGGCATTGTAGGCGGAGGTGGCCTCCGCGAGATGGTATACCGCCTGACGGTTGCGAATCGCCGGGAGACTCATAATGTGTTCCTTCACGCGTGCATCGATATGAATGAGCCTCGCGCGGCCGCCTTTCACGCCGTTGAGTCCTTCTGTTTTCCAGCCCTGCTGGCGAATCCAGCGATTAACCGTTTGCCTGGCAACGCCCAAACTCTCCGCCAGCTCTTCCGTGGTCATTTTGCTCCGTAATTTTTTCATATCAGTCCCGATCGCGAATCCCTAAACGTTGCAACAATCCGGTGATCCCTTCCCGCAGTAACAGCGATGTCATCTGTTTCTGCTCTTCCGGCGTCATTTCATCAGCCAGCGTCAGGAGTAGGGTGTGAAGCGAACTGTTATGGCTGATACCTTCTGCCATATCGGACGTTTCGCTTGCCCGACGTGCGCTGCGGATAAAGTCGCGGACTTTTTCGTTAACATGTACCAGTCGCGCTTTCCCGCCCTGAACGCCAGGTTTTGGTGACGTAATCCAACCCTCTTTGCGTACCCATTTATTGATGGTCTGTCGGCTATAGCCAGTGAGCAGGGCTAACTCTTCTGGCGTCATTCGTTCCTTGATCATGCAATTTCCTGAATATCAGTGGGGTTAATTAACGGCTCATTTTATAGCACCGTTTTACATGAAAACGTGACAGGCTTAACTCCTGATTACGAGCACGCTCGCAAAGTGATTCATTTGCATGATTTTTCGGCGATCGAACGGCGGTCATTGATTTTGCCGTTGACACTCCGCAGCGGAATTCATATTATGCCGCCCGTCAACATGACAGCTTTACGATGGGGCTATAGCTCAGCTGGGAGAGCGCTTGCATGGCATGCAAGAGGTCAGCGGTTCGATCCCGCTTAGCTCCACCAAACTCTGAACCCAACAGAGTGCGGTCAGTAAAGTCACATGTGGGGCTATAGCTCAGCTGGGAGAGCGCTTGCATGGCATGCAAGAGGTCAGCGGTTCGATCCCGCTTAGCTCCACCAAAATTGTAAACCCTCGTCAAATGACGAGGGTTTTTTTTATCTGTTTGTAACGCCCGCCACTGGTTTTTGTTATCAAAAAGAAGGTATTCACATACCTCACCTCAATCGAAATCAATAAACGTGTCTATAAATAGACTTGAACTTGATTCGTGCAATTAATAAACCTATTATCCATCCGGTCAATGATTCAGACGGATAATATACTCATCAGCTTAATGAATAGAAAAACGTACAATAATGTAAAGATATTTATAATTGCCCTGACACTTTGTCTGATTGCGGTACCTGTCTCCCGTTATCTCTCTCCACGCGCAATTGTTAATGGTCATGACGTTTATTTAGCATGGCTGCCGCTCAGCGTGATGCTGGCGTTAATTCTGCTATTTGGGCGCAGGGCTATTCTTCCCATTTTGTTAGATTTTACTGTCACTAATTTATTCTATATTAATTTAGCACCGCTACAATATTCAGTTTTGCTGTTCTGTCAGACCTTTGCGTTGTTCGCGGCCTGCGGCCTGCTACGCCTCATGCTGGGCAAGCGCTGGCGCCACTCCATCCCTAACAAGCACATCGGGCTACGTATATTCTGGCTCGGTTTTATTGTGCCATTTGGTATTAAGCTGTCGATGTATATGGCAGGCTATTTGTTTGATTTTCCGGTGACTATCTCAACCTATTTCGGCGAAGGAACGGTAATTTATAATGTTGTGGATATTCAAAGCCTGATATGCGCGGGGCTGATTTTTACCATGATGTTCTATTACCCATTAAGAATGATAATTAATCCTCGTTATGCCGTCACCTTCTGGCGGCGAAGCGTGAAGCCCGTGTTTTATCACAAGAATCCATTATATATTTTTGTCTGGCTAGTGCTTTTAGGCGCCATTCTCATCATTTTATGTGGTCCTTTTGAATCACCGGTCATTGCGGGCTATTTGATGCCGCTGATTTTTATTCTTTTTACCCTGGCAATAAGCCGCCTGACCTATGCGTTGATTTCTCTGCTGTGGGCCACCTCAGCGCTCCTGCTGTTGACCTACAACTACAACTTCCTGAACGGGGTCGAATCGGGCCATTCACTCTCCTTTATCCTCTCCGTGTTGATTTCTTTCGCTATCTGCTTGCTTTACATGTCGCGCATTTACCAGCGCAGCGAGTGGCTGAAGCGGGGCTGGCAGGGCAGGGCGCTTACCGATCCCCTTACCGGTTTACCCAATATTCGTGCGCTGGAAGATTATCTTGAGATTCACCCGGATGCCAAAGTGTGCATTCTGCGTATGGATAACCTGGAGTTTTTGAGCCGCCACTACGGGATTATCATGCGGGTCCACTGCAAACGTACGATCGCCACGTCGCTACAGCCACTTTTGCAGAAAGATGAGACGCTCTTCCAGCTTCCGGGAAGCGAACTGGTGCTGGTATTACTGGGGCCGGGAACCGCCGAGCGTCTACAGCATATGGTCGATCGGCTGAACAGCCGTAAGATTTTCTGGAACAACACCGGGCTGGATATTGAATTTGGCGCATCCTGGGGAATGGTCGAAAACGGCGAAAAGCTGCATCACACGCTGGGACAGCTGAGCTGGCTGGCAGAGCAGGCCTGCGGAGAGCAAAACGTTCTCGCGCTCACGAATAGCCTTGAGGCGGCATCAGGACAAACGACAGAGCGTGTCCTGATGCTGGCGCGGATTAAGCATGCCCTTGAGGCAGGGCAGTTCCATTTATACGCGCAACCGATCCAGAAGGCGGACGGGAGCGGGTATTACGAAATCCTGGCGCGTATGGAGAGCGAGGGCGAGATCTTCACCCCTGACCGCTTTATTCCGCTGATTGCCCAGTTCAACCTCAGCCATCGGTTTGATATGTGCATTATGGAGAAATTACTGCTGTGGCTACGCGATAACTCTGCAACACAGGCTGGCACCCGTTTCTCCGTCAATCTGATGCCGCTCACGCTGATGCAAAAAGAGGTGGCGACTGAGATTTGCGCGCTGTTTGAACGGTACGGCGTGGCACCTCAGGCCGTCGTGATTGAGATCACCGAGGAGCAGGCTTTTTCAAATTCAGGCACAAGTATCAACAATATTCAGCAGCTGCGGGATTACGGTTTCCGAATTGCCATAGATGATTTTGGTACTGGCTACGCCAACTACGAGCGCCTCAGACGCCTGCAGGCGGACATCATTAAAATTGACGGCTGCTTTGTGAAAGACATTTGTACAGACGACATGGATGCAATGATCGTCCAGTCGATGTGTAATCTGGCGAAGGCGAAATCGCTGTGCGTCGTCGCGGAATACGTCGAAACGCCGGCCCAGCGGGAGATGCTGCTTCGCTTTGGTGTGGATTACCTGCAGGGATACCTGATAGGCAAACCCAAACCGCTGGAAGAATTGCGGGCATAAAAAAACCGGGAGCCAGGCTCCCGGTTTTTGTTTAACGGTAAACGTTACAGAACCAGTGCCGCGATAGATGCGGACAGGACGCTCACCAGCGTAGAGCCGTAAACCAGCTTCAGGCCAAAGCGAGAAACCACGTTACCCTGCTCTTCGTTCAGACCCTTAATCGCACCGGCGATGATACCGATAGACGAGAAGTTCGCGAAGGAGACCAGGAACACGGAGAGAATACCTTCCGCGCGTGGAGAAAGCGTGCTGGCAATTTTCTGCAGATCCATCATCGCAACGAATTCGTTAGAAACCAGTTTGGTTGCCATGATACTGCCCACCTGCAGCGCTTCGTGAGCCGGAACACCCATCACCCATGCAACAGGGTAGAAGATGTAGCCCAGAATGCCCTGGAAGGAGATACCCAGCACCGCGGCGAACAGGGCATTCAGTGCAGAAATCAGCGCAATGAAGCCGATCAGCATGGCGGCAACGATAATCGCGACTTTGAAACCGGCCAGGATGTATTCACCCAGCATTTCGAAGAAGCTCTGGCCTTCGTGCAGGTTAGACATCTGGATGTTCTCTTCGCTGGCGTCAACGCGGTACGGGTTGATCAGCGACAGAACGATAAAGGTGCTGAACATGTTCAGTACCAGCGCAGCCACCACGTATTTTGGTTCCAGCATGGTCATATACGCGCCCACGATAGACATGGAAACGGTAGACATTGCGGTTGCCGCCATGGTGTACATGCGGTTGCGGGACATCTTGCCGAGAATATCTTTATACGCGATGAAGTTCTCAGACTGACCGAGGATCAGGGAACTGACGGCGTTGAAGGATTCCAGCTTACCCATGCCGTTCACTTTGGATAACAGGAAACC
The DNA here is from genome assembly GCF_001807145.1 of Enterobacter sp. HMSC16D10. Taxonomy (NCBI): domain Bacteria; kingdom Pseudomonadati; phylum Pseudomonadota; class Gammaproteobacteria; order Enterobacterales; family Enterobacteriaceae; genus Enterobacter; species Enterobacter sp. HMSC16D10. Next base: position 191,399 of record NZ_KV787884.1, read on the forward strand.
AATTCCACGAATCACGAACGGCAGAACGCGAATGTGCTGCAGAATACCGATCAGCGCGGAAATGAAGACGATAGGGCAGAGAACCTTCAGGAAGAAGAACGCCAGACCTTCGTCGTTCATTTTACCGAAGACAAAGTTGGTCCCTTCATTGGCGAACCCGAGCAGTTTTTCGAACATTTCGGAGAAGCCTTTCACGAAGCCGAGGCCTACGTTGGAGTTCAGGAAGAACCACGCAAGTAAAACTTCAATGACCAGCAGTTGGACAACATAACGAATACGAATTTTTTTGCGGTCTGTGCTGACCAGCAATGCGAGTGCAGTAACGACAACAAGTGCCAGGACAAAATGAAGGACGCGGTCCATATTTGCTCCAAATATGAGGCAGGTTTAATTTTCGTGCACATTCTATGTAACAAGCGAAAAGAAAACGAGATCGAGGGCACACTATAGTTACATCCTGTGACGAGTCTCAAAAATAGTGATCCACAATACATTTTTGTTATGTTAGGTAAATGAGTGAAAAGTTAAGTTTGTGTGCTAGTCTTCACAAAAGCATGCGCGATTTCAGTTTCAGTTAGATCGCCCCACTTACCCGCCCGTCTATCGTTCAAAGCTATCAGAGAAATCACTGCAAACTTCATAAATGATCTTGATAATCATTCTCATTTTGATAGCATTAAACATAGCAAAGGCTATATTTCAGAGGCAGAAATGACAAACAGTCGCGTAGAGGGTAGCAGTGGCAGAGCAGCGCGCAAGTTGCGGTTCGCATTAATGGGACCTGCGTTCATCGCTGCCATTGGTTATATCGATCCAGGTAACTTTGCGACCAATATTCAGGCCGGGGCCAGCTTCGGTTATAAGCTGCTCTGGGTGGTCGTCTGGGCAAACCTGATGGCAATGCTGATTCAGATGCTCTCCGCAAAGCTGGGGATTGCGACGGGCAAAAACCTGGCGGAGCAAATTCGCGACCATTATCCGCGTCCCGCGGTCTGGCTCTACTGGGTTCAGGCTGAAATCATCGCCATGGCCACTGACCTTGCTGAATTTATTGGCGCAGCGATCGGCTTTAAGCTGATTCTGGGTGTGTCGCTGTTGCAGGGGGCGGTCCTCACCGGGATTGCCACGTTCCTGATCCTGATGCTGCAGCGTCGGGGTCAAAAGCCGCTGGAGAAGGTCATTGGCGGTCTGCTGCTGTTTGTCGCGGCGGCCTATATCGTTGAGCTAATCTTCTCACAGCCGAATCTGGCGCAGCTCGGTAAAGGGATGGCGATCCCAAGCCTGCCGACCTCCGAAGCGGTGTTCCTGGCCGCCGGGGTGCTGGGGGCGACCATCATGCCGCACGTGATCTATCTGCACTCCTCGCTGACTCAGCATCTCCACGGTGGGACGCGTAAAGAGCGTTACTCCGCCACCAAGTGGGACGTGGCGATCGCCATGACCATCGCGGGGTTTGTCAATCTGGCGATGATGGCTACTGCAGCCGCAGCTTTCCACTTTAACGGTCATACCGGTATTGCCGATCTCGACCAGGCGTATCTCACGCTGGAGCCGTTGCTGAGCCATGCTGCCGCCACGATATTTGGCCTTAGCCTGGTGGCTGCTGGTCTCTCTTCTACGGTGGTGGGTACGCTGGCAGGCCAGGTGGTGATGCAGGGGTTTGTCCGGTTCCATATTCCGCTGTGGGTTCGTCGTTCCGTCACCATGCTGCCGTCATTTGTGGTGATTCTGATGGGACTCGACCCAACGCGAATTCTGGTCATGAGCCAGGTGCTGCTGAGTTTTGGTATTGCGCTGGCGCTGGTGCCGCTGCTGATCTTTACCAGCAACAAAACTCTGATGGGCGAGCTGGTCAACTCAACGCTGGTGAAACGAACCGGGTGGGCCATCGTGGTGGTGGTCGTTGCGCTGAACCTGTGGTTGTTAGTGGGAACCGCGCTGGGTCTTTAACAAAAAAAGGAGCCGTGGAGGCTCCTTTTTGATTAGTGATGATGGCCGTGACCATGACCTTTGCCGCGACCCCAGCCGCCGCGACGGTCGTCACGATCGTTCCAGCCTTCACGGTAACCGCGCTCATAGGCGCTGTCTTTATACCAGCCGCGGTGTCTGCCGTTATCATGTTTCCACCAGCGATCGCCGCGCCACTCATAGTGACGATGCCAGTAATCACGGTCGCGCCAGTAGCCGCCGTCCCAGTATCTGCCGTAGTCGTCACGATCGCCAATTTGTAATTTTACTGATGGCAACAGGGTGATTTCGCCCGCAGTGGCGATCAGCGGCGCCGAAGCCAGTAATACCGCTGCAAGAATCAGTGACCTGAACATACTCTTTCTCCTTCACGATCGGGGCCTTTGTTGGGCCTGTTAACGCAATTTTACGAGTTGGTAAAGCGCCGTATCATCGCCTCAACTCCGAATTCTTGGGTGAGAGCACTTTTTGCTAAAAGTGATGTTATATTGAGCTGCTCAGGATCGCGTCTATACGGGCCAACTCTTCTGCAGAGAAATGGCGGTTTGCCAGCATCCCCACGGCGTCATCAATCTGAGCCGCTTTACTTGCCCCAATCAGCACCGACGTCACGTCCTCATGGCGTAATACCCAGGCCAGCGCCATCTGGGACAGCTTCTGGCCGCGGCTTTCTGCCAGGGCATTCAGCTTCCTGACTTTCTCCAGCTTCTCTTCAGTGAGCTGATCGGGTTTGAGGAACTGACTGCCGCTTGCCGCGCGTGAGTCTGCGGGGATGCCGTTCAGATAGCGATTGGTCAGTTGCCCGCCGGCCAGCGGCGAGAAGGGAATACAGCCGACTCCTTTTTCCTGCAACACGTCCAGCAGCCCCGCTTCCGGCGCACGTTCAAAGAGGGAGTATTTCGGTTGGTGGATCAGGCAGGGCGTCCCGAGGTCATTAAGGATATCAATCGCCTGGCGAGCCAGAACAGCCGGGTAGTTGGATAATCCGACATACAAAGCCTTCCCCTGACGCACCGCATGGTCAAGCGCTTTCATGGTTTCCTGCAGCGGCGTTTGAGGATCTGGCCGGTGATGATAGAAGATATCCACATACTCCAGCCCCGTGCGCTTAAGGCTTTGATCGAGGCTTGCCAGCAGATATTTACGTGACCCCCAGTCGCCGTAAGGCCCCTCCCACATGGTATAACCCGCTTTGGTGGAGATGATTAGCTCGTCGCGCCAGGGCAGGAAATCCTCCTGCAAAATACGTCCGAAATTACGTTCGGCCGATCCGGGGGGCGGGCCATAGTTGTTGGCAAGGTCGAAATGCGTAATGCCCAGATCGAACGCACGCTGTAAAAGTTGACGGCTGTTTTCGATAAGGGTGGTGTCACCAAAGTTATGCCACAGCCCAAGCGAGATGGCAGGCAACCTGAGTCCGCTTCGCCCGCAGCGGCGATACTCCATTGTCCTGTAACGATTTTTGTCCGGCTGATAACCCATTTTCGTGACCTCTGGCGCTGAAGTGAAAAATCAGTGTATGCGTTTACATTTTCGTGAAAAAAAGCAGCATAGCGCAGCCTTTTTTGTAAAGCATTCTTTCCATGCCCTTCTTATCACCAATTCTGGACAGCCATCACGCTTATTTAATACTCAAGGTGAGGTCAACATTAGAAGGATACCTGTTCATGCGTACCCCATACTGCGTCGCCGATTACCTGCTGGACCGTCTTACTGATTGTGGAGCCGATCATCTGTTTGGCGTGCCGGGCGACTATAACCTGCAGTTTCTCGACCATGTGATAGACAGCCCGGATATCTGCTGGGTGGGCTGTGCCAACGAGTTAAACGCTTCTTATGCCGCTGACGGATACGCCCGATGTAAGGGCTTTGCCGCGCTGCTGACGACATTTGGCGTAGGAGAGTTAAGCGCCATGAACGGCATTGCGGGCAGCTTCGCCGAGCACGTTCCGGTCTTGCATATTGTGGGGGCACCGGGTACGGCATCACAGCAAAGAGGGGAGCTGCTGCACCACACGCTTGGCGACGGTGAGTTTCGTCATTTTTATCATATGAGCGAGCCGATCACTGCTGCACAGGCGATCCTGACCGAACAAAACGCCTGTTATGAAATCGACCGGGTGTTAACGACAATGCTCCGGGAGCGTCGCCCCGGCTATCTGATGTTGCCTGCCGACGTGGCAAAAAAGGCCGCCACTCCCCCTGTAAACGCTCTCACGCTCAGGCATCCACATGCCGATAGTGCCTGCCTGAAAGCGTTCCGGGACGCCGCAGAAAACAAGCTTGCCAGGAGCAAGCGTACTGCGCTGCTGGCCGATTTCCTTGTCCTGCGCCACGGCCTGAAGCATGCGCTACAAAAATGGGTCAAAGACGTGCCGATGGCACACGCCACCATGCTGATGGGCAAAGGTATCTTTGACGAACGTCACGCCGGATTTTATGGCACCTACAGCGGTTCAGCGAGCGCCGGTGCGGTAAAAGAGGCGATTGAAGGGGCGGATACCGTACTGTGCATCGGCACGCGATTTACCGATACCCTGACCGCCGGCTTCACGCATCAGCTCACCCCGGCACAAACGATAGAAGTTCAGCCTCATGCCTCACGCGTAGGTGATCTTTGGTTTACCGGCATCCCTATGCTTCAGGCAATCGAAACGCTGGTGGAACTGTGCAAACAGCACGTGCACGAGACGCCCGCGCAGTCTTCTCAAAGCGCGATGGCCTACCCGCAGCCGGATGGCTCGCTGACGCAGGCGAATTTCTGGCAAACGTTGCAGACATTTATTCGTCCGGGAGACATCATTCTTGCGGATCAGGGCACCTCGGCCTTCGGCGCGATCGACCTTCGTCTGCCGGCTGACGTGAATTTTATCGTCCAGCCGCTGTGGGGATCGATTGGCTATACGCTGGCGGCAGCATTTGGCGCGCAAACGGCCTGCCCGAACCGGCGCGTGATTGTCCTGACGGGGGATGGCGCGGCGCAACTTACTATCCAGGAGCTTGGCTCGATGCTGCGGGATAAACAACACCCCATCATTCTGGTCCTGAACAACGAAGGGTACACGGTGGAAAGAGCGATCCACGGGCCTGAGCAGCGTTACAACGACATTGCGCTCTGGAACTGGACGCAAATCCCGCAGGCCCTGAGCCTTGATCCTCAGGCCCAGTGCTGGCGGGTCAGTGAAGCGGAGCAGCTGGCGGACGTCCTTGAGAAAGTGGCACACCACGAGCGGCTCTCGCTGATTGAGGTGATGCTGCCGAAAGCCGATATCCCTCCGCTGCTGGGGGCGATCACCAAAGCGCTGGAAGCGCGCAACAGCGCCTGATCATTTGTCGTTTCGCCAGGCCATCATCATCGGTTTGCCCGCCAGCAGGAGCCAGGCGGGCAACATCACGATGCAAAGTAACGGGATGAGGGTGGTATCCGGTACCACCACGGCGGCCATGAAGAGGCTCAGCCAGGCATCGCGCGTGACCACCAGCACCAGCCCCAGAATCGAGCAGGAAACGGTAATCGCAGCCGGGACCGCATCGACATGCTCATGCAGCATCAGCCCCAGCGCGACGCCGACAAAGACCGCCGGGAAGATGCGTCCACCACGGAAACCGCAGGCGGCCGCCACCACCAGCGCTGCCAGCTTGATCACGGCAAACAGCAGATAGTCGGAGACGCTAAACACCTGGCTGAAGGCCAGCTGCTGCATCTCGTCCAGTCCTTTAAACAGCGTCACCGGCCCGCCGATCGTACCTAAAATACCCAGAATCAAACCGCCAGCCCCCAGAATCAGCACCGGGTGTTTGAGTCTGTGCATCAGCCGGTGCAGGCGTGGAAGACACCATACTGCCACCATGCCCAGCGCAATGGCGATGGCGGCGACGATGGCACCGCTGAAAATATCGGCGATTTGCATCTGGCCGTAGTGGGGGAGAGAGAGTGAAAAATGGGGATGGAAAAACAGGCTGGTCGTCAACGCTCCGGCGGCTGCGGCCATCAGTGGGGCAAAGAGCTTGTCCCAGAGTGGGACATCGTTGTTACTGCTGAGCGTCTGAGAAAAGATCAGTGCCGCCGCAACGGGCGTGCCGAAGAGCGCCCCGATGGTGCCTGCGGAGGCGAGAATGGTCCAGTCCAGCGCGCCAACGCGGGGCAAAATGCGTGAACCAAGAAAAACCGCCAGGCCAATGTTCACGGCCATAATCGGATGCTCAGGTCCCAGACTAACGCCTCCAGCCAGACCGATAATCAGCGCAATGATTAGCCCTGGCAACGCCGAGGGGGCCACCGGGGCACCGATCAACGGTTCCAGTGCCGGATCGGGGCCGGCATGGCCGGGACTGAAACGGATCACCAGGCCCACCGCAATACCGGTTAACGTCAGCATCCCAACGATCCAGGCAGGAGAGTCAGCGGTGACGCCCAGCCCTGCAGGAAGCGCGTTCCATAATAGTGTTTGCAGCACCGACGCGACTTTCATCACGACAATAAGGACCAGACTTGAAACCACGCCTATGATGAGCGCCGGAATTGCCAGCAACAGCATGGTTCTGGCTCGCGGGTGAAGCATGATGATTTCCTTGTACAAAACGGTATTACGTTACTTTGCACATTAAGCCTTATGGCAATAGTGCAAAAGGTGCTGAAACGGTAAAGTTATTCTGTGACGAAGATCGATAATCCATGGGCATTCACCTTCCGGTCGTTGTTGTTATCACGCCTTGAATTTACAGTGTCCCAAAGATTTATTCTGACTTTAGCGGAGCAGTAGAAGAATGACAAAGTATGCTTTGGTAGGCGATGTGGGCGGCACGAATGCGCGCCTTGCATTATGCGATGTAAATAGCGGTGAAATTTCCCGGGCGAAAACCTATTCCGGTCTCGATTATCCAAGCCTTGAGGCCGTTGTCCGCGTCTATCTGGAGGAGCATCAGATAAGCGTCGAAGATGGCTGCATCGCCATTGCCTGCCCGATAACCGGCGACTGGGTCGCCATGACCAACCATACCTGGGCATTCTCCATCGCCGAGATGAAAAAAAACCTCGGCTTTGCGCATCTTGAAATCATCAATGACTTTACCGCGGTGTCCATGGCGATCCCGATGCTGAAGCCTGAGCATCTGATCCAGTTTGGCGGCGCTGAACCGGTCGAAGGTAAGCCGATTGCGGTTTACGGGGCCGGTACCGGGCTGGGCGTTTCACATCTGGTGCATGTCGCTCAGCGCTGGGTGAGCCTGCCGGGTGAAGGTGGTCACGTGGACTTTGCGCCAAACAGCGAAGAAGAGGGCATTATCCTCGAAGAATTACGCGCGGAGATCGGCCACGTCTCCGCCGAGCGCGTGCTGTCAGGACCGGGGCTGGTGAACCTGTACCGGGCGATTGTGAAATCGGACGGTCGTCTGCCGGAAAATCTGCAGCCGAAAGACGTCACCGAACGCGCGCTGGCGGACAGCTGCATTGACTGCCGTCGTGCCCTGTCGCTGTTCTGCGTGATCATGGGGCGCTTCGGCGGCAATCTGGCGCTGACGCTGGGTACCTTCGGAGGCGTTTATATTGCAGGTGGTATTGTGCCGCGTTTCCTGGAGTTCTTTAAAGCCTCCGGCTTCCGCGGCGGGTTTGAGGATAAAGGGCGCTTCAGAAGCTACGTGCAGGACATTCCGGTTTATCTGATCGTGCATGATAACCCAGGCCTGCTGGGGTCGGGTGCCCACCTGCGTCAGGTTCTCGGTCAAATCCTCTGACGCATAGCCCTCTCCCGCAGGAGAGGGCTTTTTTGTTACAGGTGCATGAGCTGGCGGAACTCTTTCACCTTGCTGCGGCTTACCGGCACCTGAAAATCCAGATCCTTCAGACGCAAGATATAGGTGTTGTTAAACCACGGTTCGATCTCGCGGATCTTGTTTAAATTGACGCAGAACGAGCGGTGGCAGCGGAAAAAGTGCGACGCAGGCAGCTTGCTGCAAAACTCGGTGATGTTCATCGCCATCACGTAAGATTCCCGTCGCGTATAGACAAACGTCATCTTTTCATGGGCTTCGGCATAGTAAATATCATTGACCGGCGTCACGATGATGCGCTCATCTTTGACCAAATTAATGGTGTCGTTTTCTCGTACCGTTGGGCTGGCGCTTGCAGGGGCGGTCTGCTGCTGCCATGCGGCCTCCAGCTTTTGCAGCATGCTGACAATCCGCGACTCCTGGTAAGGCTTAAGGATATAGTCAAACGCCTCCAGCTCGAAGGCCTCTACGGCGTGCTCTTTCCATGCGGTCACGAACACAATAAACGGCTTATGGGCAAACTGATTGATGTTTTGCGCCAGCAATACGCCATCCAGCGACGGAATGTTGATATCCAGGAAGATGGCGTCGACCCGGTTATGCTGCAGAAACTTCAGCACGTCCAGACCGTCATCAAAGGTACCCACAATTTCCATCTGGCTGTGGGTGTTGATAAGCCAGGTTAGCTCCTGTTGAGCCAGAATTTCATCTTCTACGATGATGACTTTCATGGGTTACTCCACCTGGGGCAACAGTGATGTTGCCGAATGAGCGGGAGAGCGCTCGTTCGGGACGTAAAACGCAATTTCGGTGCCCGGTTCAAGACGCTGAATATGCAGCCCGTCGCCGTAAAGCAGCTTGACCCGGTGGTGCACGTTCAGCAGGCCGATTTTATTTCCAGGCATCTCGTTAGACTCCACCCGCTCAATGACTTTTGGATCAATTCCGTGGCCGGTATCGCGCACGGCAATACGTACGCGGTTGCCGCTTTCGGTGACGCTGATGGTGACGACGCCTTTGCCTTTACACGGCTGAATGCCGTGAACAATCGCGTTTTCGACCAGCGGCTGGATAAGCAGGCTTGGGATCACGCAGTTGACCTCTTCATCAATATCGTAAATGACCGTGAGCTTGTCACCAAAGCGCGCCTGCTCAATCGCGATGTAGTCTTTAATCTGATACAGCTCTTTTTTGATGTCGATCTGCTCGTCATCTTTCAGCTCGATGTTGTAGCGCAGATAGCGCGACAGGTTAAAAATCAGCTGGCGCGCGGTGTCCGGATTAAGACGAATGGACGAGGAGATCGCGTTCAGCGCGTTAAACAGGAAATGGGGATTGATTTTGCTCTGCAGCGCGCGCAGCTCTGCCTTATTTGCCATCTCACGCAGCTGTTCCGCCCGCGAAACCTCAAGCTGGGTGGAGATAATCTGCGACAGGCCGATGGCCATCTCCTGCAGCGTGGAGGTGATCTGATGCGCGTGGCAGTAATAAATTTTCAGCGTGCCCGTCACGACGCCTTTCTCCCACAGCGGAATCACCAGCATGGAGTGGATTTCCGGCGTTCGGTGGGCTTCATCATTGTTTTTAATAATGATTTTACCGTAGTTAATCGCCTGTCGGGTGGTTGGGCTGATGGTGTCATCATTATCGCGATAGTTGTGCTCCCCGACGCCAACGTAGGCCAGCACGTGGTCAATATTGGTGATGGCGACAGCGTCAGCGTGGATGTCATGGCGAATGATTTCGCAGACCTGACGCAACGACTCCGCGTTAACGTGGCGGAAGAGCGGCAGCGTTTTGTTGGCGATATCCAGCGCCAGCTTGGCCTGACGGGCGGCGCTGGCCTCTTTTTCCCCTTCTACGCTTTGCACCAGCAGCACGATAAAGCCGATGCACACGCTGCCCAGGATCATCGGAATACCGATTTTTGAGACGATATCCAGCCCAAGTTCGGTGGTCGGGGCCCAGACGACGACCAGGATCATGGTCAGCGTTTCGCACACCATGCCCGCCACGATCCCTGCGCGCCAGCGCTGTTTTTTCGGGATTTTGCGGCTGATCCAGCCGGAGAGCACCCCGGCGATAATGCTGGTAATAAAGCAGGGCACCGCCGTGACGCCGCCGATATCAATCAGGTAGCGATGGGTTCCGGCAATCACGCCGGTAATGACACCCACCCACGGGCCAAACAAAATTCCGCCGGACATCACGGCGATAATGCGCACGTTAACCAGCGAACCCTCTACCGGCACGCCAGACCAGGTGCTGAACAGGGCGAACAGCGAAAAGATGGCGGTAACGGCCAGCAGCTCTTTTGGCGAGTGTGCGGATTTGTGCAATAGCTCGCGAAACAGGCGAATGCGAATGAGGAAAAACAGGCAAATCAGCATTAATGCCGCACGGTCAAAAACCGCCAGCAGCATAGTGAATATTTCGTGCACGAGTAGACCTGGGAAAACGGGAAAGAACCATGATAAAAAACCTGACGCGCGTTGACCAGCTATCCGTCAGGTTTATCAAATGAGGAAAAACCATAATTTCTAAAGGGGATTGTCTGTCAGTAACGGACACGTCCTGATTTTTTATAGCCTGCGTATCGTCAGGTAACTGTTTTGATATCATCCTGTTAAATAACAGCTATCAGAAAGCCAACCCTGAAACAGGGGCTTCCGCTTTTCGGCACCGCCGGGTTCCGGTTTTCAGGCGATCGCTTTTTTTTCACTTCCCTCTCGACAGCGTGATTTTTTTCAGGTTATTTTCTAAGCACGCCACATCGGTGGCAGCGTCGCTCGGACGGTCCGGGCGCTAACGTTAATTTGAGGAATCTATGGCTGAATTCAGTCCTGAACGCCGTTTTACGCGTATCGATCGTCTCCCCCCTTATGTTTTCAATATCACCGCTGAACTGAAGATGGCTGCGCGTCGGCGCGGCGAAGATATTATTGATTTCAGCATGGGTAACCCTGACGGCCCAACGCCACCGCATATCGTTGAAAAACTCTGCACGGTTGCCCAGCGTCCGGATACGCACGGCTACTCGACCTCCCGCGGTATTCCCAGATTACGTCGCGCGATCTCGCGCTGGTATCAGGATCGCTATCAGGTTGATATCGATCCGGAAAGTGAAGCGATTGTCACCATCGGCTCGAAAGAGGGGCTGGCACACCTGATGCTGGCTACGCTGGATCATGGCGATACGGTGCTGGTACCGAATCCCAGCTACCCAATCCACATCTACGGTGCGGTGATTGCCGGGGCGCAGGTCCGTTCGGTTCCGCTGGTGGAAGGGGTCGATTTCTTTAACGAACTGGAACGTGCGATTCGCGAAAGCTATCCGAAACCGAAGATGATGATCCTCGGTTTCCCGTCGAACCCAACGGCCCAGTGCGTGGAGCTCGATTTCTTCGAGAAAGTGGTCGCGCTGGCGAAGCGTTATGACGTGCTGGTGGTTCACGATTTAGCCTACGCTGACATCGTCTATGACGGCTGGAAAGCGCCTTCCATCATGCAGGTTCCGGGCGCGCGTGACGTGGCGGTCGAGTTCTTTACGCTGTCAAAAAGCTACAACATGGCAGGCTGGCGTATTGGCTTTATGGTGGGTAACAAAACGCTGGTGAGCGCACTGGCGCGTATTAAGAGTTACCACGACTACGGCACCTTCACGCCGCTGCAGGTTGCGGCTATCGCTGCTCTTGAGGGCGACCAGCAGTGCGTCCACGAGATTGCCGCTCAGTATAAGCGCCGTCGCGACGTGCTGGTAAAAGGCTTGCATGAAGCGGGCTGGATGGTGGAAATGCCGAAGGCATCCATGTACGTCTGGGCGAAAATTCCGGAACCGTACGCGGCGATGGGATCGCTGGAGTTTGCCAAAAAGCTGCTCCAGGATGCGAAGGTGTGCGTATCACCGGGAATTGGCTTTGGTGATTATGGCGACACCCATGTGCGGTTTGCCCTGATTGAAAATAGCGACCGCATTCGTCAGGCGGTGAGGGGCATCAAGAGTATGTTCCGGGCCGACGGGCTTCTCTCCTCGAAGAGCGTGGCTGAAAATCCCGCGTCATCATGACATAAAAAAACAGGAGCCAATGGCTCCTGTTTTTTTGACTGCATGTTCTTCACTAGATCATCAGGGCAAAGGTTCCGGCCCAGACTAAAACAATCACCGAAATGCCCATAAAGAAATATTTCACGTTTCATCGCTCCGCGTATCTTGTGGTACGCATTTAAAAACAGAGTCCACCTGATTATAGAGAACTGAAATCCGGTCAAAGCGGAAATGAGAATTTTCCCGTTTCGCCGCTGACTCCAGCTCAGAATTCTGTGCTTTCCTGTTGCCAGACGGCGCTAATGTACGCCTAAAAATGAGGGGTGACAAGAGGGATTTTTTTAAATAATTTCCGTCACTTACGAGTGTCGTGGAACGGCGACAGTTTGATTTCGCATCGCAATAAATTCACTTTGGGCGACGCAATGAAAAACGGTTTCTTAACGGATGACAGGTGATTGAAAAGGTTAGTTTCTTAGCGAAACTAACCTTTCTGAAGAGCTTAAATATAGAGCGAGGCTTCGCCAATAGGGCGGGTTTTGAAACGACGATGCATCCACAGATACTGCTCTGGCGCACGCATGATTTCAGTTTCGATGACTTTATTGATAAACGCCGCGGCTTCGCACTCGTTTTCAGGATAGTTAGCCATCTCAGGAGAGATGTGCAGACGATAGCCTGATTTATCTGCTTTTCTCACCATCGTCACGGTCAGCATGGAAGCGCCCGACAAACGAGAAATGACAAAGGTGCCGTTGGTCGTCGCAACATCTTTAACCGCAAAGAAAGGCGCAAAGCTGCTGCCTTTACGTCCATAATCCTGATCGGGGGCAAACCAGACGGCTTCACCTTTCTTCAGAGCCCCGACCATACCGCGCAGGTTATTACGGCTGATCATCGCCTTATTCGAACGCATGCGGCCACGCGTTTGTACCCACTCCATCAGCGGACTGTTGTGCGGTCGATAGGTCGCCATCATTGGCTGGCACAGGCCCATCACGCGACCACCCAGTTCCAGCGACATAAAGTGAACGCCGACGACCATCACGCCGCGTTTTTGCATCTGTGCGCGTTTAAGGTTATCCAGCCCTTCCACGTCAAACCACTTGCGGACGCGCTCATCCGGCCAGAACCAGGCCATGCCGGTTTCAAGCAGCGCCATGCCGATAGACTTGAAGTTTTCAGCGATGAGTTTCTCGCGCTCTTCGGCATTGTAATGCGGAAAGCAAAGCTCAATATTTTTACGCGCGATGGATTCGCGGCGTTTCAGGAAGAAGCGGGAAGCGCTGCCCAGTTTCGACCCCAGCAAACGCAGGACAGGGTACGGAAGTTGAACCAGCAGCCAGAGAACGCCAAGACCAAACCATGTAAACCAGTAACGCGGGTGTAAAAACGCGCGTTGAAATTTGGATTGAGACAAAATAGTAAAACCTATGTGAAGCCTGTAAAGGTAGCGCAGAGTTTGCGATACGACGTGCCGATAAGACCGTTCTTCAAGGTGATGGTTGCAGGCTTTACCGAACTTTACGGCGTTGCCTGGCCACTGCTGATTTGGGCGGGCGGCGTAATGTAGCACCGTTATACGATATGTGCTATTACTCGTTTTTGATTAAAAAAGCGGCAGTTAAGGAGGTGCTTGATTTTACAGATTTTATAGAAAGTCGCATTGAAAGCGTTTTTCCTGACTGAGCGGAGAGCAGAAGCCCTGGCGATCGGATGGAAGACGTAACGAAAAAGAATGGCATTGTTGAGTTACGGCAAATTAATTATTTCTCGTTTATTTCTTCCTTACCTAATAAATAAGAATTTTCTTTGTGAAAAATCTTATTTATTATTCATATCCTCAATGGAATAGTCGTCTTTTATCACCCACTTTTCTCTTCTTTTAATCGTACTGCAATAAAATATTGCAGTTCTTTCTTGTTTTTTGACATAGTGCCGTGATGCAAATCAAAATAAGATGTTTTTATTAATATCTCTCTGGCTGCAATCCCTTCGGCGATACAAATATTCGATTTGTGAGAAAAGAGTAGTTTCTTTTTCTGAGTTGATTGAGCAATTTGCGATAATGTCTTAGAGGAAAATTCTTAAGAAAATTCTTGTATCGGATAAATGATCTGTGTATTTGATTTTGTTCCGATCATTATTCTATTATTGCGCATCAAGAACGATACCGTGAAGTTGGCATAGCAAAACAAAGAGGGATGATTAGATGGCTGACAGTTTTCAGAACGAGGTGCCTAAGGCACGTATTAACCTGAAGCTTGACCTGCATACTGGCGGAGCAAGCAAGAAAATGGAATTACCCTTGAAATTGCTTGTTACGGGTGATTTCAGCAACGGGCAGGAATCTGCGACAATATCTGAGCGTGAAAAGATTAACATCACCAAAAATAATTTTGATAGCGTTCTTTCCGAATATTCCCCAAAAGTTAACCTGGCCGTAAAAAATACACTGTCTGACGATGGTGGTGAAGACAACATTCAGCTGACTTTCCAGAGCATGAAAGATTTCACGCCAGAGCAGGTGGCTGCCCAAATTCCGCAGCTGAAGGCGATGCTGGCGATGCGCAACTTGCTTCGCGATCTCAAAGCTAACCTGTTGGATAACCAGACTTTCCGAAAAGAGCTGGAAAAAATCGTTGTTGACCAGTCGCTTAGTGCTGAGTTGCGAAATGAACTGTCCGCACTGGCTTCAAAACAACCTTAACCATCTTGCTGTTTTAACGGATTAATCAAGGAATGCTCATGTCTGTACAAAATAATATTGCTGGCGGGGAAAGCGTGGTGCTGGAACGTCCTGCTGTGGGTGGTGTATACGCCTCACTGTTTGAGAAAATCAATCTGAATCCTGTCTCCGAGCTGAGTGCGCTGGACATCTGGCAAGATGCACAGGCGATGTCCGATGCGACCGCTGACGAGCGTCTGACCGCGGGTATGCAGGTCTTTCTGGAATGCCTGACCAAGGCAGGCTCGAAAGTCGAAAAACTGGATAAAAGCCTGATCGATCACCACATCGCTGAGCTCGATTACCAGATAAGCCGCCAGCTCGATGCCGTTATGCACCATGAAGAGTTTCAGGCGGTTGAGAGCCTGTGGCGAGGCGTGAAGTCGCTGGTTGATAAAACGGATTTTCGCCAGAACGTGAAAATTGAGCTTCTGAGCATGTCTAAAGAAGAGCTGCGCCAGGACTTTGAAGACAGCCCGGAAATCATCCAGAGTGGCCTGTATAAACACGCCTATATTGATGAATATGATACCCCAGGCGGCGAGCCGATTGCGGCGCTGATTTCCGCTTATGAGTTCGATGCTTCAGCACAGGATGTCGCTCTGCTGCGCAACATCTCAAAAGTATCCGCAGCTGCACATATGCCGTTTATCGGCTCAGCAGGCCCGAAATTCTTCCTCAAGGAGTCAATGGAAGACGTCGCTGCGATTAAAGATATTGGCAACTATTTTGATCGCGCCGAGTACATCAAGTGGAAATCGTTCCGCGATACGGACGACGCTCGCTACATCGGTCTGGTGATGCCCCGCGTACTGGGACGTTTACCGTATGGCCCGGATACCGTTCCGGTTCGCAGCTTCAACTATGTCGAAGAAGTTAAAGGTCCGGATCACGACAAATACCTGTGGACGAATGCGTCGTTTGCCTTCGCGTCCAACATGGTGCGTAGCTTTATCAATAATGGCTGGTGTGTACAGATCCGTGGCCCGCAGGCCGGCGGTGCGGTTCAGGACCTGCCTATCCATCTGTATGACCTGGGTACCGGCAATCAGGTAAAAATCCCGAGTGAAGTGATGATCCCTGAAACGCGTGAATTCGAATTCGCGAATCTGGGCTTTATTCCGTTGTCCTACTACAAAAACCGCGACTACGCCTGCTTCTTCTCAGCCAACTCCGCCCAGAAACCGGCGCTGTATGACACCGCTGATGCGACCGCCAACAGCCGCATCAACGCGCGTCTGCCGTACATCTTCCTGCTGTCGCGTATCGCCCACTACCTGAAGCTGATTCAACGCGAGAACATCGGTACCACCAAGGATCGTCGACTGCTGGAACTGGAGCTGAACACCTGGGTCCGCACTCTGGTGACCGAAATGACCGATCCGGGCGACGAGCTTCAGGCATCTCATCCACTGCGTGATGCAAAAGTGGTGGTGGAAGATATTGAAGATAACCCGGGCTTCTTCCGCGTGAAACTGTATGCGATTCCGCACTTCCAGGTGGAAGGGATGGACGTCAACCTGTCGCTGGTTTCCCAGATGCCAAAAGCGAAATCGTAATAACAGGCAGGAAGCCGATGAAAACGGAACAACCGTTATGGGGTAGGGGCATTATGGTCGCTCCCCAGCATTTTCAGCAACAGGTCGCGTATGCGGCCTGGTCTGCCGAGTGTATTGCCCGGCTGGGCCTCTCCTGCCCGTGGGGGGTAATAAATGCTACCTTCGAGCCGGAAGCGCTCAGGCTTGGACGTCTTCAGGCCCGTCATCTGCATGTCCGTTTTCAGGACGGTACGCTGATTGATACAGACAATGCTGATTCGCTGCCACCGGTACTGTCGCTTGAAAGCGAATCGCAGGAGGTGACGGTGGTGCTGGCGCTCCCGCTACTGCGGGCGAACGGCGGCAACTGCCTGAAACCCGATGAGGTGGCCGAGCGTCCGGTGCGATATCGTCAGCGCTGGCGGGATGTACGCAATACCTTTGGGGAAGACACTCGTCAGATTGCCGTGATGCAGCCTGAACTGACGCTGCGTTTTGCCCATCAGAACAACAGCGATTATCTGACTTGTCCGGTCACCCGCCTGCAGCAAGACTCGCAGGGTACATGGCTATTGGATGAAACATTTCTTCCTCCGCTGTTGACCCTCCAGGGCAGCCGTTGGCTGGTTACCCAACTGGAACAACTACTGACACAACTGCGGGCGCGACTGTGCCGTCTGATGGCAATGCGGCGTGAAAGCAATGAGCGCATGGCTGATTTCGCCGTGGCAGATGTATCACTGTTCTGGCTGCTCAACGCGCTGAACAGTGCCGAGCCCGTGCTGGGTCAGTTCCAGCGTAATCTTCAAAGCCCACCGGAACGTCTGTATCCGGAACTTTCTCGCCTTGCGGGGAGCCTGCTGACCTTTTCCCTGGAACATCAGGTGAGCGCCATACCGGCCTGGCATCACGAGCAACTCAATGCGGTATTTCCACCGCTGTTTGATTTGCTTGGCGATCTGCTTGAAGCCAGCCTGCCGTCACGCGTGGTGGCCCTGGCACTCGACTATGACCCACGGCTGCACTTCTGGCAGGCTCGCCTGCATGACCCGCGTCTGCGCGAAGGGGCTGATTACTATCTTTCTGTGCGCTCACCGATTCCGGTGGCGCAACTGCAGGAGCAGTTTCCGCGCCAGTGTAAGGTGGGCAGCCCTGACCATGTGCGGGGGATCGTCAACTCTTCCCGCGTGGGCGTGCCGCTGACGCCGCTGCGCCATGTGCCAGCCGCCATTCCACTGCGCCTGGAAAATCAGTATTTCAGTCTCGATCTCTCCCATCCTCTGGCGACTGAAATGCTCCAGAGTGGGACATGTATGTTTTACGTCCCGGGCATGCTCGGCGAGCCTGAACTTGAACTCTTTGCGGTATTGAGAACATGAGTGAACGTAAACACGGCGCTGTCGTGTCTGTTGATATTGACGCACTGCTGCAGGATACCTGGCTTCAGGTCATCAGCCTTCGCTATGGCCCGCAGTTTCAGGAAGGCGAAGGTCGGATCTTGTGGGAACGCTGTATCGCTGATGTGGAACGCGTTCAGCGTGAACTGAAAGCGAGCGAACTCGATGAAGCCAGCTGTAAGCATATCCTCACTGCACAATGTGCATTGCTTGATGAGGCGGTCAAAGGGCGCGGTGTAGAGGATGATGCCTGTGTGCAGTGGTATGACATTCCTCTGCAGGGACACTTCCTCGGCACAATGGACGCGGGTGACACTTTATGTGACAGGATGCGCGATGTGCTGCGTGAACCTGCTCCAGATAATGCCGTACTGACCTGCTTCCAGCGGGTAATGATGCTCGGATTCCTGGGAAACTTTCGTGCGCTAAACGATCCGGAACGCCAGAAGCTGGTCAGCGCACTCAACGAGCGCGTTACACCGTTCAGCTACCCGCAGACCCATCCCGTTCTGGCAGAGAGCCGCAGCGGACGGGGAGCGGGAGGCTGGCTGGCGTCATGGCCCGCGCGTATCGGCCTGAGCGTGATTGTTCTTGCCGCACTCTGGTGGGGACTGGATCGCTGGCTCGATCAGATGCTGCTGACCCTGTTGCCGGGAGTCGTAAAATGAGTCCTGTACAACAGCGCGGGCTTGCGCTGTGGGCTGCCCTGCTGAGTGCTGTGGTCTGCCTGGCTTTTCTGCCGTTATCCCGGCTGGCTTCAGTGCTCGTTCTGCTGGCGATGATCGGGGTTATCGTCGCGTTCTGGTATATCGCCAGACCTCGTGCGGAGCATGACGTCAACCTGCGTCTGGATGACCTTCCTGAAACTACTTACCGTCAACCTGTGGTGCTGGTTTGTGGCGATATGCCTTTGACCTGGCCGCAGCAGTCACCAGTACTGATCGTTACGCAGGGATGCTGGATCCGCGTTGAGGACCATCAGGATCTGGAGCAGGTTGCCCGTCAGATTCTGTGGCAGCGCCCGGACTGGGGGCGTCAGCTGTCGGTGATGGTCAGTGTCTGCCCGCAGAAACATGTCGACAGCGAAGCCCTGACAAGTCGTCTGCTGGCTCTGCGCTGGCAAATCAGCCAGTTGCGTAAAGAAACGGGACAGTCTGTGCCACTCATTCTGAATGGTCAGATTGGCAGCGCGATGACGGATGACATGCTCTGGCAGGCCGCTATTCCGGGTGAAGGGTGGACTGTCTGGCGTGAGTCGAATGCGCCTTGTTCGATCGCCGCGTGGGTCACCACTGGCGGTGCGCCTGTGATGCAGCAGCAGGTGCTGATGAACAGCCTGATGAGCTGGTTCCATCAGCATGTCCAGGCGGTATTCATCGATGAGAATCCTGATGTTCCGGTCATTGCACCTGCAGCGCTGCTGTGGGGAATGGGACCGATTCTTGCCGGAAGCCTTGCGTCCTCTGCCTGGACGGCATGGTTATCGCGTCATACTGCCATGCAGCAGGTAGCCGGCTGGCAACCGGTAGGGACGGACAGCACGGTGATATCACCCTTCCCGGATTTCATCCTGCCGCTGTTACCGGAAGGAAGTGGACTTACTCCCCGCGCCCGCACCTGGCGCTGTGCCCTTGGTCTTTTCACCCTGGCGGCCATCGCCGCGCTGCTGAGCAGTGGCTGGAACAATCGCCAGTTGCTGCATCGCGTGAGCTTCGATATAGCCCGTTACGACAGTCTCTCCATGGATGACTACGGCCCGAAAGCTGGCGCCGTTGCGGCCCTTCGTGAGAATGCGGCGCTGCTGGATGACTATGCACGTAACGGTGTACCGATCCGGCTGGGCCTCGGGCTTTATCAGGGGGAACGTCTACGGATACCCCTACTGGAAGCGATCCGCTCGTATATGCCGCCGCCTCCTAAACCGCAGCCAACCCCAAAACCAGTACCGAAAATAGTGAGGCTCGACAGCATGTCGCTGTTCGATTCCGGCAAGTACGTGCTGAAAGCGGGTTCCACCAGGATGCTGGTGAATTCACTGGTTGGCATCAAAGCGAAACCGGGCTGGCTGATTGTCGTGTCTGGGCATACCGATAACACCGGCAATCCGCAACTTAACCAGACGCTGTCTCTGAAACGAGCCGAAGCGGTACGCAACTGGATGCGGGACACGGGCGACGTGCCCGAAAGCTGTTTTGCGGTGCAGGGCTATGGCGAAAGCCGTCCTGTCGCAACCAACGACACCCTGGAAGGGCGTGCGCTCAACCGCCGTGTCGAAATCAGTCTGGTACCGCAGGCGAATGCCTGTCAGATACCCGGCAAACACCCGGCGCCATCGCAGGATGATGGCGTCTCAGAAAATAAAACGGAGTAATTAACATGGCAATTCCTGTTTATCTTTGGCTGAAGGACGACGGCGGCGCGGACATCAAAGGGTCTGTTGACGTTCAGGATCGTGAAGGCAGCATCGAAGTGGTTGCACAGGAGCATAACCTGTACATCCCGACCGACAACAACACCGGCAAGCTGACTGGCACCCGCATCCACACGCCGTTCCTGTTCACGAAGGAAATCGATTCCTCCAGCCCGTACCTGTACAAGGCGGTGACCACCGGTCAGACCCTGAAATCCGCTGAGTTCAAGTGGTACAAAATCAACGACGCGGGCCAGGAAGTGGAGTACTTCAACACCAAACTGGAAAACGTGAAGGTAGTGAAGGTGAATCCTGAAATGTATGACATCAAGGATCCTTCTAAAGAGAAGCACAACCACCTTGAACGCGTTGAACTGCGTTACGAAAAAATCACCTGGACCTACAAAGACGGCAACATCATTCATTCCGATTCCTGGAACGAACGCGCCACGGCGTAATCCTGATGCGGGCAGGTTTTCCTGTCCGCAGTTTTTTGCTGAGTGCCTGAGATGCGGGCACTCAGCAAAGAAAAAACAATCTGCCTGCCTGACCTTATGCGCTTTGGTGAACAGCGAGGGGCGGTAGCGTGTCCAGGAACCGACAAAGAGAGAATCTCATGGAAAATCCAGCCATCCTGTTACGTCGTCTGAACCCTTACTGTGCCCGAGCGATGGAAGGCGCAGCTTCGCTCTGTCAGACCCGTGCCCATGCCGAAATTCTGCCGGAGCACTGGCTGCTGAAGCTGCTGGAGCAAGGGGAAGGTGACCTGACGGTGCTGGCGCGTCGCTATGAATGGGATATGGATGGCATCTGGCAGGATTTACTTGGCTGGCTCGACAGACAACCTCGCTCTGTGCGCCATCGGCCCCAGCTCTCTGATGACATCCAGACTCTGATGCAGCAAGCCTGGCTACTTGCCTCACTCAATGGCGAAGAGCACATTCGCAGCATCCATCTGCTGATGGCCCTGGTGGAAAAACCAAAACTGGCACGTTGTGACGGCCTTTGGCCGTTGTTAACGCTTGCTCAGAGCCAGCTGGAGCGCCTGCGACCGTTGCTGGATGCGCAATCGGATGAACGTCCGGAAATGCAGCGCGAAGCCGAGCTGGCACAGAACCACGGTGGTGAGGTGGAGTTTGTCGGGCGTCCGGCTGGTGTGGAAATGAAAGAAGGGGAACTGAGCCCTGCGCTGCAGAACACGCTGGATAAATTCACCCTCGATGTCACCGCCAAAGCGAAGGAAGGGAAGATCGATCCGGTGTTTGGCCGTGACACAGAAATCCGTCAGATGGTGGATATCCTCTCCCGTCGCCGCAAAAACAACCCGATCCTGGTCGGCGAGCCGGGCGTGGGGAAAACCGCACTGGTTGAAGGTCTGGCATTGCGTATTGCCGAGGGTAATGTGCCTGAATCACTGAAAACGGTCACTCTGCGTACCCTTGACCTGGGCCTGCTGCAGGCCGGTGCAGGCGTGAAAGGCGAGTTCGAACAGCGGCTGAAAAACGTTATCGATGCGGTGCAGCAATCCCCGTCCCCGGTCCTGCTATTTATTGATGAAGCGCATACCATCATCGGCGCGGGCAACCAGGCGGGGGGCGCCGATGCAGCGAACCTTCTGAAACCGGCGCTGGCGCGTGGTGAACTGCGTACCATTGCGGCCACTACCTGGAGCGAGTACAAGCAGTACTTCGAACGCGACGCGGCCCTGGAGCGTCGTTTCCAGATGGTAAAAGTCGATGAGCCTGACGATGACACCGCCTGCCTGATGCTCCGTGGTTTGAAATCCCGCTACGCCGAGCACCATCACGTGCACATTACCGACGATGCGGTGCGCGCTGCTGTTACGCTTTCCCGCCGCTATCTGACGGGCCGTCAGCTGCCGGACAAGGCGGTTGATCTGCTCGACACCGCCGCAGCGCGCGTCCGGATGAGCCTCGACACGGTACCGGAACAGCTGACCTGCATTCGCTCGCAGATTACCTCTCTTGAAATGGAGAAGCAGGCGCTGCTGGAAGATATTGCTGTCGGCAATCAGGGCCATGGTGAACGCCTGATCGTCATTGAGCAGGAAGAGAACGCTCTTATCGTTGCTCTCGACGAGCTTGTAACGCAGTACGGGCAGGAACTGAAACTCACCGAACAACTGCTGGAAAGCCGTCAGGACATCTCCCGTCAAAGCGAGACGCACGCGCTGCAGCAGGAACTGAACGGCATGCAGCACAGCAATCCGCTGCTCTCTCTGGATGTTGACGTACGCACCGTTGCCAACGTGATTGCTGACTGGACAGGCGTTCCGCTGTCATCGCTGATGAAAGATGAGCAGACCGAACTGCTGACCCTGGAAAATGAAATGGGTAAACGTGTGGTCGGGCAGGATGTGGCGCTCGAGGCCATCGCCCAGCGTCTGCGTGCGGCAAAAACGGGGCTCACCTCCGAGAATGGCCCGCAGGGCGTGTTTCTGCTGGTGGGACCGAGCGGGGTGGGAAAAACCGAAACCGCGCTTGCGCTGGCCGATGTCATGTACGGCGGTGAAAAGTCACTCATTACGATTAACCTCTCCGAATACCAGGAGCCGCATACGGTTTCCCAGCTGAAGGGTTCCCCTCCGGGCTACGTCGGTTATGGCCAGGGCGGCATTCTCACCGAAGCAGTGCGCAAGCGACCGTACAGCGTGGTGCTGCTCGATGAAGTGGAAAAAGCCCACCGCGACGTGATGAACCTGTTCTATCAGGTCTTTGACCGCGGCTTTATGCGCGACGGCGAAGGACGTGAAATCGACTTCCGTAACACCGTCATTCTGATGACCTCTAATCTTGGCAGCGACCACCTGATGCAGCTGCTTGACGAACAGCCGGAGGCCAGCGAAGGCGATCTCCACGAGCTGCTGCGTCCGATACTGCGCGATCACTTCCAGCCGGCGCTGCTGGCCCGCTTCCAGACCGTGATTTACCGTCCTCTGGCGGAAGCAGCCATGCGTACCATCGTGGAAATGAAGCTGTTACAGGTCAGCAAGCGCCTGCATCGACACTACGGCCTGACCACGCATATTGATGAGAGCCTGTATGACGCGCTGACCGCCGCCTGCCTGCTGCCGGACACCGGCGCGCGCAACGTCGACAGCCTGCTCAACCAGCAGATTCTGCCGGTGCTGAGTCAGCAACTGCTGACCCACATGGCCGCGAAACTGAAACCACAGTCATTACGCTTTAGCTGGAGTGAGGAAGAGGGGATCGGGCTGGAATTTGATGTGAAACAGGGAGTGGACGCATGAGTAATAATCCTCCATTAAGATACAGCCATAACCACCACCTGCTGGCGGTGAAGGGATGTGAAGCAGAACTCGATGTGCTGGCGTTTGAAGGCGATGAGGCCCTGAGCACGCCGTTCCGCTATCGTATTGAATTCACCAGCATTGACCACGCTATCGCCAGAGAGGCGATGCTGATGAAGCCCTGTTCGCTGACGCTGCAGGCCCCGGTAGACCAGGGTTACGGCATTAAAGTGCAGCAGGCCGTGCGCACCCTTCAGGGCGTGGTGACCGGTTTTGAACGCCTCAGCACGTCAAAAGATGAAACCCGCTACGCCCTGACGCTCCGGCCACGTCTGGCGCTGCTCGACCGCTCGCACCAGAACGCCATTTACCAGGACATGTCGGTTCCGCAAATCGTGGAAAAAATCCTGCGCGAGCGCCACGGTATGCGCGGTCAGGATTTTCTGTTCTCGCTGTCAAAAGAATACCCGCGCCGTGAACAGGTGATGCAGTACGGTGAGGACGACCTGCACTTTATCACCCGCCTGCTGGGTGAGGTCGGCATCTGGTTTCGCTTCACCACCGACACGCGCCTCAACATTGACGTGGTGGAGTTTTACGACAGCCAGCAGGGGTATGAAAAAGGGCTGACGCTGCCGTCGGTACCGCCATCGGGCCAGCATTCAAAAGGCGTGGATTCAGTCTGGGGGATGGAATGCCATCACAACGTGGTGCAGAAGCAGGTCAGCACCCGGGACT
>NZ_KV787884.1:215282-215776 GCF_001807145.1 Enterobacter sp. HMSC16D10
CAGCCCCCGGGACTACAACTACCGTCAGGCCACGCAGGACATGAACACCCTGGTGGATGCGACCCGCGGGGATGTCACCACGTACGGTGATGCCTATCACTGGGCGGATAACTACCTGACGCCGGGCAGCACCTATGACCGCAACCCGGCCCCGGAGTCCGGGGCGTTTTATGCCCGCCTTCGTCACGAACGCTACCTGAATGGTCAGACCCGGGCGCAGGGCATCACCAGCTGTCCGACCCTCTCGCCGGGTCAGGTACTGAAAGTCACCGGCGGGTATGAAGTGGCCGACGTGTTTGCGCAGGGCGTGGTCATCACGGCGATGCACACGTATGCTCGCCGTGATAAGGACTTTGCGGTTGATTTTGACGGCATTCCGGACAGCACCGATTTTGGTTTCCGCCCGGAACCTGGCTCACGCCCGGTGATGGCTGGCACCTTACCGGCCCGCGTCACCAGCACCACCGAAAATGACACCTACGGGCATATCGATA
>NZ_KV787884.1:215796-216126 GCF_001807145.1 Enterobacter sp. HMSC16D10
ACGGTCGTTACCGCGTCAACATGCTGTTTGACCGTGATAACTGGGAAACCGGGTTCGAGAGCCTGTGGGTACGCCAGTCGCGCCCGTACGCCGGCGACACCTACGGCCTGCACCTGCCGCTGCTGGCGGGCACCGAAGTGGCGATTGGCTTTGAGGACGGTAACCCGGACCGGCCGTACATTGCCGGCGTGCTGCACGACTCGGCGCACGGCGACCACGTCACCATCCGCAACTACAAACGCAACGTCCTGCGTACCCCGGCGAACAACAAAATCCGCCTCGATGACGAGCGCGGAAAAGAGCATATCAAGGTCAGCACGGAGTACGGCG
>NZ_KV787885.1:0-2763 GCF_001807145.1 Enterobacter sp. HMSC16D10
GTTTTTTTTTGTGGGGAGGGGGGTTCAAGAAGCGGATCCTCTTGTTATCCCTTCGATGTCGTCGTAATCTCATGCCCTGCAAACAAAAAAACCACCGCTACCAACGGTGGTTCGTTTGCCCGGAATCAAGAGCTACCAACTCTTTCTTCCGAAGGTAACTGGCTTTCACGGAGCGCAGGTACCAAAACTGTCCTTCCAGTGTAGCCGCAGTCAGGCCACCACTTCAAGAACTCTGTAGAACACTCTACTACTCCGCTCCGTGAATCCTCTTACTAATGGCTACCGCCACTGGCGATTTTTCGTGTCTGTTCCGGGTTGGACTCAAGATGATAGTTACCGGGACAACGTGGTAGTCGGGCTGAACGGGGGGTTCGTGCATACAGTCCAGCTTGGAGCGAACTGCCTTCCCGGAACCGAGTGTCAGGCGTGGAATGAGATAAACGCGGCCATAACAGCGGATTGACATCGGTAAACCGAAAGGCAGGAACAGGAGAGCGCACGAGGGAGCCACCAGGGGGAAACGCCTGGTATCTTTATAGTCCTGTCGGGTTTCGCCACCACTGATTTGAGCGTCAGATTTCGTGATGCTTGTCAGGGGGGCGGAGCCTATGGAAAAACGGCTTCGCCGTGGCCTTATCGCTTCCCTGTTAAGCTTCTTCCTGGCATCTCCCAGGAAATTTCCGCCCCGCCTGTAAGCCGGTACCGCTCGCCGCAGCCGAACGACCGAGCGCAGCGAGTCAGTGAGCGAGGAAGCGGAATATATCCTGTATCACATATTCTGCTGACGCTCCGCTGCTGCATTTTTCTCCTGCCACATGAAGCACTTCACTGACACTCGCATCCGTGCCAACATAGTAAGCCAGTATACACTCCGCTAGCGCTCGTGACTGGTTCAGGGCTGCACCCCGAAACCCGCCAACAGCCTGACGCGCCTGCGGCTTGTCCAACCCCGCGCCGACCGGGAAAGGCTTTCCCGCCCGTCCCGGCGTTATCAGGAGGCCGGTTTGTCAGAGAAACGGAGCAAGATGCTCACCATGTGGGTGACGGAGGACGAGCACCGGCGGCTGCTCGAGCGCTGTGACGGCAGGCAGCTGGCGGCGTGGATGCGGCAGATCTGCCTGGACGAAAAGCCGGCACGTTCCGGAAAGCTCCCCTCACTCTCGCCGGCGCTGCTGCGCCAGCTTGCCGGCATGGGCAATAACCTGAACCAGATAGCCCGCCGTGTTAACGCCGGCGGCGGCACCGGCCATGACAGGGTACAGATTGTGGCGGCGCTGATGGCCATCGATGCCGGCCTTGAGCGGCTGCGGCACGCCGTTCTTGAGAAAGGAACGGACGATGATCGTTAAATTTCATCCGCGCGGCCGCGGCGGTGGCGCCGGGCCGGTGGACTATCTGCTGGGTAAAGACCGGCAGCGTGAAGGCGCCACCGTCCTGCAGGGGAAGCCGGAAGAAGTCCGGGAGCTGATTGACGCATCGCCTTACGTTAAGAAATACACCTCCGGGGTACTGTCGTTTGCGGAAGCGGATTTACCTTCCGGCCAGCGGGAAAAGCTGATGGCAAGCTTTGAGCGGGTTCTGATGCCCGGACTTGATAAAGACCAGTACAGCATCCTGTGGGTGGAGCATCGTGACAAGGGGCGGCTTGAGCTGAATTTTCTGATCCCGAACACGGAGCTGCTGACCGGCAGACGGCTCCAGCCGTATTACGATCGCGCCGACCGTCCACGCATCGATGCCTGGCAGACCATCGTGAACGGCAGACTGGGGCTGCACGACCCGAACGCACCGGAGAACCGGCGGGCACTGGTCACACCGTCTGCACTGCCTAAAGCGAAGCAGGAGGCTGCAGAAGCGATTACACGCGGTCTGCTTGCTCTTGCCTCATCCGGGGAGCTGAAAACCCGTCAGGATGTCACTGAGGCGCTGGAAAGCGCAGGTTTTGAGGTGGTCCGCACCACAAAAAGCAGTATCAGCATTGCCGACCCGGACGGGGGGCGAAACATCCGACTGAAGGGAGCCATTTATGAACAGTCTTTTAACGCTGGCGAAGGACTTAGAGCAGAAATCGAAAGCGCAGCAGCAGAATACCGGCGAGATGCTGAAAGCCGCATTCAGCGAGCACGAGAAATCTGTAAAAGCGGAACTGAACGAAAGCGCGAAGAGAATCAGCGCCGCCATCCTCGACCACGACCGGAAACTGTCCTCAGCCATGAGCCAGCGCACGAAAGGCATGGTGCGCATGGTCAGCCAGACGTGGCTGACCATCGTCCTGGTCTCCGCGCTGCTGATCGCCTCGAGCGCGGGCATTCTGTGGTGGCAGGGGCAGCAGATACTCGACAACTACACGACCATCCGGGAGCAGAAGAGCACGCAGGCCATGCTGTCAGAGAGGAACAGCGGCGTGCAGCTCTCGACCTGCGGCGAGCAGAGACGCCGCTGCGTGAAGGTGAACCCGAAGCGGGACGGTTCGGAGAGGATTCGAGCTGGATGATACTGGCGGGGAAATAGCACATGACGGAGCTGGAAAAACAGTTGCTGAGCGCATTAGAGCAGCTACAGCAGGACTACTCGAAAAGGCTGGACGAGTGGGAGAGCGCCTTCGCGGAATGGCGGACGATGTCTGGTCTTATGCAACGGGAGAACGCAGCGCTGAGCGAGCGCGTCACGGGCTTGAGCAGGCAGGTGCAGAGTTTGAGCGAGCAGCTGCGCCGGTTGTCGAGCGACTGAATGCCGTCGAGCTGCACCGGGAGCAGGAGCGCG
>NZ_KV787886.1:0-1216 GCF_001807145.1 Enterobacter sp. HMSC16D10
GCCACGCGTTTAACAGACACCTCAGAGTCATTTAAGATGACTTAAAGAGAGGTGCCCATGAGCGGTAAGCGTTATCCTGAAGAGTTTAAAACTGAAGCAGTCAAACAGGTTGTTGATCGCGGTTATTCTGTTGCCAGCGTTGCAACACGTCTCGATATCACCACCCACAGCCTTTATGCCTGGATAAAGAAGTACGGTCCGGATTCTTCCACTAATAAAGAACAGTCAGATGCTCAGGCCGAGATCCGCCGTCTCCAGAAAGAGCTGAAACGGGTTACCGACGAACGGGACATATTAAAAAAAGCCGCGGCGTACTTCGCAAAGCTGTCCGACTGAGGTACGCCTTTATCCGTGACAACTCCTGTTGCTGGCCTGTTCGCCTGCTCTGTCGGGTGCTGGATGTTCATCCCAGTGGTTTTTACGCCTGGCTTCAGCAGCCGCATTCACAACGCCATCAGGCAGACCTGAGACTGACAGGACAGATTAAACAGTTCTGGCTGGAATCGGGATGCGTCTATGGTTATCGCAAAATCCATCTGGATCTGCGTGACAGCGGGCAACAGTGCGGAGTAAACAGAGTCTGGAGACTGATGAAACGTGTCGGAATAAAGGCTCAGGTCGGATACCGAAGCCCGCGGGCACGTAAAGGCGAGGCCAGTATCGTGTCACCCAACAGGCTCCAGCGACAGTTCAATCCGGATGCTCCTGATGAGCGTTGGGTAACGGACATAACCTACATCAGGACCCACGAAGGCTGGCTGTATCTTGCCGTTGTTGTTGATCTGTTCTCACGCAAAATTATCGGCTGGTCCATGCAATCCCGGATGACAAAGGACATTGTCCTGAACGCACTGCTGATGGCTGTATGGCGGCGTAATCCCGAAAAACAGGTGCTGGTTCATTCGGATCAGGGCAGTCAGTACACAAGCCATGAGTGGCAGTCGTTCCTGAAATCACACGGCCTGGAGGGTAGCATGAGCCGTCGCGGTAACTGCCATGATAATGCGGTTGCAGAAAGTTTTTTCCAGTTGTTGAAACGTGAACGGATAAAGAAAAAGATCTACGGAACGCGGGAAGAAGCCCGCAGTGATATTTTTGATTACATCGAAATGTTTTATAACAGTAAGCGTCGGCATGGTTCTAGCGAACAGATGTCACCGACAGAATATGAAAACCAGTATTATCAACGGCTCGGAAGTGTCTAGATTATCCGTGG
>NZ_KV787887.1:0-28958 GCF_001807145.1 Enterobacter sp. HMSC16D10
CATCCGCCGTGTCGATGGAGGCGCATTATAGGGAGTTCTCCGCAGGCCGCAACCGCTAAATGACAGAAAAATGACTGACTGCTGCATTCCACAGCAAAACCCCGCCTTATACCTTTTTACGCACAGACTTATCCACAATGATACGAAAAAGTGAAAATGTGCGAGCGTTGCGCAAACGTTTTCGTTAAAATGCTCGCGCTTTATAAGGATGCCTCGTCAGGTGTGTTAGATGAGTTTTTCACAGGAAAATTCATCTAACGCTCTCTGTAATCGTGAAATCCAGGGGATTTACCATGCAACAACGTCGTCCAGTCCGCCGCGCTCTGCTCAGTGTTTCTGATAAAGCCGGTATCGTCGAATTCGCTCAGGCACTTTCTGCACGCGGTGTAGAGCTGCTTTCCACAGGTGGAACCGCTCGCCTGTTAGCAGATAAAGGTCTGCCGGTAACCGAAGTGTCCGATTACACCGGTTTCCCGGAAATGATGGATGGACGCGTCAAAACCCTGCACCCGAAAGTCCACGGCGGTATTCTTGGCCGTCGCGGTCAGGACGACGCCATTATGGAACAGCACGACATCGCGCCGATCGACATGGTTGTCGTTAACCTCTACCCGTTCGCCCAGACCGTGGCGCGCGAAGGCTGCTCTCTGGAAGATGCCGTAGAGAATATTGATATCGGTGGCCCGACCATGGTGCGCTCTGCGGCCAAGAACCATAAAGATGTCGCCATCGTGGTCAAGAGCAGCGATTACAGCGCCATTATTAATGAGATGGACGCCAACGATGGGTCGCTGACCCTGGAAACGCGTTTCGACCTCGCCATCAAAGCCTTCGAGCACACCGCCGCGTACGACAGCATGATCGCCAACTACTTCGGTAGCCTGGTGCCGGCTTACCACGGTGAAAGCAAAGATCCTTCAGGCCGCTTCCCGCGCACCCTGAATCTGAACTTCATTAAGAAGCAGGATATGCGCTACGGCGAGAACAGCCACCAGCAGGCGGCCTTCTATATAGAAGAAGAGGTAAAAGAAGCCTCAGTTGCGACCGCCCAGCAGGTGCAAGGCAAAGCGCTCTCCTATAACAACATTGCCGACACCGACGCGGCGCTGGAATGCGTGAAAGAATTCAGCGAGCCGGCCTGCGTTATCGTCAAGCATGCGAACCCATGTGGCGTTGCCGTGAGCACCTCCATTCTGGACGCCTATGACCGCGCCTACAAAACCGACCCGACCTCCGCGTTCGGCGGCATTATCGCCTTCAACCGCGAGCTGGATGCTGAAACCGCTCAGGCCATCATCTCCCGCCAGTTTGTTGAAGTGATCATCGCGCCATCGGCCTCCGAAGACGCGCTGAAAATCACCGCGGCAAAACAGAACGTGCGTGTACTGGTTTGTGGTCAGTGGGCGGAACGCGTGCCGGGCCTGGACTTCAAGCGCGTGAACGGCGGCCTGCTGGTTCAGGACCGCGATCTGGGGATGGTGACAGAAGCCGACCTGCGCGTGGTGACCAAACGTCAGCCGACCGAACAGGAGCTGCGTGACGCGCTGTTCTGCTGGAAGGTGGCGAAGTTCGTGAAATCCAACGCCATCGTCTATGCCAAAGAGAACATGACCATCGGGATAGGCGCAGGCCAGATGAGCCGCGTTTACTCGGCGAAAATCGCGGGTATTAAAGCAGGCGATGAAGGCCTGGAAGTCAAAGGCTCCGCCATGGCCTCTGACGCCTTCTTCCCGTTCCGTGACGGTATCGACGCCGCAGCCGCTGTCGGCATCACCTGCGTGATCCAGCCTGGCGGCTCAATCCGTGACGACGAAGTGATTGCCGCTGCCGACGAACACGGCATTGCGATGATCTTCACCGACATGCGTCACTTCCGCCATTAATTCCCGGAGCAGAAAATGAAAGTATTAGTGATTGGTAACGGCGGACGCGAGCACGCGCTGGCGTGGAAAGCGGCCCAGTCTCCGCTGGTTAAAACGGTCTTCGTGGCACCGGGCAACGCCGGTACCGCGCTGGAGCCCGCGCTGCAGAACGTGGCTATCGGCGTGACCGACATTCCGGCGCTGTTAAGCTTTGCTCAGCAGGAGAAAATCGACCTGACCATCGTCGGCCCTGAAGCGCCGCTGGTGATTGGCGTGGTGGATGCGTTCCGCGCAGCGGGCCTGAAAATCTTTGGCCCAACGGAAGGCGCCGCGCAGCTGGAAGGCTCCAAAGCCTTCACCAAAGATTTCCTCGCGCGTCATAACATCCCGACGGCGGAATATCAGAATTTCACTGAAGTGGAGCCTGCTCTGGCCTGGTTACGTGAGAAAGGCGCGCCGATTGTTATCAAGGCCGACGGTCTGGCCGCGGGTAAAGGCGTGATCGTCGCGATGACGCTCGAAGAAGCCGAAGCCGCGGTTCAGGATATGCTGGCAGGTAACGCCTTTGGCGATGCGGGCCACCGCATCGTGATTGAAGAGTTCCTCGACGGTGAAGAGGCGAGCTTTATCGTCATGGTCGACGGCGAGCACGTTCTGCCGATGGCCACCAGCCAGGATCACAAGCGTGTGGGCAATGGCGACACGGGGCCTAATACCGGCGGGATGGGCGCTTACTCCCCTGCGCCGGTCGTGACTGACGACGTCCACCAGCGCACCATGGATCGCATCATCTGGCCTACCGTGAAGGGAATGGCGGCAGAAGGCAATACCTACACCGGTTTCCTTTATGCAGGCCTGATGATCGACAAGCAGGGTAACCCTAAGGTCATCGAATTCAACTGCCGCTTTGGCGATCCGGAAACCCAGCCCATCATGCTGCGCATGAAATCCGATCTGGTGGAGCTGTGCCTGGCTGCCTGCGATGGCAAGCTGGACGAGAAAACCTCCGAGTGGGACGAGCGTGCGTCTCTCGGCGTGGTGATTGCTGCGGGCGGTTATCCGGGCAACTACAGCACCGGTGATGAGATCCACGGTCTGCCGCTGGAAGAGATTGACGGTGCGAAGGTGTTCCACGCCGGTACGAAGCTAGCTGAGGACGATCGCGTTCTGACCAACGGCGGACGCGTGCTGTGTGCGACCGCGCTGGGCCATACCGTGGCAGAAGCACAGAAGCGCGCCTATGCGCTGATGGCGGATATTCACTGGAACGGTAGCTTTAGCCGTCAGGATATCGGCTATCGCGCGATTGCGCGTGAGCAGGGGGAGTAATTCCTCCTCGCCCTCACCCTCTCCCACAGGGAGAGGGAATCGTTCGTAGGCCGGATAAGCGTTAGCGCCATCCGGCTTAATCCACAAAACTCAAAAACTCTTCTCTGTCGGCTGCCAGGTGCAGAAATCTTCGTTCGCCACCAATAGCAATTGAGAGCCTTCCGGCGCCTCAAGCCACGCCACGCTCACGTCCATTGATGAATGACGCTGACGGCGTTGAATGTGTTCGGTCGCCCAGGATTCAAGCTCAGGCTTCACCGTTTGCCCTTCGCAGGTGGTTACCGTCCCGTCGTTATGCCAGCGCCCCTGGCGCAGCACAACGCGTCCCAGACGAAGCGCATCGCTGGTCTGGCGGATTTGTTCGGCACGGTAACGGTAGAGGGCGATTTGGTCGCTGGAAAGCTGCTGTTTTTGACCGCTGACTTCACGCTGCATAAAGCTTAGCTCACCATGGTCGTCAAAACGCACTTTCACGTGTTCGGGGGTCTTGCTGTAGACGTTCAGCTCAATCAGCGAGAGATCATCTCCCTGCCAGCGATATTCTGCCGTCGACGTATTTCCGCTATGCCACGGGCTGAAGGCAGACAACAGATGAACTTCATTGCCGGAATCTTTACGCCAGATCCTGACCGCGCCCTGGTTGTCAGCGTAGCCGCTGGCGGTAAACGGCGGCAGAGTGGTGTCGTGACTACAGGCTGACAGCAGCAGCGCACCTGCCAGCGCGAGCGTTCCGCGCCAGAAAGACAAAAGGGGCGTTGCCGCCCCTTCGCTAAAACTGTTCACTGCCACGCGTCTTACTTAACTGCGTCTTTCAGTGCTTTACCAGAAACAAATGCCGGCACGTTAGCTGCGGCAATTTTGATTTCTTTACCGGTCTGCGGGTTGCGGCCAGTACGCTCAGCGCGGTGGTTCACTTTGAAGGTACCGAAACCAACCAGTTGTACAGCATCGCCTTCTTTCAGAGACTCAGTAATAGCAGCCAGGGTAGATTCCAGAGCAGCTTTAGCCTGCACTTTAGACAGATCAGCCTTGTCCGCAATTACATCAATCAGTTGAGTCTTGTTCATAAGTTATCCTTTCAATGTGTTTATCGCTTGCTAAGCATCGAGTGCGACGAAAATGCCAAAAAAGCACTCTCCTGCATACACGCACCGATAGCCACTTTTTTTCGCCCCCCAAATGTAGACCAGACAAGGGTCGAAAGGGAAGAGTCGAGGAGCGACAAAACGGGCGTTATCTCAAGTTTTCTTATCTCATTGGTTAAAAATTATACCAATATTACTCTCACCGGCCTCACGTAAGTCCGCGCGCAGCCCTTTTATCAGCTCAATGTCGCGTTCTTCACACTCTGCCAGGAGGCGGAAAATCTCCCACTGGATATCCCATTCTTGCTCAACGGCCGGATTTGCACGCAGCTCTTCGTCGGTCATCTCGCGACCTTCCTGGGTCATTTCCAGCATCGCCACGGTGGTGATAGAGGCCTTACTGACTTCAATAGCGTGCTCCAGCGTCTCACCGCTCAGGCGGGAGTGGAGCAATTCGCTTAACGCCACACAGGCATCAATTGCCGGGTAGACGCCGTACAGGTCAAAATCATCCGCCACCGGGATCGCCTCTTCCAGCTTTTCGAGCTGAGAGTCGAAATTCACCTTCGCGTCTTTCACCGTCAGCGTTTCCCAGATCAGATCCAGAATGCGGCGGTAGATATGGCCATCACCAAAGCCGGTCTGCTTGCAGAACGCGGCATAGTTGGGATACATGCGCTCGCACAGGCAAGCCATGAAGGTGACGTGCTGCCAGCTTTCCAGCTTTTCAAGGCGCAGGTGAATCGGGTTTTGTAGCATGATGATCTCTCGAATCGAAAATTAGGCGCAGTTTACCTGAATCATCGCTGAATTTCCTGCCAACGAACAAAAGCCGGACGCGAAGAGGCCACCGCGTCAGCCCAGCGCGTTGGCTCCGGTAAGCGGTAGCCCTTCATGCAGCGCTGTACCCACGCCAGGGCGCTGTCCATACTCACCCGATGGCCGGTGGCGATGAACAGCGGATTACAGCGTGCCTTGCTGCGCCAGACCCACGCCAGCTGCTCGCCTTTATGGATAAGCGGCGCCAGCGCACCCGGCTCGGCTGAAAGAGGTTCAAAGGTGCCGCAGAGGCGTTTCTTGGCGACACCGATGGTCGGCACATCCACCAGCAGCCCAAAGTGGCTGGCAACGCCTAAACGGCGCGGGTGTGAGATACCGTGCCCATCGACAAAAAGCAGGTCAGGTTTTTGCGAAAGCTGCTCCCACGCTGCCAGCAGCGCGGGATATTCGCGGAAGGAGAGAAAGCCCGGAATGTACGGCATGGTGGTGGCAATACGCGCGACCTTGTACTCCACCAGCTCGAGCGAAGGGTATTTCAGGACCACCATCGCCGCTCGCGTCACGTCCCCACCCTGCTCAAACCCGACGTCGGCTCCGCCAATGTACTGCGGAGGATCCTTATCCAGACGATCCTCGCGGATCACCGATGAGGCCAGTTCGATTTGTTGAGCGCGTAGCGACGCGAGATCCATAACGACTCCTTACTTGTGATACTGGGCAGAAAGCCGATGCACCGCCTCCACAAATACGCCTGCATGCTCTGGCGGTACATCCTGATGAATACCGTGGCCGAGGTTAAAGACGTGGCCTTCCCCCTGGCCGAAACCAGACAGTATAGTCGACACTTCTTCTTCAATGCGGGCAGGCGGCGCATAGAGCATGGACGGGTCCATATTGCCCTGAAGCGCTACTTTGTCGCCCACGCGGCGGCGGGCATCAGCGATATCGGTAGTCCAGTCGAGACCCAGGGCGTCACAGCCGGTTGCCGCCATGGCTTCCAGCCACTGACCGCCACCTTTGGTGAACAGCGTGACCGGCACGCGGCGGCCTTCGTTTTCGCGCAGCAGGCCGTCAACGATTTTATGCATGTAATACAGGGAGAACTGTTGATAATCACGCCCGGTCAGCACGCCGCCCCAGGTATCGAAAATCATCACCGACTGCGCACCGGCTTTAATCTGCGCGTTGAGGTAGAGCGTGACGCTCTTCGCGAGCTTGTCGAGCAGCGCATGCAGAGCCAGCGGCTCGGCGTACATCATCTTTTTAATCAGGGTGAAGGCTTTGCTGCTGCCCCCTTCCACCATATAGGTCGCCAGCGTCCACGGGCTGCCGGAGAAGCCAATCAGCGGCACTTCACCTTTCAGCTCGCGGCGAATGGTGCGCACGGCGTTCATCACGTAGCCCAGCTCGCCTTCCGGATCGGGGATCGGCAGTTTGTCCACGTCGGCTTTGCTTCTGATCGGAGAGGTAAAACGCGGGCCTTCACCGGTTTCGAAGTACAGGCCAAGGCCCATCGCATCCGGAATGGTCAGAATATCCGAGAAGAGGATCGCCGCATCCAGCGGGAAGCGGCGCAACGGCTGGAGCGTCACTTCACAGGCCAGCTCGGCGTTTTTGCACAGCGACATAAAATCGCCCGCCTGCGCGCGCGTGGCTTTGTACTCTGGCAGATAGCGTCCCGCCTGGCGCATCATCCACACCGGGGTGACATCAACGGGCTGGCGCAGCAGCGCACGCAGATAACGATCGTTCTTCAGTTCGGTCATTTTTGCAGTTCCTTAAGCGTCATGGCCTCAGTGTAACACTACTCATACTCGGCCCGACACATCGCTACGGTATCTTCTATCAGCCGACGCGCCACGGTACCCGGTGGGGGGAGCAGCGGTAGATCGTCATAGCGATACCAGTTCGCATCCAGCAGCTCTTTCTGATCGATAACGATCTCGCCGCTGTCATAGTCGGCCATAAAGGCCGTCATCAGCGACTGCGGGAACGGCCACGGCTGGGAGGTGACGTAGCGCAGGTTCTTCACTTTGATCCCGCTCTCTTCCATCACCTCGCGCGCCACTGCCTGCTCCAGCGTTTCGCCCACCTCGACAAACCCGGCCAGCACGGTATGAATGCCGTTGCGATGGCGGGTATGCTGTGCAAGCAAAATAGAGTCATCCCGACGGATAGCGACGATAATGCACGGCGCAATTTGTGGGTAATAACGTTCGCGGCAGTGGCTGCAGAGCATCGCCCACTCGGTTTTACTCGGGTGCATGGTATGGCCGCAATAGCCGCAGTATTTGTGCGAGCGGTAAAACTCCGCCAGCTGCACGCCCCGCCCCGCCAGCTGGAACAGGCCTACGTCCAGATCCAACACCTGGCGAACGGATCCCATATCCAGACGACGCGCTTGTTGGATCAACCACACGGGTTCACCCTGCCACTCGCCGATCTTCAGCGCAGGCTGGCCCACGAGATCGAACGTTTCCGCCGCACCGTAGGGCAGCTCTCCACCGGGCAACCATAATTTTTGTTCGTGACTGACGATCCACCAACCCAGATCTGATTTTTCAATAATACGATCCATATCTATTGCACTACCTTCGCTTCACTGACATGTTGTTAGCATTGTGGTTACATTCTGGATGAGCAGATTCAATCCTACACTTTGCGGAGTCGACCATGTTAAACCAGCTAGAAAGCCTGACTGAGCGCGTTAGAGGAAGTAACAAACTGGTGGATCGCTGGCTACATGTGCGCAAGCATCTACTCGTGGCTTATTACAATCTGGTCGGTCTTAAGCCTGGCAAAGAATCGTTTATGCGGCTGAATGAAAAAGCGCTAGATGATTTTTGTCAGAGCCTGGTCGACTATCTGTCCGACGGCCATTTCAATATTTATGAACGCATTATCCGCGAAATGGAAGGGACAACGCCGTATTTAGCGGCCAGCAAGCTTTGTCCGCTGCTGGAAGCCAACACCCAGCAGATCATGGATTACTACGATTCCACGCTTGAGAACGCCATCGATCACGATAACTATCTTGAGTTCCAGCAGGCGCTTTCCGACCTTGGCGAAGCGCTGGAAGAGCGATTCACGCTGGAAGATAAGCTGATTAGCCTCGTCCTGGACGCCAGCCCCGAAGATAACATCGCGCGCCCGGCTTGAGTTCTTAATCGTTAACGAGTAATTTACAACCATTCGCCCCTCTCACGAGGGGGATTTTTCTTGTCGGAGTGCCCAGAGCGAAAGCCGGGCTGAGACCGTTAATTCGGGATCCGCGGAACCTGATCAGGCTAATACCTGCGAAGGGAACAAGAGTCACACTGCTGTTGTATCGCCCCCCGGGCGATCCTCTCTTGCTTCATCCGTCGTCTGACAAGCCATGTCCTTCACTTTTGGAATGAGCTATGTCTACTGCAAAACTGACCCGCCGCGAACAGCGTGCACAGGCCCAACACTTCATCGACACCCTGGAAGGCACCGCTTTCCCGAACTCGAAACGCATCTACATTTCCGGCTCGCAGGCCGATATCCGCGTCCCGATGCGCGAAATCCAGCTCAGCCCGACGCTTATCGGCGGCAGCAAAGAGAATCCGCAGTATGAAGACAACGAAGCCGTGCCGGTGTATGACACCTCCGGCCCGTACGGCGATCCTGATGTTGCTATTAACGTCCAGCAGGGTCTGGCAAAGCTGCGCCAGCCGTGGATAGAGGCGCGTAACGACTGCGAAGAACTGAGCGTACGCAGTTCTGCATACACCAAAGAACGCCTGGCCGACGACGGTCTGGACGCGCTGCGCTTTACCGGCCTGCTGACGCCAAAACGCGCCAGAGCGGGCAAATGCGTGACGCAGCTGCACTACGCCCGCCAGGGGATCGTCACGCCGGAGATGGAGTTCATCGCCATCCGCGAGAACATGGGCCGCGAGCGTATCCGCAGCGAAGTGCTGCGCTACCAACACCCAGGCGAAGGCTTTGGCGCACGCCTGCCGGAGAACATCACGCCGGAATTTGTGCGTGACGAAGTGGCCGCAGGCCGCGCGATCATCCCCGCCAACATTAACCACCCGGAATCCGAGCCGATGATTATCGGCCGCAACTTCCTGGTGAAGGTCAACGCTAACATCGGTAACTCGGCCGTCACCTCCTCCATCGAAGAAGAGGTTGAAAAGCTTGTCTGGTCAACGCGCTGGGGCGCGGACACGGTAATGGATCTCTCCACCGGCCGCTATATTCACGAAACCCGCGAATGGATCCTGCGTAACAGCCCGGTTCCGATTGGCACCGTCCCGATTTATCAGGCACTGGAGAAGGTCAACGGCATCGCCGAAAACCTTACCTGGGAAGCGTTCCGCGACACGCTGCTGGAGCAGGCGGAACAGGGCGTGGACTACTTCACCATTCACGCGGGCGTGCTGCTGCGCTACGTGCCGATGACCGCGAAGCGTCTGACCGGCATCGTCTCGCGCGGCGGTTCGATCATGGCGAAGTGGTGCCTCTCCCATCACCAGGAGAACTTCCTTTACGAACACTTCCGCGAGATCTGCGAAATCTGCGCCGCTTACGATGTCTCTCTGTCGCTGGGCGACGGCCTGCGCCCGGGCTCCATCCGCGACGCCAACGACGAAGCGCAGTTTGCCGAGCTGCACACGCTGGGCGAACTGACCAAAATCGCCTGGGAGTATGACGTGCAGGTGATGATTGAAGGCCCGGGACACGTGCCGATGCAGATGATCCGCCGCAACATGACCGAAGAGCTGGAGCACTGCCACGAAGCGCCGTTCTACACGCTGGGGCCACTGACCACCGACATCGCGCCGGGCTATGACCACTTCACGTCAGGCATTGGCGCGGCGATGATCGGCTGGTTCGGCTGCGCCATGCTCTGCTACGTGACGCCGAAAGAGCACCTCGGGCTGCCAAACAAAGAGGACGTGAAGCAGGGGCTGATCACCTACAAGATTGCCGCCCACGCGGCGGATCTGGCCAAAGGCCACCCGGGCGCGCAAATCCGTGATAACGCCATGTCGAAGGCGCGCTTTGAATTCCGCTGGGAAGACCAGTTCAACCTGGCGCTGGATCCGTTCACCGCCCGCGCCTACCACGACGAAACCCTGCCGCAGGAATCGGGCAAAGTCGCGCACTTCTGCTCCATGTGTGGGCCGAAGTTCTGCTCGATGAAAATCAGCCAGGAGGTGCGCGACTACGCCGCCACGCAAACCATTGAAGTGGGTATGGCGGACATGTCCGAAACCTTCCGCGCCAAAGGCGGCGAAATCTACCTCAAAAAAGAGGAGGCGTAATGTACCAGCCCGATTTCCCACCCGTTCCCTACCGTTTAGGGCTCTATCCGGTGGTGGACAGCGTGGCGTGGATAGCGCGCCTGCTGGAAGCAGGCGTTCGCACCCTCCAGCTGCGCATCAAGGATAAACGCGATGAGGAGGTGGAAGCCGATGTGGTTGCCGCCATTGCGCTGGGGCGTCGGTATAACGCCCGCCTGTTTATCAATGACTACTGGCGGCTGGCCGTTAAGCACCGGGCGTACGGCGTGCATCTGGGTCAGGAGGACCTGGAAACAACGGATCTGAGCGCAATCCGTGACGCCGGGTTGCGTCTTGGTGTGTCAACACACGATGACATGGAGATCGACGTGGCCCTGGCGGCCCGTCCCTCTTACATCGCGCTCGGTCACGTCTTCCCGACGCAAACCAAGCAGATGCCCTCCGCTCCGCAGGGTCTGACGCAACTGGCGGGTCACGTTAAACGCCTTGCCGACTACCCCACCGTCGCCATCGGCGGAATCAGCCTGGAACGCGCCCCGGCAGTGCTGGAGACCGGCGTGGGCAGCATCGCCGTCGTCAGCGCCATCACCCAGGCCGCAGACTGGCAGGCCGCCACTGAACAGCTGTTACAGCTGGCAGGAGCAGGCGATGAATGATCGCGACTTTATGCGCTACAGCCGTCAGATCCTGCTGGAAGATATCGCCATCGACGGGCAGCAAAAACTGCTGGCCAGCCGGGTGCTGATTGTTGGCCTGGGGGGATTAGGCACACCCGCCGCGCTCTATCTGGCAGGCGCGGGCATCGGCACGCTGGTGCTGGCCGACGACGACGAGGTCCACCTCAGCAACCTGCAGCGACAAATCCTCTTTACCACCGAGGATATCAACCAGCCGAAAGCACAGATCACCCGGCAGCGGCTGCATCAGCTTAACCCGGGTATCGAACTGATTGCCCTACAGGAGCGGCTTGGCGGTGAAAGCCTGCACCGTGAAGTCGCCCTTGCCGACGTGGTGCTGGACTGTACCGACAACATGGCGACGCGCCAGGCGATCAACGCCGCCTGCGTGGCAAACCATACGCCGCTTATCACCGCCAGCGCGGTGGGGTTCGGCGGGCAAATGATGGTTCTGACGCCACCGTGGACGCAGGGCTGCTATCGCTGCCTGTGGCCGGACGATGCCGAGCCGACGCGCAACTGCCGTACGGCGGGCATTCTGGGTCCGGTGGTCGGCGTGATGAGCACGATGCAGGCGCTGGAGGCCATCAAGCTGCTCAGCGGCATGGAGACGGAACGCAATACGCTGCGGCTGTTTGATGCCCGCTCCAGCGGCTGGCGTCATCTGGCGCTGCATCGCGCCAGCCACTGCCCGGTGTGCGGAGGCCGCGATGCGCATTCTGTTTAACGATGAGCCGATGAGCTGCGACGACGGGCTCACCGTTGCCGCACTGCTCGACAAGCTGCGTCAGCTCAAGCCGGGAACGGCGCTGGCGCTCAATCAACAGATCCTGCCGCGCGAGCAGTGGGAACATCAGCAGGTCAATGAAGGCGACCAGATCCTGCTGTTTCAGGTTATCGCAGGGGGCTGAGATGTTACGTATTGCCGATAAGGATTTTGATTCGCATCTGTTTACCGGAACCGGAAAATTCGCCTCGCCGCAGCTGATGGTGGAGGCCATTCGCGAAAGCGGCAGCCAGCTGGTGACGCTGGCGCTTAAGCGCGTGGATCTGCGCCATCACAGCGATGCCATTCTGGCTCCGTTGCTGGAAGCGGGCGTCACGCTGTTGCCCAACACCTCCGGCGCCAAAACGGCAGAAGAGGCGATTTTTGCCGCACAGCTGGCACGGGAGGCGCTCGGCACCCGCTGGTTGAAGCTGGAAATCCATCCGGATGCCCGCTGGCTGCTGCCCGATCCGATCGAAACGCTGAAAGCGGCTGAAAAGCTGGTTCAGCAAGGGTTTACCGTCCTGCCTTACTGCGGGGCCGACCCTGTCCTGTGCAAACGGCTGGAAGAGGTCGGTTGCGCTGCCGTCATGCCGCTGGGGGCCCCCATTGGCTCCAACCAGGGGCTGGAGACCCGCGCGATGCTGGAAATCATTATTGAACAGGCCACCGTACCGGTGGTGGTGGATGCGGGCATTGGCGTGCCCAGCCATGCCGCGCAGGCGCTGGAGATGGGCGCCGACGCGGTGCTGGTCAATACGGCTATCGCGGTTGCCGACGATCCGGTCATGATGGCGCGTGCATTCCGCCTGGCCGTAGAGGCAGGCCTGCTGGCAAGGGGATCCGGCCCCGGCTCGCGCAGTTTCCAGGCGCAGGCCACCAGCCCGCTGACCGGTTTTCTGGAGGCGATCTCATGAGCACGTTTACCGAGCGCTGGCGCCAGCTTAGCTGGGACGACATTGCCCTGCGTATCAACAGCAAAACGGCGGCTGACGTGGAGCGCGCGCTGCAGGCCCGTCATCTGACCCGCGAGGATCTGATGGCCCTGCTCTCCCCGGCGGCCAGCGCCTACCTCGAACCGATGGCCCAGCGAGCGCAGCGGCTTACCCGCCAGCGGTTTGGCAACACGGTGAGTTTCTACGTGCCGCTCTATCTCTCCAACCTGTGCGCCAATGACTGTACCTACTGCGGTTTCTCCATGAGCAACCGCATCAAGCGTAAAACGCTCGATGAGGCTGAGATTGCCCGTGAGTGTGCGGCCATCCGTGAAATGGGCTTTGAACATCTTTTGCTGGTCACGGGCGAACATCAGGGGAAAGTGGGAATGGACTATTTCCGTCGGCACCTTCCCACCATTCGTCGTCAGTTTGCGTCGTTGCAGATGGAAGTGCAGCCTCTGTCGCAGGAGGAGTACGCGGAGCTCAAAACGCTCGGGCTGGACGGCGTCATGGTCTATCAGGAAACCTACCACGAGGCGACGTACGCCCGACACCACCTGAAGGGCAAGAAACAGGATTTCTTCTTCCGCCTGGAAACGCCGGACAGGCTGGGTCGCGCCGGTATCGACAAAATCGGTCTGGGTGCGCTGATCGGGCTCTCCGACAGCTGGCGGGTGGATTGTTACATGGTGGCGGAACATTTGCTGTGGCTCCAGCAGCACTACTGGCAGAGCCGATACTCCATCTCCTTCCCGCGCCTGCGTCCCTGCGCGGGAGGAATTGAACCGGCTTCGCTGATGGATGAACGCCAGCTGGTGCAGACCATTTGCGCGTTTCGCCTGCTCGCTCCGGAAGTGGAATTATCGCTCTCAACGCGCGAGTCCCCGGCGTTTCGCGATCGCGTCATCCCGCTTGCGATTAACAACGTCAGCGCGTTTTCCAAAACGCAGCCTGGCGGTTACGCCGACGACCATCCGGAACTGGAACAATTTGCACCTCATGACGGACGACGCCCGGAAGCGGTCGCCGCCGCCCTGACGGCGCAGGGTCTTCAGCCCGTCTGGAAAGACTGGGACAGCTGGCTGGGAAGAGCCTCGCAGTGACGTTGAAACGCACTGCAACACGTTAAAAAATTGTCGAGCCGCGACGAAAAGGCAAAACCGGAAGATTGTCAGCGATCGTCCGGTTTTTTATTGTCACACGGTCAGCAACGGATGCTGACCAGGGCGAAAAGCTTCTTCCTCGTTTCGCCCTGCCTCTGGTTCATTGCAAAAACGGCTCATGCCATTTTAATAAGTATTTTCTTAATGGTTCTTAAGATAAATCATCCTGTCAAAAATCGCGTGCCGTATAATTCACCGCTAACCGCAGGGCAGCGACTATGCTGAGAGGATATCGGCAGACGAAAAGTATTCACCATCAGGAACGATGTACAGCTCATGGCACTTCACAGCAAAAAGCTCTCTTTTACCCGGCCCATTATGCTCAGCTTTGCGGGGATCCTCTGCAGTTTTGCGGTGATCGCGATCGCGGTGACGCTTTCGCAACGAAAGGATTTTCTTGAGGATTATCATAAGATCAATAGCAACTTCACGCACAACCTGGCGGTGAACTACACCGAATCTATCCTGCGTGAAAACGACTATATTCTGGGCCGTTCCGCGATGTACTTTGCGCGCGACGACAGGCTAAACGAGACGCTAAACCTTAACCCGACGCAGGGGCTGCAGATGGTCATGCATTTGCAGAACCTGATGCCGACCGTCTCCTCCATTTCGCTTGCCGATACGCAGGGGCATTATCTGCGCGCACCAGAAGTGCTCCCCACGGAGAAGAGTAAAACCTTCGATCCCCGAACGCGGCCGTGGTTTGTCGCTCAGGCGGAAGCCAGCATCTTCAGCCACTATACCCGTCCCTACATGGACTACTTTACCGGCCATCCGACAGTAACCCTTTATAAGCCGTTGATCTCGCCGGAGGGCAGACTGAAGGGAACGATCGCCTTTCATCTTGATTTGACGTCAATGGGCTATACCCTGCGCCAGATGGTGGCACCCGTTCAGGGGGAATTCTTCGTCGTCGAACGCGACGGTGCT
Source organism: Enterobacter sp. HMSC16D10 (assembly GCF_001807145.1). Classification (NCBI taxonomy): domain Bacteria; kingdom Pseudomonadati; phylum Pseudomonadota; class Gammaproteobacteria; order Enterobacterales; family Enterobacteriaceae; genus Enterobacter; species Enterobacter sp. HMSC16D10. The sequence continues at coordinate 14,810 of NZ_KV787887.1, forward strand.
GTGGTGCTGCATCCGGATACCGGCGCGCTCTTCAAGCAGTACGTGAGCGAAGCGCTGATGGACAAAATGACCAGCGGCGAAGGCCATCTTTACGACAAGAAAAGCAACGCCTGGTATTACTATTACTCGTTTACCAACCCGGACTGGTTTGTCATCTACCGGGTATCCGGTGCGACGCTCCCCGATATCACCCGCCACGAAACGACGATCGTTGGCTGGGGGTTTGCGCTGGCGGCCATCATCATCATCCTTTTCGGCTTATACCTCCGCCACGCCTCGCGTAGCGTGCTGATGCACATTATCAATGCCATCAAAACTGGCGACGTTAACGAGGCACCGCGCCTGGAAGCGATGTTGAGCCACACGATTCAGTCCAATAAAGAGCGCGAAATGGCGTATGTGCGCCAGGCTACCCACGATGCGCTGACGGGCTGTAAAAACCGACGCGCGTTCGACAGCGATATCGCAGAGCTGCTGAATGCTCAGCAGCCCTTCGCGATGGCGCTGGTGGATATTGATAACTTTAAGTCAATTAACGACACGCTGGGTCACCTGACCGGTGATATCGTTCTGCGCAACGTGGCTCGTGAAGGGATCCAGATTATGCAGCCACATCACGTCTCGGTTTACCGTTATGGCGGAGAAGAGTTCGCCGTAATCTTCCAGGCGGAGCAGATGTCTTCCGCGCTCTCATTATTGGAAGCGTGGCGTACCGCCGTTGAAAAACGCGTCTGGCGGGAAGAAAACCTGCGGGTTACGTTCAGCGGCGGTCTTGGGGAGTGGCATTTTGAACCGCTGGAACAATTTGTCGGAAGCGTTGATAACGCCCTCTACAGCGCCAAACAGCAGGGAAAAAATCGAATCGTTCGCACATCCATCAGCTAACCCTCTCGCTTTCACCCTGCCCGTTTCGACGGGCCGGGTACCCGCCAATGTAAAATTGTAACCGGTTTCAGAAAAACGCCTGTTTCTTTGTGATGCCTGACACACAATCGCGGTAAAGCGGTTGTTGAAGCGGTCTGCACGGGATAATTATCAATAAACACATGTAGATCGAGGCTGATTATGAAGAACATCGTTTTATGCTGTGCAGCGGGAATGTCAACCAGCATGCTGGTTCAACGTATGAAAGACGCCGCGCAGAAAAAAGGGGTTGAAGTCACCATTAAAGCCGTTCCGGTTGCGGAGTTTAAAGACAACATCGCAACGGCCGACATCGTATTGCTGGGGCCACAGGTTAAATACGAGCAGGCTAAATTACAGGCGCAGGCCGACCCGCTGGGCAAAAAGGTCGCGGTGATCGACATGATGGATTACGGCATGATGAAAGGTGATGCCGTACTGGATAAAGCGCTCAAACTTCTGGAGTCATAATGGAAGACTTAGAAACCACGATTATGGAACTGCTTGTTAACGCAGGCGCGGCGCGCAGTGCGGCCCTGACGGCATTGCAGATGGCGCGTAAAGGTGAGTTTGACGAAGCCGAAAAAGCGATGGAAGAGTCGCGGGAATATGTGAAGCATGCGCACACCATACAGACGCAGCTTATCGGTCTTGATGAAGGGACCGGGAAGCTTCCGGTTAACCTGATCACCGTCCACTCGCAGGATCACCTGATGAACGCCATGGTCATACAGGACCTGGCGGGCGATATGATTGAGCTGTATCGACGGATCCCATTAGTAAACTGAAATAGTGCAGATATAAAAAAACCCGCCGAAGCGGGTTTTTTATTAGCGACTCAACGATTACTCGTTGTCGGAGCCACCCAGACCTGCGTTCAGCAGTTCTGCCAGGCTCGCGGATGCATCTTCAGCAGTAACCTGCGGTGCAGCTGGCAGTTCGCCTGCAGCACGACGACGCATACGATCCTGATGGTACGCATAACCGGTACCCGCCGGGATCAGACGACCCACGATAACGTTCTCTTTCAGACCGCGCAGTTCATCACGTTTACCTGCAACAGCGGCTTCGGTCAGGACACGAGTCGTTTCCTGGAACGATGCTGCAGAGATGAAGGACTCGGTTGCCAGAGACGCTTTGGTGATACCCAGCAGATCGCGCGAGAAGGTCGCACCGATTTTGCCGTTCGCTTCCAGTTCGCGGTTAGCGATCTTGACGCGTGAGTATTCAACCTGCTCGCCTTCGAGGAACTCGGAGCTGCCCGCGTTTTCGATGGTTGCTTTACGCAGCATCTGACGAACGATAACTTCGATGTGTTTATCGTTAATCTTAACGCCCTGCAGGCGGTATACGTCCTGTACTTCGTTAACGATGTAACGAGTAACAGCATGCACACCACGCAGACGCAGGATGTCGTGCGGCGCTTCTGGACCGTCGGAAACCACGTCACCACGTTCTACGCGTTCACCTTCGAACACGTTGAGCTGACGCCACTTAGGAATCATCTCTTCGTACGGTTCGCTGCCATCTACTGGAGTGATAACCAGACGGCGCTTACCTTTGGTCTCTTTACCGAAGGAGATGATACCGCTGATTTCAGCCAGGATTGCCGGCTCTTTCGGACGACGTGCTTCGAACAGGTCCGCAACGCGTGGCAGACCACCGGTGATGTCCTTGGTACCGCCGGATTCCTGAGGAATACGCGCCAGGGTGTCACCCGAGCTGATCTGTACGCCATCTTCCAGCTGTACAATCGCTTTACCCGGCAGGAAGTACTGCGCAGGCATATCGGTACCTGGGATCAGAACGTCATTACCCTGAGCATCAACGATTTTCAGTGCAGGACGCAGATCTTTACCGCCGGTAGTACGTTCAGCAGAATCCAGAACCACCAGAGAAGACAGACCGGTCAGCTCGTCAGTCTGACGAGTAATGGTCTGGCCGTCGATCATGTCAGTGAAGCGGATGAAACCACTTACTTCGGTGATAACCGGCATGGTGTGTGGATCCCAGTTTGCAACGGTTTCACCGCCGGCAACCTGCTCGCCATCACCTTTCGCCATAACCGCACCGTAAGGCACTTTATAGCTCTCTTTGGTACGACCGAATTCGTCGATCAGCTTCAGCTCGGTGTTACGTGAAGTGATAACCAGTTTACCGCTGGAGTTCACAACCGACTTCGCGTTGCTGAGCTTGATGCTACCTTTGTTTTTCACCTGGATGCTGGATTCAGCAGCCGCACGAGATGCCGCACCACCGATGTGGAACGTACGCATCGTCAGCTGTGTACCCGGTTCACCGATGGACTGTGCCGCGATAACGCCGATGGCTTCACCTTTGTTGATGATGTGGCCACGCGCCAGGTCACGACCGTAGCAGTGCGCACATACACCAAAGTCGGTGTCACAGGATACAACGGAACGCACCTTCACGGAGTCAACAGAGTTCGCTTCCAGCAGGTCACACCACTGTTCGTGCAGCAGGGTGTTGCGTGGAACCAGAATGTCTGCGGTGCCCGGCTTCAGGATGTCTTCCGCGGTCACACGACCCAGTACGCGATCGCGCAGTGGCTCTTTAACATCACCACCCTCGATAACCGGGGTCATGGTGATACCTTCGAGGGTGCCACAATCGTCTTCGGTCACAACCAGATCCTGCGCAACGTCTACCAGACGACGCGTCAGATAACCGGAGTTCGCGGTTTTCAGTGCGGTATCCGCCAGACCTTTACGCGCACCGTGCGTGGAGATGAAGTACTGGAGTACGTTCAGACCTTCACGGAAGTTCGCGGTGATTGGCGTTTCGATGATGGAGCCATCTGGCTTCGCCATCAGACCACGCATACCTGCCAGCTGACGAATCTGTGCTGCAGAACCACGCGCACCGGAGTCGGCCATCATGTAGATGCTGTTGAAGGAAACCTGCTGCTCTTCTACGCCGTCACGGTTAATCACGGTTTCGGTCTGCAGGTTGTCCATCATCGCTTTGGATACACGATCGTTCGCCGCTGCCCAGATATCGATAACTTTGTTATAGCGTTCGCCCGCGGTAACCAGACCAGACTGGAACTGCTCCTGGATCTCAGCAACTTCAGCTTCCGCTTCAGAGATGATCTCGTGTTTCTTCTCTGGGATGACCATGTCATCGATACCAACAGATGCACCTGAACGCGCTGCATAAGCAAAGCCGGTGTACATAGTCTGGTCAGCGAAGATAACGGTCGGCTTCAAGCCCAGAATGCGGTAACAGGTGTTCAGCATTTTGGAGATCGCTTTCTTGCCCAGCGCCTGGTTGACGATGGAGAAAGGCAGACCTTTCGGTACGATCATCCACAGAATGGCACGGCCAACGGTCGTGTCTTTCAGGCTGGTTTTCGCAACGAATTCGCCGTTTGCATCTTTTTCGTATTCGGTGATACGCACTTTAACGCGCGCATGCAGAGAGGCCAGGCCAGCGCGATAAATACGCTCAGCTTCTTTCGGGCCAGTCAGCACCATGCCTTCGCCTTTGGCGTTAACACAGTCACGGGTCATGTAGTACAGACCCAGTACAACGTCCTGAGAAGGAACAATGATTGGCTCACCGTTCGCTGGAGACAGGATGTTGTTGGTAGACATCATTAGCGCACGCGCTTCGAGCTGGGCTTCCAGCGTCAGCGGTACGTGAACAGCCATCTGGTCACCATCGAAGTCGGCGTTATATGCCGCACAAACCAGCGGGTGCAGCTGGATCGCTTTACCTTCGATCAGGACTGGCTCAAATGCCTGGATACCCAGACGGTGCAGGGTTGGTGCACGGTTCAGCAGTACCGGGTGTTCGCGGATAACTTCGTCCAGGATATCCCAAACGACAGCTTCTTCACGCTCAACCATTTTCTTCGCGGCTTTGATGGTGGTGGCCAGGCCACGCAGTTCCAGCTTGCCGTAGATGAACGGTTTGAACAGCTCCAGTGCCATTTTCTTCGGCAGACCGCACTGATGCAGACGCAGGTATGGACCTACGGTGATTACAGAACGACCGGAGTAGTCAACACGCTTACCGAGCAGGTTCTGACGGAAACGACCCTGTTTACCTTTGATCATGTCGGCCAAAGATTTCAGAGGACGTTTGTTAGAACCGGTGATCGCACGACCGCGACGACCGTTATCCAGCAGGGCATCTACCGCTTCCTGCAGCATACGTTTTTCGTTGCGTACGATGATGTCCGGCGCAGCCAGATCCAGCAGACGTTTCAGACGGTTGTTACGGTTGATCACGCGACGATACAGATCGTTCAGATCGGACGTTGCGAAACGACCACCATCCAGCGGAACCAGTGGACGCAGATCTGGCGGCAGAACCGGCAGAACGGTCAGGATCATCCACTCTGGCTTGTTACCAGACTGAACGAACGCTTCCAGCAGTTTGATACGCTTGGTCAGCTTTTTACGCTTGGTTTCGGAGTTGGTTTCGTTCAGCTCTTCACGCAGCTGCTCGCACTCTTGCTCCAGATCCATGCTCTTCAGCAGGGCCTGAATAGCTTCCGCACCCATCTTCGCGTCGAATTCGTCACCGAACTCTTCCAGCGCGTCCAGATACTGCTCTTCAGTCAGGATCTGATGACGTTCCAGGTTCGTCATCCCGCCTTCGATAACCACATAAGATTCGAAGTACAGAACACGTTCGATATCACGCAGCGGCATATCCAGCAGCAGACCGATACGGGACGGCAGTGATTTCAGGAACCAGATGTGAGCAGTCGGAGACGCCAGCTCGATGTGGCCCATGCGCTCACGGCGCACTTTGGTCTGGGTCACTTCAACGCCGCACTTCTCACAGATCACACCGCGGTGTTTCAGGCGCTTGTACTTACCGCACAGGCACTCGTAATCTTTTACTGGCCCGAAAATACGCGCACAGAAAAGGCCGTCACGCTCAGGTTTGAACGTACGGTAGTTGATGGTTTCCGGCTTTTTAACTTCACCGAAAGACCATGAACGGATCATGTCTGGCGAAGCCAGAGCAATTTTGATCGCATCAAACTCTTCGGTTTTAGTCTGCGCTTTCAGAAACTTTAATAAATCTTTCACGGATTTGCTCCCGTCGGAGTTAGCACAATCCGGTGCCGGGGATTAACCCGGCACCAGTGACCTGTTTGAGCGAGAATTACTCGTCTTCCAGTTCGATGTTGATACCCAGCGAACGAATCTCTTTCAACAGTACGTTGAAGGATTCTGGCATGCCTGGTTCCATCTGATGGTTGCCGTCCACGATGTTTTTATACATCTTAGTACGACCGTTCACGTCATCAGACTTAACGGTGAGCATTTCCTGCAGGGTGTATGCCGCGCCGTATGCTTCCAGCGCCCACACTTCCATCTCCCCGAAGCGCTGACCACCGAACTGTGCCTTACCACCCAGCGGCTGCTGAGTAACCAGGCTGTAAGAACCGGTAGAACGAGCGTGCATTTTGTCGTCGACCAGGTGGTTCAGTTTCAGCATGTACATGTAACCTACGGTTACCGGACGTTCGAACTGTTCACCGGTACGGCCGTCAAACAGCGTAATCTGACCAGACGTTGGCAGACCACCCAGTTGCAGCAGCTCTTTAATTTCAGCTTCTTTTGCACCGTCGAATACCGGCGTTGCAATTGGCATACCTTTGCGCAGGTTCTCTGCCAGACGCAGCACTTCTTCATCGCTGAAGGTGTTCAGGTCGACTTTCTGACGCACGTCGGTACCCAGATCGTAGGCACGCTGGATGAATTCGCGCAGTTTCGCGACTTCCTGCTGCTGTTTCAGCATGGCGTTAATCTTGTCGCCGATGCCTTTCGCAGCCATACCCAGGTGAGTTTCCAGGATCTGACCAATGTTCATACGAGACGGTACACCCAGTGGGTTCAGTACGATATCTACCGGCGTACCGTTAGCATCGTGCGGCATATCTTCGATCGGGTTGATCTTAGAGATAACACCCTTGTTACCGTGACGACCTGCCATCTTATCACCAGGCTGGATCTGACGTTTAACAGCCAGATAGACCTTAACAATCTTCAGCACGCCTGGAGCCAGATCGTCGCCCTGAGTGATTTTGCGGCGTTTCGCTTCGAGTTTTTTCTCGAACTCGTGTTTCAGTTCGTCATACTGCTCAGCCAGCTGTTCCAGCTGATTTTGTTTCTCTTCGTCGGTCAGGCCCAGTTCCAGCCAGCGATCGCGTGGCAGTTTGTCGAGCTTCTCAGCTTCAACGCCACCGGCAACCAGCACCGCATAGATACGGCTGAACAGACCCGCTTCGAGGATCTGCAGTTCTTCAGACAGGTCTTTCTTAGCCTGTTTGAGCTGCATCTCTTCGATTTCCAGCGCACGCTTATCTTTCTCAACGCCATCACGAGTGAAGACCTGAACGTCGATAACCGTACCGGAAACACCGTTTGGTACGCGCAGAGAAGAGTCTTTAACGTCAGACGCTTTCTCACCGAAGATGGCACGCAGCAGTTTCTCTTCTGGCGTCAGCTGGGTTTCACCTTTCGGCGTAACCTTACCCACCAGAATGTCGCCGCCGGTCACTTCCGCACCGATGTAAACAATACCGGATTCATCCAGTTTGGAGAGCGCAGCTTCACCCACGTTAGGGATGTCAGCAGTGATCTCTTCTGGCCCCAGCTTGGTGTCACGGGACACACACGCCAGTTCCTGAATGTGGATGGTGGTGAAACGATCTTCCTGAACCACACGCTCGGAGACGAGGATGGAGTCTTCGAAGTTGTAACCGTTCCACGGCATGAACGCTACGCGCATGTTCTGACCGAGAGCCAGTTCACCGAGGTCGGTGGACGGACCGTCTGCCAGCACGTCGCCGCGCTCAACTGGCTCACCCAGAGATACGCAAGGCATCTGGTTGATACAGGTGTTCTGGTTAGAACGGGTGTATTTGGTCAGGTTATAAATGTCGATACCTGCTTCGCCCGGGTACATCTCGTCTTCGTTAACTTTGATAACGATACGGGAGGCATCCACGTACTGAACAGTACCGCCACGCTTAGCAACTGCAGTAACACCGGAGTCAACGGCAACAGCACGTTCCATACCGGTACCAACCAGCGGCTTATCAGCACGCAGAGTTGGAACGGCCTGACGTTGCATGTTCGCACCCATCAATGCACGGTTGGCGTCATCGTGTTCCAGGAACGGGATCAGGGACGCACCGACGGATACCACCTGCTGGGTGGATACGTCCATGTAGTCAACCTGGTCGCGGCTGAACAAGCTGGATTCGCCTTTGCTACGGCAGGTAACCAGATCTTCTACAAAGTGGCCTTCGTCATCCAGGTTGGAGTTCGCCTGAGCGATAACGTAGTTGCCTTCTTCGATAGCAGACAGGTAATGAATTTCGTCGGTAACAACACCGTCGGTCACTTTACGGTACGGGGTCTCGAGGAAACCGTATTCGTTAGTCTGTGCGTACACGGACAGGGAGTTGATCAGACCGATGTTTGGACCTTCAGGCGTTTCGATTGGACATACGCGACCGTAGTGGGTCGGGTGTACGTCTCGAACTTCGAAGCCTGCACGCTCACGGGTCAGACCGCCTGGGCCGAGTGCAGAGATACGACGCTTGTGCGTAATCTCAGACAGCGGGTTGTTCTGGTCCATGAACTGAGACAGCTGGCTGGAACCGAAGAACTCTTTCACTGCTGCAGAAATCGGCTTGGCGTTGATCATATCCTGAGGCATCAGGGTATCCAGATCGCCCAGAGACAGACGCTCTTTCACCGCACGCTCTACACGTACCAGGCCAACGCGGAACTGGTTTTCCGCCATTTCGCCTACGGAACGGATACGACGGTTGCCGAGGTGGTCGATGTCGTCCACTTCGCCTTTGCCGTTACGGATATCGATGAGCTTCTTCATCACTTCGATGATGTCGTCTTTGCTCAGGATACCGGAACCTTCGATTTCGTCGCGCAGCAGAGAACGGTTGAACTTCATACGACCAACCGCGGATAGATCGTAGCGGTCTTCGGAGAAGAACAGGTTCTCGAACAGGCTTTCAGCCGCTTCGCGAGTTGGTGGCTCACCAGGACGCATCATGCGGTAGATTTCAACCAGCGCGCTCAGACGATCGTTGGTTGGGTCGACGCGTACAGTCTCAGAGATGTACGGACCGTGGTCCAGATCGTTGGTGAACAGCGTTTCGATACGTTTGTGGCCAGCCTGACTCAGCTTAGCCAGCAGATCCAGGCTCAGCTCCATGTTAGCCGGGCAGATCAGCTCGCCAGTTGATTCATCAACGTAATCTTTCGCGGCTACTTTTCCTGCAATGTATTCAACCGGAACTTCGATGTGTTTGATATCATCTTTTTCCAGCTGGCGGATGTGGCGCGCGGTGATACGGCGACCTTTTTCCACATACACTTTGCCGTCGGCTTCGATGTCGAACGACGCGGTCTCACCACGCAGACGTTCCGGCACCAGCTCCATCTGCAGCTTGTTGTCGCGGATTTCAAAGATCACTTTCTCAAAGAACAGGTCAAGGATCTGCTCAGTGGTATAGTTCAGTGCACGCAGAATGATGGTTGCAGGCAGTTTACGACGACGGTCGATACGGACAAACAGGTTGTCTTTTGGATCGAACTCGAAGTCCAGCCAGGAACCACGGTAAGGAATGATGCGTGCGTTATACAGTACTTTACCGGAAGAGTGCGTTTTACCTTTATCGCTGTCGAAGAAGACGCCCGGGCTACGATGCAGCTGGGAAACGATAACACGCTCAGTACCGTTAATAACGAAAGTACCGTTGTCCGTCATGAGTGGAATTTCACCCATGTAGACTTCTTGTTCTTTAATGTCTTTTACGGTGCCTTCCGGCGCTTCGCGCTCGTAGATCACCAGACGCAGTTTCACGCGCAGCGGTGCGGAATAGGTCACGCCACGGATCTGACATTCCTGAACGTCAAACACCGGTTCGCCAAGGCGGTAGCTGACGTACTGCAGCTCGGAGTTACCGCTGTAGCTCTGAATCGGGAACACGGAGCGGAAGGCTGCTTCCAGACCGTACTGCCCTTCAGGATCTTGCTCGATAAACTTCTGGAACGAGTCAAGCTGGATAGAAAGGAGATATGGAATGTCCAGAACTTGTGGACGTTTACCAAAATCCTTACGAATACGTTTTTTCTCGGTATAGGAGTAAACCATAGGGTTCCTCAGCTCGCTGACAAGTCGACCCATCTGTCCGACGAAGGGACAGTTTGTGCAACACCATTTTGTGGACCGGAAAATTGAATACTTTCCGCAATACCTGTTGCTATCACGCTTAAACCATTTCATTGCGATTTACACAGAGCGAGCACCCTGTCGCAGTATATTAAGTCGTCGATAGAAACAAGCATTGTCAGGACAATCAGCAGTCAAACAGTGTGAAATGCTACTGATGCCTTACAGCGCAAAAAGGCTGGTGACTAAAAAGTCACCAGCCATCAGCCTAATGACTTAGGCTGCAACCAGAAAAGTTGGCTTATTTAACTTCAACTTCAGCGCCAGCTTCTTCCAGAGATTTTTTCAGTGCTTCTGCGTCGTCTTTGCTCACGCCTTCTTTCAGCGCAGCTGGAGCAGATTCTACCAGGTCTTTAGCTTCTTTCAGACCCAGGCCAGTTGCGCCACGTACTGCTTTGATAACAGCAACTTTGTTCGCGCCAGCAGCTTTCAGAATTACGTCGAATTCAGTTTTTTCTTCAGCAGCTTCAGCCGGGCCCGCAGCTACAGCTACAGCAGCAGCAGCAGAAACACCGAATTTTTCTTCCATTGCAGAAACCAGCTCTACAACGTCCATTACGGACATAGCTGCTACTGCTTCAATGATTTGATCTTTAGTGATAGACATTTAAATTGTTCCTGAAAATCAGAATAAGTTTATACGTAAGCAAATGCTTTATAAAGATAACTGCGATTAAGCAGCTTCTTTCGCATCGCGTACAGCAGCCAGAGTGCGAACCAGTTTGCCAGCCGCAGCTTCTTTCATGGTTGCCATCAGGCGTGCAATTGCTTCTTCGTAGGTCGGCAGGGTTGCCAGGCGATCGATTTGCGATGCCGGGATCAACTCACCTTCAAAGGCTGCAGCTTTGACCTCAAATTTTGCATTCGCTTTCGCGAACTCTTTGAACAGACGAGCAGCAGCGCCCGGGTGTTCCATAGAGTATGCAATCAGGGTCGGACCAACAAACGTGTCTTTCAGGCACTCGAACTGAGTACCTTCAACTACGCGGCGCAGCAGGGTGTTACGAACAACACGCATGTATACGCCAGCTTCACGACCTGCTTTACGCAGTTCAGTCATTTTGTCTACAGTAACGCCACGGGAATCCGCAACTACTGCAGACAGCGCGCCTTTGGCTACTTCGCTGACTTCAGCAACAATCGCTTGTTTGTCTTGAAGATTTAAAGCCATTAGCTTTGCTCCTGGATGTTTGCCGGAACTCATGTTCCGGAACTCACTTCACTCTCCCCAACGGAAAGAGCGTCTTAATACGGTGAGCAGAAACAAGCCAGAGTATCCAAAAATAATCTTAGCGTTCTGTCACCGTCTACGCAGGGGATTAAGTCTCTTGCGAAACACCTGCGGTCTTCGACGGAGGCCTGGATTAGGCCAGGCTCCAACGAACAATTCTTTTAGCCGCTAACTATTGTTAGCAAACGTGGGGGTAAGATTGTAGACAAAATCACCGCCCACGTAAAGGCATTAGTTTGCAGCAGCGCTCAGGCCAGCCTGGTCAACTGCAACACCTGCACCCATGGTGGTGGAGATGCTAACTTTCTTGATGTACACGCCTTTTGCCTGAGTTGGTTTTGCTTTTTTCAGCGCAACCAGCAGAGCTTCCAGGTTTTCTTTCAGTTTGTCAGCGTCAAAGTCCACTTTACCGATGGTGGTGTGGATGATGCCGTTTTTGTCGTTACGATAACGAACCTGACCTGCTTTAGCGTTCTTAACCGCTTCAGCAACGTTAGGGGTTACAGTACCCACTTTCGGGTTTGGCATCAGGCCGCGTGGACCCAGAACCTGGCCCAGCTGGCCAACAACGCGCATTGCATCTGGAGAAGCAATAACAACGTCAAAGTTCATTTCGCCTTTCTTGATCTGATCAGCCAGATCTTCCATACCTACCAGTTCAGCGCCGGCAGCTTTAGCAGCTTCAGCGTTTGCACCCTGAGCAAATACAGCTACGCGAACGGAACGGCCAGTACCGTGTGGCAGTACAGTTGCGCCACGAACGTTCTGATCGGATTTACGCGCGTCGATGCCCAGGTTAACGGCAACGTCAACGCTTTCTACGAACTTAGCAGTTGCCAGTTCTTTCAGCAGAGCGATAGCTTCGTTGATGTCGTACTGTTTGGTCGCATCAACTTTGTCACGGATCACGGACATGCGCTTGGTCAGTTTAGCCATTTCTTAGTCCTCCACTACCAGGCCCATGGAACGTGCAGTACCTTCGATTGAGCGAGTCATCGCTTCAATGTCGGCACCAGTCATGTCGGCAGCTTTGGTCTGCGCGATTTCCTGCAGCTGAGCGCGGGAAATTTTACCCACTTTGTCTTTGTTCGGTTTACCGGAACCAGACTTGATACCAGCCGCTTTCTTCAGCAGAACAGCTGCTGGAGGGGTTTTGGTAACGAAAGTGAAAGAACGGTCAGCGTAAACAGTGATTACGACTGGGATTGGCAGACCTTTTTCCAGGGATTCCGTTTTTGCGTTGAACGCTTTACAGAATTCCATGATGTTCACACCCTGCTGACCCAGAGCTGGACCAACTGGTGGACTTGGGTTCGCCATACCAGCTGCAACCTGCAGCTTGACGTAGGCTTGTACTTTCTTAGCCATTCTAAAATCCTCTGATTGGGTAATAGCGCCTCAGTGAGGCTCCCCGTGAATAAAATTCGTTTTACGGGCCGGGCCCATAAAAACAAAAGGCGCGAAATTGTATTCCAATCTCGCGCCCTGTGCAACGATTAAATCGTCGCTTTTTTGATCGCTGCTTAGGCTTTTTCGACCTGCGCAAAGTCCAGTTCTACCGGGGTCGCACGACCGAAGATAGATACAGAAACTTTCAGGCGGGACTTTTCGTAGTCCACTTCTTCAACGACGCCGTTAAAGTCAGCAAACGGACCGTCATTAACACGAACCATTTCACCCGGTTCAAACAGCGTTTTCGGACGCGGCTTATCGCCAACCTGCTGCAGGCGGTTCATAATCGCATCCACTTCTTTGTCGCTGATTGGCGCCGGACGGTCAGACGTGCCGCCGATAAAGCCCATCACGCGCGGTACGCTGCGCACCAGGTGCCAGCTCGCGTCGTTCATTACCATCTGAACCAGCACGTAACCCGGGAAGAATTTGCGCTCGCTTTTGCGACGCTGGCCGCCACGGATCTCGACCACTTCTTCGGTCGGAACCATAACTTCGCCAAATAACTCTTCCATGTTGTGTAATTTGATATGCTCACGCAGCGACGTTGCTACGCGGCCTTCAAAACCGGAAAACGCCTGAACGACGTACCAGCGCTTTTTAGGGGCTTCAGACATCTCAGAACCTCAGGCCAGTGATAAAGGATACCAGGCGAACCAGAATACCATCCAGTCCCCACAGGATCAGTGACATTACAGCGGTAACCGCCGCTACGATCAGCGTGGTGTGCAATGTTTCCTGGCGAGTCGGCCAAATTACCTTACGGACTTCGGTACGCGCTTCGCGAGCAAAAGCGACGGTCGCTTTGCCTTTCGTCGTCAACAGCGCGACACCACCCGCTGCAGCAATCAGAATTACCACTGCAAGCGCGCGTAGCGGCAGCATCATGTCACGATAAAGGTAGTTGCCGACAATCGCTACGATCAGCAGAACGGCTACTACTACCCATTTCATCGCTTCCAGGCCGCGCCCGCTCCCTTGAGCTTCGGTATTCGCACTCATAAACCAACCTGTCAGAAGTATTCTACAAACATTTTCACCCCGCGATTGCGAGGCAAACCAAATCGAAATGCTAATTCGCTTTTCGAATTATACGCTCTCTGCAGAGCCTGTCTCAGCAATGATTATGACAAAAATAATCACTGATGAGCCAGGTTCTGACGTGAAAGCGTGCAAAAAGGGCATCAAATGATGCCCTTTTATTGCGCATTGCGTCAAATGTTATCAGCAATTAGCCGAGAACTTTAGCAACCACGCCCGCGCCAACGGTACGGCCACCTTCACGGATTGCGAAACGCAGACCGTCGTCCA
>NZ_KV787888.1:0-11774 GCF_001807145.1 Enterobacter sp. HMSC16D10
GGCCGTCCGACGATGACGTGGTGCCGTCACCCCAGTTGCCGGCGAAGGGTTGCCGAAACTGCGCATTCACCAGCTCGGCCAGCGCCGTCGAATAGGTTTCATCGCGGATGTGCCAGGCTTGCAGCCAGGACAGCTTGGCGTAGGTGGTGCCAGGGCAGGACTCGGCCATTTTGGTCAGACCCAGGTTGATCGCGTCGGCCAGGATCGTCGTCAACAGCAAGGTTTTGTCCTTGGCCGTGTCGCTGGTCTTCAGGTGTGTGAAGTGGCGGGTGAAGCCCGTCCATTCATCGACCTCCATCAGCAACTCGGTGATTTTGAGGTGCGGCAGCAGCATAGCTGTCTGGTCGATCATGGCTTGCGCGGCGTCTGGTACTGCCGCGTCCAGCGGCGTGATCTTCAGGCCTGACGCGGTGGTGATGATGGCATCCGGTAAGTCGTTGGCCGCAGCCATGCGGTTGACTGTGGCGAGTTGCGCCTCCAACAATTCCAACCGGTCATGCAGGTATTGGTCGCAGTCGGTGGCCACTGCCAGCGGCAATTCGCTGGCCAGCTTCAAAGTGGCGAACTTCTCGACCGGCACCAGGTATTCGTCGAAGTCCTTGAACTGGCGAGAACCCTGCACCCAGACATCACCGGAGCGCAGCGCGTTCTTCAGCTCCGACAGGGCGCATAACTCGTAGTAACGCCGGTCGATGCCGTCGTCGGTCAGAACCAGCTTTGCCCAGCGCGGCTTGATGAATGCGGTTGGCGCATCGGCGGGCACCTTGCGCGCGCTGTCGCTGTTCATGCCGCGCAGCATGTCGATGGCATCGAGCACACCCTTGGCGGCGGGCGCAGCCCGCAATTTGAGCACGCCCAGGAACTGCGGCGCGTAGCGGCGTAGCGTGGCATAGCTTTCACCGATGTGGTGCAGGAAATCAAAGTCGGCAGGCCGCGCCAATGTTTGCGCTTCGGTGACGCTGGCGGCGAAGGTGTCCCAGGGCATAACGGCCTCGATGGCGGCGAACGGATCGCTGCCGCTTTGCTTGGCCTCAATCAACGCTTGACCGATGCGCCCATACATCCGCACCTTGTCGTTGATCGCCTTGCCGGAAGCCTGGAACTGCTGCTGATGCTTGTTCTTGGCCGCGTTGAACAGCTTGCCGATGATGCGATCGTGAAGGTCGATGATTTCATCGGTGACGGTGGCCATGCCTTCGATGGCCAGCGCTACCAGCGTGGCATAGCGTCGTTGCACCTCGAACTTTGCCAGATCAGCAGGCGTCATCTGGCCACCTTCACGAGCGATTTTGAGCAGGCGGTTCTGGTGAACCTGCCGCTCGATGCCTGCGGGCAGATCAAGTGCTTGCCAGGATTTCAGGCGCTCAATATGTTCGAGCATGTGGCGAGAGTTCGGTTTGGCAGGCGACTGGCGCAGCCATGCCAGCCACGTCACTTTACTGCCGTCCTTGCGCTTGAGAAGTTCGTCCAGGCGCTGACGGTGGGGTGATAACAAAGAATCGGTCAGCGCCGCGTAAATGCGTCGGTTGGCACGGGTGATGGCCTCGGCGCTTGCGCGCTCGATGGCATTCATGGCGGGCAGGATAATGCTCTGCCGCCGCAGATTCTCGACAAGTGCGCTCGCCAGCACGATGCCTTTGTCGGTCTGCAAGGCCAGCTCGGTCAATGTATGCACGGCTTGCCGATAGTGGCTCATGGTGAAGGGCTTGAACCCAAAAACCGTTTGCAGCTCGACCAAGTGCTCCCGCCGTGTCTGTTCGCGCTGGCCGTACTCGCTCCAACTTTCCACTGGCATCTTGAGTTGCGCGGCCACCATGCGCAACAGGGGCGGAAACGGAGGCTCATCGACGCCCAAAAAGGTGCCAGGGAATCGCAAGTAGCAAAGCTGCACAGCGAAGCCCAATCGATTCGCGGCGCCGCGACGCTGACGGATCACCGACAGGTCGGTTTCGTTGAACGTGTAGTGCCGTATCAGTTCGTCTTTGGCATCTGGCAGTGCCAGCAGGCTTTCGCGCTCGGTGGCGGACAGGATTGAGCGGCGTGGCATGGTCAGTCTTCCCGCAGGTACTGGTACAAGGTTTCGCGGCTGATGCCGAAGTCACGGGCCACCAAGGTTTTTTGGTCGCCTGCCGCAACTCGCCGTTTCAACTCGGCAATTTGTTCGCTGTTCAGCGATTTCTTTCGTCCCCGGTAGGCACCGCGCTGCTTGGCCAGCACGATTCCCTCGCGCTGACGTTCGCGGATCAGGGCGCGCTCGAACTCAGCGAAGGCTCCCATGACCGACAGCATCAGATTGGCCATCGGTGAGTCCTCGCCGGTGAACTTCAGCCCTTCTTTGACGAACTCCATGCGCACGCCCCGTTGTGTCAGCCCTTGGACGATGCGGCGCAGGTCATCAAGGTTGCGTGCCAGCCTGTCCATGCTATGCACCACCACGGTGTCGCCCTCGCGGACGAAGGCCAGCAGCCTTTCCAGCTCGGGACGCTGGGGGTCCTTGCCAGAAGCCTTGTCGGTGAACACCCGCGCCACCTGAACACCCTCCAATTGCCGTTCCGGGTTCTGGTCGAAGCTGCTGACGCGGACATAGCCGATGCGTTGACCTTGCAAGATGCCTCCAAAGGCAAAAGTGTCAGGATGAAATCTATTACCTTTGACGGAATATGTCAATCAATAGGAAATTTAACTCTATTCTGATGTCGTTTTCAGAAGACGGCTGCACTGAACGTCAGAAGCCGACTGCACTATAGCAGCGGAGGGGTTGGATCCATCAGGCAACGACGGGCTGCTGCCGGCCATCAGCGGACGCAGGGAGGACTTTCCGCAACCGGCCGTTCGATGCGGCACCGATGGCCTTCGCGCAGGGGTAGTGAATCCGCCAGGATTGACTTGCGCTGCCCTACCTCTCACTAGTGAGGGGCGGCAGCGCATCAAGCGGTGAGCGCACTCCGGCACCGCCAACTTTCAGCACATGCGTGTAAATCATCGTCGTAGAGACGTCGGAATGGCCGAGCAGATCCTGCACGGTTCGAATGTCGTAACCGCTGCGGAGCAAGGCCGTCGCGAACGAGTGGCGGAGGGTGTGCGGTGTGGCGGGCTTCGTGATGCCTGCTTGTTCTACGGCACGTTTGAAGGCGCGCTGAAAGGTCTGGTCATACATGTGATGGCGACGCACGACACCGCTCCGTGGATCGGTCGAATGCGTGTGCTGCGCAAAAACCCAGAACCACGGCCAGGAATGCCCGGCGCGCGGATACTTCCGCTCAAGGGCGTCGGGAAGCGCAACGCCGCTGCGGCCCTCGGCCTGGTCCTTCAGCCACCATGCCCGTGCACGCGACAGCTGCTCGCGCAGGCTGGGTGCCAAGCTCTCGGGTAACATCAAGGCCCGATCCTTGGAGCCCTTGCCCTCCCGCACGATGATCGTGCCGTGATCGAAATCCAGATCCTTGACCCGCAGTTGCAAACCCTCACTGATCCGCATGCCCGTTCCATACAGAAGCTGGGCGAACAAACGATGCTCGCCTTCCAGAAAACCGAGGATGCGAACCACTTCATCCGGGGTCAGCACCACCGGCAAGCGCCGCGACGGCCGAGGTCTTCCGATCTCCTGAAGCCAGGGCAGATC
This sequence comes from Enterobacter sp. HMSC16D10, assembly GCF_001807145.1. Classification (NCBI taxonomy): domain Bacteria; kingdom Pseudomonadati; phylum Pseudomonadota; class Gammaproteobacteria; order Enterobacterales; family Enterobacteriaceae; genus Enterobacter; species Enterobacter sp. HMSC16D10. The sequence goes on from NZ_KV787888.1 coordinate 3,623, forward strand.
CGTGCACAGCACCTTGCCGTAGAAGAACAGCAAGGCCGCCAATGCCTGACGATGCGTGGAGACCGAAACCTTGCGCTCGTTCGCCAGCCAGGACAGAAATGCCTCGACTTCGCTGCTGCCCAAGGTTGCCGGGTGACGCACACCGTGGAAACGGATGAAGGCACGAACCCAGTGGACATAAGCCTGTTCGGTTGGTAAGCTGTAATGCAAGTAGCGTATGCGCTCACGCAACTGGTCCAGAACCTTGACCGAACGCAGCGGTGGTAACGGCGCAGTGGCGGTTTTCATGGCTTGTTATGACTGTTTTTTTGTACAGTCTATGCCTCGGGCATCCAAGCAGCAAGCGCGTTACGCCGTGGGTCGATGTTTGATGTTATGGAGCAGCAACGATGTTACGCAGCAGGGCAGTCGCCCTAAAACAAAGTTAGGCCGCATGGACACAACGCAGGTCACATTGATACACAAAATTCTAGCTGCGGCAGATGAGCGAAATCTGCCGCTCTGGATCGGTGGGGGCTGGGCGATCGATGCACGGCTAGGGCGTGTAACACGCAAGCACGATGATATTGATCTGACGTTTCCCGGCGAGAGGCGCGGCGAGCTCGAGGCAATAGTTGAAATGCTCGGCGGGCGCGTCATGGAGGAGTTGGACTATGGATTCTTAGCGGAGATCGGGGATGAGTTACTTGACTGCGAACCTGCTTGGTGGGCAGACGAAGCGTATGAAATCGCGGAGGCTCCGCAGGGCTCGTGCCCAGAGGCGGCTGAGGGCGTCATCGCCGGGCGGCCAGTCCGTTGTAACAGCTGGGAGGCGATCATCTGGGATTACTTTTACTATGCCGATGAAGTACCACCAGTGGACTGGCCTACAAAGCACATAGAGTCCTACAGGCTCGCATGCACCTCACTCGGGGCGGAAAAGGTTGAGGTCTTGCGTGCCGCTTTCAGGTCGCGATATGCGGCCTAACAATTCGTCCAAGCCGACGCCGCTTCGCGGCGCGGCTTAATTCAGGCGTTAGGCTGACGCGCTTCGCGCGGAAGACTTTATGGCTACTCGGAGACTTTGAATGGCGTATGAGTTCTGCGAAATAGGTGAATCAAACGAATATATTATTCTGGCGGCTAGAATCTTAACGAAATCATTCCTAGATATCGGTAATAATTCCTGGCCTGACATGAAAAGTGCTACTAAAGAAGTTGAAGAATGCATTGAGAAGCCAAACATATGTCTTGGAATACATGAAAATGAAAAATTGCTTGGATGGATTGGCCTTAGGCCCATGTACAAATTAACATGGGAATTACATCCCTTGGTAATAAGTACTCAATATCAGAATAAAGGTATTGGAAGACTTTTAATAAATGAATTAGAAAAAAAAGCAAAGCAAATTGGAATAATTGGAATAGTATTGGGAACTGACGATGAATACTTTAAAACTTCATTATCAGCTGTTGATCTTTACGGCGAAAATATTCTTGATGAGATAAGGACTATTAAAAACATAAAAAATCATCCGTACGAATTCTATCAAAAATGTGGGTATTCCATTGTCGGAGTAATACCCGATGCAAATGGAAAAAGGAAGCCAGATATTTGGATGTGGAAGAAGATAAATGATTAGGGTAAAAATGACAGCCTAACAATCGCTTTCCCCTCGACAACCCGGCCTGTCACGCAATCTGCTAGTTTAATCCTTGTGGCAGATTGCGCGCCAGGCTCGGGTTGCGGGTGAAGCGTATGTTAGATGCACTAAGCACATAATTGCTCACAGCCAAACTATCAGGTCAAGTCTGCTTTTATTATTTTTAAGCGTGCATAATAAGCCCTACACAAATTGGGAGATATATCATGAAAGGCTGGCTTTTTCTTGTTATCGCAATAGTTGGCGAAGTAATCGCAACATCCGCATTAAAATCTAGCGAGGGCTTTACTAAGCTTGCCCCTTCCGCCGTTGTCATAATCGGTTATGGCATCGCATTTTATTTTCTTTCTCTGGTTCTGAAATCCATCCCTGTCGGTGTTGCTTATGCAGTCTGGTCGGGACTCGGCGTCGTCATAATTACAGCCATTGCCTGGTTGCTTCATGGGCAAAAGCTTGATGCGTGGGGCTTTGTAGGTATGGGGCTCATAATTGCTGCCTTTTTGCTCGCCCGATCCCCATCGTGGAAGTCGCTGCGGAGGCCGACGCCATGGTGACGGTGTTCGGCATTCTGAATCTCACCGAGGACTCCTTCTTCGATGAGAGCCGGCGGCTAGACCCCGCCGGCGCTGTCACCGCGGCGATCGAAATGCTGCGAGTCGGATCAGACGTCGTGGATGTCGGACCGGCCGCCAGCCATCCGGACGCGAGGCCTGTATCGCCGGCCGATGAGATCAGACGTATTGCGCCGCTCTTAGACGCCCTGTCCGATCAGATGCACCGTGTTTCAATCGACAGCTTCCAACCGGAAACCCAGCGCTATGCGCTCAAGCGCGGCGTGGGCTACCTGAACGATATCCAAGGATTTCCTGACCCTGCGCTCTATCCCGATATTGCTGAGGCGGACTGCAGGCTGGTGGTTATGCACTCAGCGCAGCGGGATGGCATCGCCACCCGCACCGGTCACCTTCGACCCGAAGACGCGCTCGACGAGATTGTGCGGTTCTTCGAGGCGCGGGTTTCCGCCTTGCGACGGAGCGGGGTCGCTGCCGACCGGCTCATCCTCGATCCGGGGATGGGATTTTTCTTGAGCCCCGCACCGGAAACATCGCTGCACGTGCTGTCGAACCTTCAAAAGCTGAAGTCGGCGTTGGGGCTTCCGCTATTGGTCTCGGTGTCGCGGAAATCCTTCTTGGGCGCCACCGTTGGCCTTCCTGTAAAGGATCTGGGTCCAGCGAGCCTTGCGGCGGAACTTCACGCGATCGGCAATGGCGCTGACTACGTCCGCACCCACGCGCCTGGAGATCTGCGAAGCGCAATCACCTTCTCGGAAACCCTCGCGAAATTTCGCAGTCGCGACGCCAGAGACCGAGGGTTAGATCATGCCTAGCATTCACCTTCCGGCCGCCCGCTAGCGGACCCTGGTCAGGTTCCGCGAAGGTGGGCGCAGACATGCTGGGCTCGTCAGGATCAAACTGCACTATGAGGCGGCGGTTCATACCGCGCCAGGGGAGCGAATGGACAGCGAGGAGCCTCCGAACGTTCGGGTCGCCTGCTCGGGTGATATCGACGAGGTTGTGCGGCTGATGCACGACGCTGCGGCGTGGATGTCCGCCAAGGGAACGCCCGCCTGGGACGTCGCGCGGATCGACCGGACATTCGCGGAGACCTTCGTCCTGAGATCCGAGCTCCTAGTCGCGAGTTGCAGCGACGGCATCGTCGGCTGTTGCACCTTGTCGGCCGAGGATCCCGAGTTCTGGCCCGACGCCCTCAAGGGGGAGGCCGCATATCTGCACAAGCTCGCGGTGCGACGGACACATGCGGGCCGGGGTGTCAGCTCCGCGCTGATCGAGGCTTGCCGCCATGCCGCGCGAACGCAGGGTGCGCCAAGCTGCGGCTCGACTGCCACCCGAACCTGCGTGGCCTATACGAGCGGCTCGGATTCACCCACGTCGACACTTTCAATCCCGGCTGGGATCCAACCTTCATCGCAGAACGCCTAGAACTCGAAATCTAACGTCCGTTCGGGCATCGAGGTCCATGTCGGGGTGGGACGGGCCCGTGGCTTCAAGATCACTTGCAGTCCGACCGCGATGTCTTGGTTGCGCGAGAGGTTGTCGACAGGCCATGCTGAGTGTGCGATGGTTGATCGCTTCCTCGCCGCTCTCCACGGCGACGATGGCCGCCGCCATCAGCAAGTGCGCCAGTTCCCCTATGGTGCCCTCGCTGCGTGTGAGCAGGTAGCGAGCCATGTCCAGCGTGGCAATTGGGGAAGGCCGGCGCAGCGGGAGCGAAGCGGCGAAGCTGGCCAGCAGTGAGCAGCAATCGTCGTTGGCCTCCCATACCGGCAGCATCATCGGCTCGAAGCGATTTTCCAACTGGTCATCGGAGCGGATGGCTAGGTAGGCGTCGCGCGTGCCTACCCCAACCAACGGGATGCGCAGTTCGTTGCCGAGGAAGCGCAGCAGGTTGAGGAATTCCCGGCGGTTGACGCTGTTGCCGGCCAGCACGTTGTGCAGCTCGTCGATCACCAGCATGCGCACGCCGACCTTGCGCAGCAGTGCCAGAGCCAGTTGCTCCATTTCCGGCAACCGTGGGCGTGGGCGCAGCGGCGCGCCCATCGCGGCGAGCAGCGCGACGTAGAAGCGGATCACGGACGGCTCGGACGGCATCTGCACGACCAACACCGGGATGTGCTCCTGGTCGGCGTCGGAGCTGGCCGGGTGGGTGCGGCGGAACTTCTCGACGATCATCGACTTGCCATTGTTGGTCGGGCCAACCAGCAGCAGGTTGGGCATGCGTTGCTTGTTTGGCCACGCATAAAGGGCTTCCAGCCGGTTCAGCGCCTCGACTGCGCGCGGATAGCCGATCCAGCGGTCGGCGCGAAGGCGCTGGATGCGCTCGTCCGCCGGAAGACGGGCCAAGCCCTGGGCCGCCGGCAGCAGGTGGGACAGGTCGATGATGGGATATTCGTCCACGGCTACCACTCCTCAATCTGGTCGAACGGTTTGGCGGGTGGCAAGTTGTCTGCCTGCGGGTCGGCAATATCCGTATCCGGCGGAACGGGCTTGTCCGGCCGAGCTGATGTCTTGAGGTGCTGGCGGCGATCCGCGTCACGCCGCGCCTTGCGTGTGGCCTTCTGCGCGCTGGTCACAATCTCACGCATCTGGCCGATCATGCGGAACAGCGCCGACTCATCCACCTGTTCGCGCCCTTGCTGCCGCAGTTTCGCCAGCGCCTGCCGTTGTTCCCAGAGGGTGACAGCCGGATGCGACAAGGTACGGTAGGGAATTTCCAGGTAATGCTGTCCCTCCGGTTCCAGGACCCAGATACGGCTGATGTCGCGCGGATCGCGCCGGATCAGAAAGGACGGCCAGCGTTCACGCCGCGCAATCCACGGCTTGAGCGCATCGGCGTAGTAGTGGATGTGGTCGATGACAAAGCCGGTGCGGGTCAGCGTGCGCCGGAGGATCGGCAGAAAATCGACCAGGAACGAAGTAGCGCGTGTGACGACGGCCGGTACGCCGACACGCGCCACGGCCTCGGCCCAGCGCGCGGCCGGCGGTTGGAGCAGGCCGTTGTGCACCGAACCGTGGTAGGTGCCGACCGCCAATGTGAGCCAGCGCTCTAGCTCGCGCAGCGTCAGGGCGGCCTTGTTTTCGGAATCGTAGTCGCCGCGCTGGTCAGGGTTGGAGAAGGTCGTTCCCGGCAGTTCGTCGTGAATCATCTGCATCGCCGTGCCGATGATCCGTTCCACGATGCCGCCATAGTGCGGCTGTCCCAGCGGGCGATAGTCCAGCCGGATGCCATGCTGCTCGCAACCCCGGCGCAGGGCCTCGCTCTTGAACTCGGCCGCGTTGTCTAGGTAGAGCAGCAAGGGCTTGCCGCTCATCTGCCAATCCATTTCCACGTTCAGTCCTTCCAGCCAAGGGCGCTTGTCGCAGGCGACATGCACGAGGCACAGGCCAACCGAAACGGCAGACGGCGCTTCCAGCGTGACGACCATGCCGAGCACGCAGCGGGTGAACACGTCGATGGCGAGGGTCAGGTACGGGCGGCCAATAGGTTGCCGGTCGCGGTCATCGACCACGATCAGGTCGATGACCGTATGGTCTATCTGCACCTGCTCCAGCGGCGCGGTCACGGCAGGAGGCTCGCCGCCCACACCTTGTAGGTCACGAGCGGCATCCTGGCCTTCCCGCCGGCGGATGACCTTGCGCGGGTCAAGGCTAGCGATCCGTAAGGCCACGGTATTGCGCGCCGGCACTCGCAGTTTTTGAGCCTTGCACACCTGAGTGACTTCGCGGTGAAAGGCCGCTAGGCTGCGCTTCTGCTTGGTCAGGAACCGCTTTTGCAGTAGCTCGTGGATGACGCGCTCGACCGGTTCCGGCAAGCGCCCCTTACCTTTACCTCCACCGGACTGGCCGGGCACCAGATCCGTCACGAGGCCGCTGCCTTGCCGGGCACGCCGGATCAGAACGTATACCTGGCGCCGAGACAAGCCCAGCGCCTGAGCCGCCATATCGGCCGCTTCGTGCCCGACCGTCTCCGACTGCGCCAACGGACTGATGATCTCCGCACGACGGCGCGCACGCTCCCAAGCCTCATCAGGCAGAGTGGCCACGCCTTGTTCTGGAATCCGTGGGGTGTCCGTCGCCATGCTCACCTCGCTTTGGTGCACACGAGTATTGAGCATAGTCGAGATTGGTGCAGATCACTTCTGATATTGAACTGTCAGGAGCTGGCTGCACAACAGCCATTACGCCCAATCAACTGGTGCAGTCGTCTTCTGAAAATGACATCCATGCCCAGCCCGTGCGCGAGCTGGATCACCGCCCGCACGATAGTTTGGTCACGGGCATCATCCGGGAGCCTGGCGACAAAGGATTGGTCGATTTTCAATGTGGTGATGGGGCAGCATTTCAGATGTTGCAGGCAGGAATAGCCGGTGCCGAAGTCGTCGGCGGCGAAGCGCACGCCGATGGCGCGCAAGGCGTCGAAACTGGCGAACAGGGCTGGATTGCCGAATGCGACCGATTCGGTCAGTTCGATCTCCAGAAGCTCGGCGGGCAGGGCCATATCGGCCAGCACCCGCTTTACCTCGTCGTCGAACGTTGGCCCAACCTGGCTGGCGGACACATTGATGGCAAGACGGAACGGTTGCCATGCCGGTCCTTGCCACTTGTGCATCTGGCGACAGGCCTCGCCCAGCACCCACGCGCCTATTTCCGGCATCAGGCCGAACGACTCGGCCAGCGGCAGGAACTGGCCGGGCGGCAACAGGCCAAGCCTCGGATGCCGCCAGCGCATCAACGCTTCCGCGCCAGCGATCCGGTGATCGCGCAGATCGACCAGCGGCTGGTAATGCAGGTCAAGCTGTCCGCGCGCCGCCGCCTGCGCCAACTCGGCCGCCGTCCATCCGGCGGGCTGCGAACTCGTCATGATCCGCCCCGGAAGGCGCGCAGCAGCCGCGTTACGGCCAGAACGAACAAGCCGGTCAGCGCGAGCGCGGCAACACCCCAATGCTCGCCAAGGAAGGCACCGGCGGTCGTCCCGGCCAGCACGGCGGCGAGAATCGGCAGATGGCAGGGGCAGGTCAACACGGCCAGCGCACCCCACAGGTAGCCGGAAACGGGTTGGCGCGTCTCGGGCGGCAGTTTGTCAGGGGCGTTCACGGCAATGCCTCCTCGTGCGCCCGCTCGGCTGGCATGGAGGCCAGTTGCGCGTCCAGATGGGCCAACGCCGCGCGCCGCCGCTCGACCAACTGGCGCAGCACGGCAAGCTGCGCTGCGGCTTGTGCGCCGTCCGCTGCGTCGAGCGCACGGCACAGCCGCGCCAGGGCATCCAGGCCGATACCCGCCTCGAAGGCCGCGCGCACGAAGCACAGCCGTTGCAAGGCCGCATCGTCGAACACGCCGTAGCCGCCCGTGGTGCAGGCCACCGGCCGTAACAAGCCGCGCACCAGGTAGTCGCGCACGATATGTACGCTCACCCCAACGTTATGGGCCAGTTGCGATACCGTGTAGGCGCTCATCGCACACCTCCTTGTCCTCACCCGGCGCAGCAGGAAAGCTGCTTCACATCCTTGTTGAAGGTCTGCGCCGCGAGCTTCAACCCTTCGACCATCGTCAGGTAGGGGAACAACTGGTCGGCCAGTTCCTGCACCGTCATCCGGTTGCGAATCGCCAGTGCGGCCGTCTGGATCAGTTCGCCCGCTTCCGGGGCCACTGCCTGCACGCCGATCAGTCGTCCGCTGCCTTCTTCAACCACCAGTTTGATGAAGCCGCGCGTGTCGAAGTTGGCGAGCGCGCGCGGCACGTTGTCCAGCGTTAGCGTGCGACTATCAGTTTTGATGCCGTCATGGTGCGCTTCCGCCTCGCTGTAGCCTACGGTCGCCACTTGCGGGTCGGTGAACACCACGGCCGGCATCGCGGTCAGGTTCAGGGCCGCGTCACCGCCGGTCATGTTGATCGCGGCGCGAGTGCCGGCCGCTGCCGCCACATAGACGAACT
>NZ_KV787889.1:0-13082 GCF_001807145.1 Enterobacter sp. HMSC16D10
ACCATAGATTCCGTTTTCTGAGACGACCCCTACTTCACTGCTGGTACACGTAACCGGCTCCATTCTGATGACTGCCCTGGGTTTTTTTGTCGTCACATGGCTGCTGTGAGCGTGTGGCTGATGACGGATAAAAATGCCCCTGCCTGCGGCAGCTTTACAGGGCTTTACCTCTTCCGCCTGAAGCGGGCCGGACGTTATGATAAAATTAACGTCACGCTAATTCGTTAATTTATCAGCAATTAATTATCGTATTTTTTATATCTTCAGCGTAGCTCAGCCGGCTTATCCTCTGATAACCAGCGGTTGTATATCAGGGGAAGGCCTGTTTTTTTTGAATAAAGGGAGGGAGTGTGTCAGAAATCCCAGACAGAAATAAAAAGAGGATGTCAGAAGTGCCATCTGCATTTTTCAGCTCGCCCGCAGCCGGCGGCATCGTGCTCATCATCGCCTCAGCAGCCGCTATCATCGTGGCTAACTCTCCGCTCAGGGAGGGATATGAGGTATTCCTGAAATACAACGCCGCCGGCCTCTCCGTTGAGCACTGGATAAACGACGCCCTGATGGCCGTGTTCTTCATGATGGTCGGCCTGGAAATCAAGCGCGAGCTTCTCACCGGTCAGCTTGCCACCTGGGGCCAGCGCGCGCTGCCGGGATTTGCCGCGCTGGGCGGGATGGCCGTGCCTGCGGCCATTTACGTATGGTTTAATGCGGGCAGCGATGAAACCCTCGCTGGCTGGGCAATTCCTGCCGCCACGGACATTGCCTTTGCGCTCGGGGTACTGGCACTGCTGGGCAGTCGCGTACCTGCCTCGCTGAAAATTTTCCTGTCGGCGCTGGCTATTCTGGACGACATGGGCGCAGTGGCTATTATTGCGCTCTTCTATACCAGTAATATTTCGTTTCTGATGCTGGCCGGTGCGGCGGTCACGGTTGCTCTGCTGTTTATCATGAACCGTGCCGGGATTACCCGGCTGTTTCCCTATCTGCTGGCGGGGGGCGTGCTGTGGTTTTTCATGCTTCAGTCCGGGGTGCACGCCACCATCGCGGGTATCCTGCTGGCGCTCTTTATCCCGCTGCGGGTAACCGATCCGGATAAACAATCCCCTCTTGCCCGGCTGGAGCACGGCATCAATCCGTGGGTGACGTTTCTGATACTGCCGCTGTTTGGCTTCGCAAATGCGGGGGTCGCGCTCTCCGGTATGACGGCTGATGACCTGATGTCGCCGGTACCGGTCGGCGTTGCGCTGGGCCTGTTTGTTGGCAAGCAGGCGGGCATTTTCGGCCTGTCGCTGCTGGCCGTCAGCCTGGGCCTGGCAAAACGGCCTGAAAAAAGTACCTGGCTGCAGGTTTACGGCGTATCGGTCCTGTGCGGAATAGGGTTTACCATGAGCCTGTTTATCGGCAACCTGGCGTTTGCAGAAAGCCCCCTGTTGGTGGACGAGGTCAAGGTGGGGGTACTTGCCGGCTCTGTACTGGCAGCACTGGCGGGTATGCTGATACTGCGCTTTTCTCCTTCGCATCCTTCCCGGTAACGCATTCGGGTCCGGAAAATCCCCGTGATGACGGGGATTTTTATTTCCCTGCAAACTTATTAATCAACAGGGCCACCTTCATTACCGTCGGCATTTATTCAGGTGCTTATCATCACACTGGTGCCCGCATTTATAGTTTGCCGAAAAAATTCGCACCGTTAATCATGCAGGTACAAACAAAAAGCAGTCTTTTTGTCAATCATGGCAACTTTTCCTGGCCGCCCCCGGTTATGTCGGTTCTCTCGCCTGTTATTAATGTAGCGGGTAATGTCCCATTTCAAAAAGGGGAAAGGGAGAGGCATGCTGATGTCTAAAATCAGAATGCCCCCGGAGTTCTGTTTATGGATGAGAACCTACAGCTGCTTGTGTCCTGCCAGAATTTTCAGGCCAATGATACCCGCCAGAATCAGTCCGAAACAGGCAATGCGTAACAGGCCCTTATCTTCATTTAAGTAAATTATTCCGTACGCTGCTGTCCCTAAAGCACCAATCCCGACCCAGACCGCATAAGCGGTTCCTACAGGAATAGTCCGTGTTGCCAGGGACAAAAAGTACATGCTCACACCGATAAATGTCAGGCAAAAAATACTGGGGTAGATCCGGGTAAATCCCTCAGTCCGGAGCATTGACGCGGCATAAAAGACTTCGGCTATGCCGGCAATCACCAGATACATCCATCCATTCATAAAACTCCTTTAACGGCTCATCAAAACCAGCAATATTGTGGGCAATGTTAACTCTGTTTTTAAGCAGGGGATCATCAGCATCAACCGCGAAACCCTTTCCGGCACAGGAAAAAATCGCTGCCTGCGTCGGGTTAACTGCCTGGGCCCAGTTTTTTTAACCTGAAATAGGTGGCCCTGGATATGCCGGTTTTCTCCATCACCAGTTTAATGGGCGTTTCGTGCCGGATAAGCTCCAGTGCGGCGGCCGATTTGTGATGAGGTTTCCGTCCAAACCTGACGCCTGCCGCCATGGCGATGACCCGGCCTTCGTTTGTGCGCTCCAGGATCCGCTCCCGCTCAGCTTCAGCAACGGCAGCAAGGATCTGAATGACCATTTTACCCATCGTGCCTTCAGTACTCAGTCCATTCTCCAGAAACCGGATGGCTATTCCCTTTTTATAGCAGGCATCAACAATGTGGATCATATCCGCTGTGTTGCGGCCAAGCCGGTCCATTTTGGTACACATGATAATGTCATCTTTTTCGGCACGGGCAAGCAGCCGTTGTAACCCTTCACGTTCGTCCGTGGCGCCCGACATCATGTCAGTAAAAATCCGGTCATCTCTGACGCCTGAAGATTTCAGCTCCATGATCTGCGCCGTCAGTTTCTGATGGCTCGTTGATACCCTTGCATATCCCAGTAATGCCATATTGGTCTCACAAATCGATACTGATACTGCGTAGTATCATAAAGCATAAAACACGATTTTTGATACTCATGTAAGCACGCACTTTAAAAGGTCTCAAAACTTATAATATCTGAGACTATCAAAATTTGAGCAGAGCGATACCCTTACGAAAGGATGCGGGATGAGTGACGGTTTTCTGACCAGTGAACAGACCGAAAACTACGGACGGTATGCCGCCGAGCCTAACGAGGTTCAGCTGGCCCGGTATTTTCATCTTGATGAACGCGATCTTGTTTTTATTAATCAGCGCCGGGGGAAACATAACCGATTTGGGATTGCCCTTCAGCTAACCACGGCCCGTTTTCTGGGAACCTTCCAGACCGATCCCTTGCAAATACCTCCCGGCGTCCGAAATTACGTTGCATTACAGCTGAACATTCATCGCCCTGAGATCATGGCCCGATACGCCCAGAGAGAGAATACCCGTTGGGAGCATCAAAGGCTGATCAGGCAACACTCTGACTACCATGATTTTGGCGATTTCCCCTGGTCGTTCAGACTGAAACGTCTGCTTTATATCCGCACATGGCTCAGTAACGAGCGCCCCGGTCTGATGTTCGATTTTGCCACGGCATGGTTGCTCCAGAATAAAGTATTGTTGCCCGCAGCCTCAGCGCTGACGAGGCTCATTGGCGAAATTCGTGAGCGGGCAAGCAGGCGTTTGTGGCGCAGACTGGCTGCATTACCTGACAGCTGGCAGACTGAGCAACTGGCCGGTCTGCTTGTCATACCGGAAGGACAGCGGGTTTCCGTGATGGAGCAGATACGAAAAGGGCCCGTCAACGTCAGTGGTCCGGCCTTTACTGACGCACTTCAGCGCTACACACGCCTGCGCAGCCTGGAGTTTTCCCGGCTGAATTTTGCCGGGCTGCCTGCAATTCAACTCCGCAACCTGGCTCGTTATGCTGGCATGGCTTCGGTAAAATATATCGCCAGAATGCCGGAGGAACGGCGGCTGGCCATCCTGACCGCGTTTGTTAAAGCACAGGAAATTTTGGCACTCGATGAGGCTGTCGATGTTCTGGATCTGCTGATCCTCAATATCACGCGTTCAGCGAAGCAAACCGGGCAGAAAAAACGGCTCAGAACGCTCAAAGATCTTGATCGCGCGGCGCTACTTCTGGCACATGCATGTACGCTTTTACTGGATGATAAAATGGATGACGCAGCGCTGCGTCAGACTATTTTCAGCCACGTACCAAAGAACCGGCTGGCGGAATCCGTAGGTAAAGTCAATGAGCTTGCCCGCCCGCAGGACACAAATTTCCAGGATGAAATGGTCGAGCAATATGGACGGGTTAAGCGCTTTCTGCCAGCGATGCTGCGTGATTTACATTTTCAGTCTGCCCCTGCCGGCGAAAATACGCTATCGGCCATACATTACCTGGCCGAACTGAGTGGTTCGAAAAAACGCCTCCTGGAGAATGCGCCTGAGCAGATCATTACAGGTCCCTGGAAACGTCTGGTGTACGACTCCGAAGGCCGGATACAGCGTGCAGGATACTCATTGTGCCTGCTGGAACGCCTTCAGGATTCGCTGCGTCGCCGCGATATCTGGCTGGAGAACAGCGATCGCTGGGGCGATCCGCGTCAGAAGTTTCTTCAGGGGAAAGAATGGCAGGCTCAGCGGATCGCCGTATGCCGGGCGCTTGGACACCCCACCGATGGTGGAAATGCCGTTAAACAGCTGGCAACCGAACTGGACGAAACCTGGAAAACGGTGGCCTCACGCTTTGAGCTGAATGCTGCCGTGAGCATCTGTCATCAGGGTAAATATCCGTCCCTGACCATCAGCAGTCTGGAAAAACTGGAAGAACCGCAGCCGCTGATTCTTCTGAACAGCCGCGTCAGGCAGCTGGTCCCCCCTGTTGATCTGACAGAGCTGCTGCTTGAAATTGACGCCCGGACTGGTTTTACCCGCGAATTCACTCATGTGAGTGAGTCTGAAGCCCGTGCTCAGGATCTTAACATCAGCCTGTGTGCCGTACTGCTCGCTGAAGCCTGCAATATCGGACATGAACCGCTGATCAAACACAGTATTCCGGCACTGACCCGCCACCGTCTGAGCTGGGTAAAACAAAACTACATTCGGGCTGAAACGCTGGTCAGCGCTAATGCCCGGTTGGTCGATTTTCAGTCCACGCTGGAACTGTCTGAGCGCTGGGGCGGCGGAGAAGTGGCTTCTGCAGATGGGATGCGCTTTGTCACTCCTGTAAAAACGCTGAACTCTGGCCCTAACAGAAAATACTTTGGCTCAGGGCGTGGGATCACCTGGTACAATTTTGTTTCTGACCAGTATTCCGGCTTTCACGGCATCGTTATCCCCGGTACGTTGCGTGACTCTATCTTTGTGCTGGAAGGGCTTCTGGAGCAGCAGACGGGGCTGAATCCGGTGGAGATTATGACGGACACTGGAGGGTCCAGCGACATTATCTTTGGCCTGTTCTGGCTGCTGGGCTACCAGTTTTCGCCCCGCCTGGCAGATGCCGGTGAGGCGGTATTTTGGCGTGCAGATAAAAATGCGAACTACGGGGTACTGGATGAGCTGGCGCGGGGATGCGTTGAACTGTCAAAGATAGAAACCCAATGGGATGAAATGATGAGGGTTTCCGGTTCTCTGAAGCTGGGTACAGTCCACGCCTCAGAACTTGTGGGCTCGCTTTTAAAAAGTTCCCGTCCGTCAGGGCTGGCGCAGGCGATTATGGAGGTGGGACGGGTCAACAAGACGCTGTACCTCCTCAACTACATTGATGATGAAGAATATCGTCGCAGGATACTGACTCAGCTTAACCGGGGAGAAGGCCGTCACGCCGTGGCAAGGGCGATCTGTTACGGCCAACGTGGTGAGATTAGAAAACGTTACCGTGAGGGGCAGGAGGATCAACTGGGTGCGCTGGGGCTTGTCACTAACGCAGTTGTATTGTGGAACACGCTTTATATGCAGGAAGCGCTATCACATTTGCGCAGCGCTGGTGAGATCCCGGAAGACGAGCATATCTCACGCCTGTCGCCACTGATGTACGGTCATATCAACATGCTGGGACATTATACGTTCACGCTGCCGGAAAATATTCTGAAGGGAGAGTTGAGGCCATTAAATTTCAATTCAAACAATGAATTATTGCCTTAACGTGGTTTTTTACACGATTGAACCTCGAACCCCTCATCCGTTTTCGCCCGGCGTGCGGCCTCAAACTGGGCCATGATGAATGCCCTGATCTCATCCACAAACTGAATCCGGATGAAACCATCCTGGAGATGCATAGCCGCCACCGTGTTGGCCGTATTCACCAGTTTCCGGGCCTCCAGGTTGATCATGGTTTCGGCCCAGGCACGGGGATTCTGGCCGGGTAAAAGCAACGTGTCCATTTTATCGCCTCGCTTATCTGTTTCTGAAAGCATATTCCCGAAACGAGTTTTGACAACAAAAAAAGGGCACGCTGCCCTGCAGAACTCACTGATGCCGCATCGCGGCATGGAGGCGCCAGCTGAAGCCAGACAGGGAGAGAAAGTCGACGGGCGCCGTGACCGGCGTAAGCCGCTGCGGTTTGAAAGGTTCTGCCTGTCCCATCCCTTACCCTGCAAAGCCATACCCGCGAACCGCCACGCCTGGTAGTGACGTGCGCGGTCGGAGTGAGCCCGTCGAGGCCAGAGGCCGTTGACGGGCTGTATCTCCGCGTTAGCGCCGTGAGGCGCTTACGAGCGTGTATAGCGGGCTTGTCGCGACGCTAACTGCAGCGGCTCTGATTTCTAGTTACAACATCCCTCTTAAAGCGAGGGGGTTCCGGCCCTTTGGGCCGGGGCGGCGTCGGTTTAGCAGGGGTTAGGTATGTATGCGGTGCCGGGTTCTGGCCAGAAAGGGGCCCGGCGCTTGCGACGGGAGGTACTTTTGATTTTGTTCTGAGCGTGAGGCCGTGAGGCCGCTGCATGCGAAGGCATTTTTCGTTATCCACAGAGTGACTGCAGACAAAGATCTACTCTGGAATGAAATGAACAGAGAGATAAAAACGGTGAAGTAAGACTGTTTTGCGGAATGTCTTTTATTCGTTTCCGGGTTACTTCACTTATTCGTTTGCGGATTTCTGTGTAAAAAAAAGAGACAGTGGCCACTGGGGGCCATAACGACAAGCAGAACGTCATGGTGACCGGAAGGAGAACGGAGTGAAGGTTGAAAAATGAGCAGAGTGGCCGAAAAAAACCAGCACGAAAAGCCCCGGTGAGGGGCCCGTAAACAAGAAGACTGTTGTGTCGTCTGTGACTAGTCCAGGGGAGAAAGCGCCAGATCCAGCTGGTAAAGATGCTGGATGGCCAGAGCCTTCAGGCGCTCAGATGTGCACCAGTACGCTTCGTCAGGCGGGAGGGTGCGGTAAATCCATTCAGACATTGCATGGAGTCGTTCATCTGCCGGCAGCTTAATCAGATTGTTGGCACGTTTACGCTCCGCGCCTTTTTTGCGGCGGTAAACGAGTGCCTCCCGACGCTTACGGCCAGACCAGCATTTCCGCGCAGAGTGGGCCTGAACATCATCATGTTCGCTCATCACTCCTTCCCGGATCAGCTGCTCACGCTCGGCGCTCTGACGGAGCTTCTTCTCCTGCTCTTTAAACAGCTTGTCCATATCGACGCCCAGCATCTGGAATCCCACGGGGGTTATATAGACATACGTTGGCAACCAGGTGCGGGATTCACGATCCCAGGCGCGTTCTTCTGCGAGGCCCAGAACGCCAAACCGTACCTGTTCCTCAATAAGCCGTGAAAGGCGTGACACCGTCACCTCCGTTTCAGGAATGACATTGCCTTTTGCGTCCTTTGCACTGAGTTCTTTTGCAAGACGGGAGATACACATGCCGACGGTATGCTTGCCGGCATCACAGAAGCTGATGAGCACTGGCCAGAGCGCATCGAGCAGGCGCTGACGTTCCGGACGGAAGCCATATTTACGTCCCGCCTTACGGCGGCCGGCGACATAGAGAGGGTGACGAGAAACATGCATGCGCAGGCTGACCTGCCCAGTTTCTTTGTCTTTTTTCACCAGGCGATTGTAGGCATGACCGAGCTGTCCGGAGAGCTTTTTATAATGCTCCGGGCGATACCAGGCCGGGTTCTCACATTTGGCTTTTGTGGAATGCTCACCGCGTTTGCGGCGGGTCAGTTTTTTGACCGGTGCAATGAGGAAATTACCCTGAGTGCCGGCATCGACATCCTGGCAGAAACGGGTTAGCTCATCTTTCGGTAGATCTGACCAGTGAACAGAAATCTGATTGTCATTCACGGCGGCCTGTTCTTATGGCGGCCGGGTGTTGTGTTATGTGGTGCATGCGTTATAATCCTTCACAGGCCACGCGCCTGCTTTTGGACCCCCTGATATCTGTGTCTTCCGCCAAGATGATGACAGATGTCGGGGGGTTTGTGCATTCAGGCTCCGGGAAATCCCGTTACCTGCTCCTGAACGTTTTACTGGACACGTCCTGTCCCTGTCTGTTTCCGGAAGTCCGCATTTCTTCCGTAAAACCATCTTTTGCCACCCGCCTGCCTCACCACAAAGCAGTCAAACCGTCAGTTTGAGTTAGGACACAAAAGTAATCTGAATCAACAATCTGTCCCACCACAAGACGATCGCTGACGATCCGAATACTACCTTCTCATCAGTAACTTTTCCAGATGTTAGACCAGATAACAATCCATAGTTTTCATGCTAATTGTCCGGATGAGACTGCTAGCAAGCATCGCACGCAGTAAATTCAGGGCGTTGGGTTTGATTTGGTAGGCCAGAGCAAGGAAAATAATTTAGAGGAAGAGCTTTACCTAATAGTTGCAAGTTGACTCTTTCGTATGTTCACTGCACTTAAAAAACCGTATAGCTTTTGCTATACAGAATCCATATGATATGCTTGTAAAGCAATCGCTATACAAGGAGCGCACTCATGAAATCAGATGTTCAGCTCAACCTTAGAGCTAAAGAATCTCAAAGAGCACTTATTGATGCTGCAGCAGAGATTCTCCATAAATCACGCACGGACTTCATCCTGGAAATGGCATGTCAGGCTGCGGAGAATGTGATCCTCGATCGTCGCGTATTTAATTTTAACGATGAGCAGTATGCAGAGTTTATCGATATGCTCGATGCACCGGTTTCGGATGAGGCGGCTATTGATAAACTTCTGGCAAGGAAACCTCAGTGGGACGTGTAACAGCACCAGAACCATTATCCAGCTCCCATCAACTAGCAGAGTTCGTCAGTGGTGAGGCAGTACTTGATGACTGGCTTAAACAGAGGGGATTAAAAAACCAAGCTCTTGGTGCAGCACGAACGTTCGTCGTTTGTAAAAGAGACACTAAACAGGTTGTCGGTTTTTACTCTCTGGCCACCGGCAGCGTTAACCACGTGGAAGCAATGGGAAGCCTCAGGCGCAATATGCCAGATCCAATTCCCGTAATCATACTTGCTCGCCTGGCAGTTGATGTTTCATACCGTGGCCAAGGGCTCGGGGCCGATTTACTGCATGATGCAGTTCTGCGCTGTTACCGTGTAGCTGAGAATATAGGAGTCCGTGCGATTATGGTTCATGCACTGACTGAAGAAGCCAAAAACTTTTATCTTCACCATGGCTTTAAGGCATCACAAACTCAGGAACGGACATTGTTTTTAAAGTTACCACAGTGAGGTTTGAGGAAGAAAGGGGCTTGTTCGATATTTAAGATATTGATTTATAATGATTTTACTATTGAATTTAACATAATCTTTGTTATGCGAACCGGCTTTGTAACTGCAATATTCTGATGTCACTTTTAACCCATTTAGTGATGTCACTTTTTCTGGCATAAAGGATCCAATCCTCAGGCCATGGAGACATCAGGATGCTTGTGACCATGTCAGATAAAGAACTCAGCCGGATCAACGTCATTCAGTCAGTTGTTGATAAACGCATGCGCCGTCGTGATGCTGCTCATCAGCTTGCTCTGACCGAACGTCAGACACAGCGGTTAATGAACCGTTTTCGTGAGTCTGGTGCCGCAGGTCTGGCAAACCTTCGGCGTGGACACCCCGGTAATCACAGGCTTCCTGAGTCACTGAAGCTGCGTGTACTTTCTTTACTTCACGATAACTACAGCGACTTTGGACCAACGCTTGCCGCAGGAAAATTGCGCGAACGCCATAACATCACGGTGTCTGTTGAAACGCTCAGAAAATGGATGACGGCTGAGGACTCTGGGTCCCATACTCACGTCGCAGGCCACGTGTTCATCAACCCAGATACCGGCGTGACTGCCTCGGAGAACTTGTTCAGATCGATGGTTCCCCGCATGACTGGTTTGAAGGACGTGCCCCCAAATGCTGCCTGCTCGTCTTTATTGATGACGCGACTGGTCGCCTGATGCACCTTCGCTTTGGTGAGACTGAATCAGCCTTTGATTACATGATGGCCACCCGCGAGTATCTCGAGCAACACGGCAAGCCCCTTGCGTTCTACAGCGACAAGCACGGCATTTTCAGGGTCAATAATGGTGGTTCAACCACAACCGGTGTTACCCAGTTTGGCCGCGTGCTTTCTGAACTGGGGATCGAACTGATTTGTGCCAACAGTCCGCAGGCTAAAGGCCGCGTAGAGCGAGCAAATCAGACACTTCAGGATCGGCTTACCAAGGATATGTGTCTCGAGGGAATCAGCAGTATTGAAGCAGCCAACGCCTGGCTGGATACCTTCATTGCCGACTTCAATCGTCGCTTCGCAAGACCAGCAAAATACCCCAAAGATCTGCACCGAACCGTGGCTGAAAGCAACGAAGAGCTGGATGATATCTTTGCCTGGCAGGAACTGCGTAAGCTGTCTAAAACGCTGACATTCCGCTATGACAAAATGATATATCTGGTTGAACCTAGTGAAGAAAATACTCGCATCGCTGGCGAAAAAATAACAGTCTTCGACTATCCGGACGGCACGCTGGCATTCAAATACGGTTACCGTTCACTCAAATATCAGGTGTTCGACAAACTGGAATGTGTCGACCAGGGGCAAATCGTTGATAACAAGCGTCTTGGGGCTGTTCTGAAACTCGCTCAGGACAAGATGGACGAACTGGAGCGGGACGGGAAACGGGACCGTAGCAAGAAGATGCCTAAAAGGCGGGCACAGGCCCGGGTGCAGGAACAAGTAAGAGCTATCAATCCGGTGCTGGCAAACCCAGCGGAATTCAGGGCCAGCCTGAAACGTTAGTCCCCTGCTCTTTTTGGGCTTATGTAGCGAATTTAACCACCGCTATGTGATGAAGTGCAAACTTCTGAAAAGACGCCGGTTGGTTTTATGACTGGTAACCCTCATTACAATCTTGGTATCACTACCACAGCATGCAAGTTTAAATCTGTTTTCACTCAGGAGATTTTTATGGGCATTAAAACTGGTCCAAAACCAATCGCTAAATCAACTGGAAAAGAAGATAAACGTCAGCGTGTAACGCCGGAGAATAAACCAAAGCATCCCGGCCTGAAGGAACACGACCATAAAAAAGGCGAATAACAGCTTACTGATATAGCCTCTCAATCACAGGCATGGACGTCATTCATGCCTGCTTTCCTCTGCAAAAACTATCTTCCCTTTCGTTCTGCAAGCTATTTTAGGTGACATTTGAAACTGGCTAAATGAGGTGACATTTTAATCTTGCAATAACAGGCTTTGTTAGAACCATTTAGTAATGTCACTTTTGGGGCTGCGGATGTTTTCCTGGACTGTTATGTTGTGATCCCAAGATGCTGCCGGTACTTCACAGGACTCATTGCACCTAATGATAGCTTGATACGTTTCTCGTTATACCAGCGTATGTACCTGTCCAGGAAGCAGATAAATTTTTCCAGCGTGATACCCGCCCAGTCTCTGCCATAGAACATTTCGTTTTTGATACGCCCGAAGAAGCCTTCACACGCAGCATTATCCGACGAGCATCCTTTGCGCGACATGGACCTTATAAGTCCGGAGGTGTTGATACGCTCGAGCCAGCCCGGCCACCGGTAATGGCCACCACGATCGCTGTGTATCACCGGTTTATCATGTTCGTTGAGCGTATTTTTCCGGTGCCGGACCGATTTCGCCACAGTAAGAGTTATATCGTCGTCGCCTGGTGCGCTTAACAACGAGCTGCTCTTCTGCCATCAGTCTGCGGACAACCTTTTCAGAAATAACCCTGTTGTTACTGCGAAGCATCGCGTGAAGGCGCCGGTAGCCGTAACAGCGGTAATTCTCCTCAAAGATATCGGCCATGATCACGCGTATTTCCGCATACTTATCGTACAGACGTTTGCTGGCTTTGTGGTAAAAATAACAGCTGCGGGCAAGTTGCAGAACGCTTAGCAACTCAGCAACGGGGTACTTTTTCTTAAGGGCATCAACTATCAGGGTTTTCTCCCTGTTTTTCAGTTTCAGAAAGCTGATGCCCAGATCTTTTTTTATCAGTTCATTCGCCTTTGTCAGTATGTCACGTTCGAGCTGCAGCTGATGAACCTGCTTCCTGAGACGCTGGATTTCACCGAGTAAAGTATCCTGATTTTTATCCTGAGGGGCTGCCTTTCGTTTGCGCATGGATTGATAAGCCTCGTCACTGATAAGGTCTTTCTTCCATTTGTACAGGACCGGGACGCTGACGCCTATGCTTTGTGCAACTTTACGCGCGGTTCCACGTCGGTTACAGAGCTCCCGGACGGCCTGAGACCTCTCTTCCGGGCTGAAGCATTTGCTTGTGCCTGAGCGAATGACCAGGGGACGCGCATTTGGGTAAAACTCTTCAATCCAGCGCTTTAGAATTTCGTTACTGGGGTAGCCGATGGCTCGGCGAGTGTACGACAGGCAACCACCGTGAGTAAGATAATGCTCAACAGCAGCAATTTTCTGTGTACGTGAATAGCGTTCTCTTGGTTTTAATTCCCTGGGTAAATCGCCCTTCTCTTCATAAATCCGAACCCAACGGCCCAGCTGTTTTGTGGAAGGATATCCCAGCTCCATGACGACAACGGAGGCATTCTTTCCGTACCGGTAATAGAGTTCGACGGCCCGAATCCGGTCCTCGTATGAATGCATAAATTAACTCCTGAAGGTCCAGGAATTTGTCCACATGAAGTGGTCAACAAAAACTGGCCACCGCGTTAG
>NZ_KV787890.1:0-1061 GCF_001807145.1 Enterobacter sp. HMSC16D10
CCTTCACGGATTGCGAAACGCAGACCGTCGTCCATCGCGATTGGGTGGATCAGCGTCACAACCATCTTGATGTTGTCGCCTGGCATTACCATCTCAACGCCTTCTGGCAGTTCGATGGTACCGGTCACGTCAGTAGTACGGAAGTAGAACTGTGGACGGTAGCCTTTGAAGAACGGAGTATGACGGCCGCCTTCGTCTTTGGACAGGATGTACACTTCAGATTCGAACTTGGTGTGTGGCTTGATTGAGCCTGGCTTCGCCAGAACCTGACCACGTTCGATTTCTTCACGTTTGATACCACGCAGCAGAACACCAACGTTCTCACCAGCACGGCCTTCGTCCAGCAGTTTGCGGAACATTTCAACGCCAGTACAGGTAGACTTCGCAGTCTCTTTGATACCAACGATTTCAACTTCTTCACCAACTTTGATGATACCGCGCTCTACACGACCGGTAACAACGGTACCACGACCGGAGATGGAGAATACGTCTTCGATTGGCAGCAGGAATGGCTTGTCAATCGCACGCTCTGGTTCTGGGATGTAAGAATCCAGGAAGCCAGCCAGTTCGATGATTTTCGCTTCCCACTCTGCGTCGCCTTCCAGCGCTTTCAGAGCAGAACCACGAACGATTGGGGTATCGTCGCCTGGGAAATCGTACTGAGACAGCAGTTCACGAACTTCCATCTCTACCAGTTCCAGCAGCTCTTCGTCATCAACCATGTCGCATTTGTTCAGGAACACGATGATGTAAGGAACGCCTACCTGACGACCCAGCAGGATGTGCTCACGAGTCTGAGGCATTGGGCCGTCAGTCGCAGCAACAACCAGGATCGCGCCGTCCATCTGCGCAGCACCGGTGATCATGTTTTTAACATAGTCGGCGTGGCCTGGGCAGTCTACGTGTGCGTAGTGGCGAGTCGGGGTGTCGTATTCAACGTGGGAAGTGTTGATGGTGATACCACGAGCTTTTTCTTCTGGTGCGTTATCGATCTGGTCGAATGCACGAGCAGAACCACCGTAGGTTTTAGCCAGAACGGTAGTGATTGCAGCAGTCAGGGT
>NZ_KV787891.1:0-15270 GCF_001807145.1 Enterobacter sp. HMSC16D10
GTTCAGGTGGCCAAATTCAGTAAACCACTTCAGGACGCCCCGGGTGATGCAAGTACTAGTTCGATGTGGTTTGCGACCATATATCCGGCGTCGTTAGTAGGTTCAATGACCTGCGCCATGATGTTATCCGAGCCCTGTTTCCTAATCACTACACCGGTATTTGATTACCCAGGTCAACTTCAGGCTGTTACAGGGACGGCAACCGTGTCAGCACATCCTTGAGATAGGCATACGGATCGTGCCCATTATTACGGGCCGACTGGATCAAACTCATGATCGCAGCAGCGCGCTTGAGTATGCGAACCCACGCCGAGCATTTGAGAAGGCAACGGGATGAACGCTGGCTGGATAGCCGTGGTTTTCTGGGTAGGCAGCCGAATCCATTTGTGGTCGAGGTTGGCATTGAGGCTGTAGCCCAAGGCGATGTTTGCGATGGAGGCACCGGGTTCAGAACACTCCTGAATGACCTGAGCCTTGAAAGATTTGCTGTAGGTACGGCGCTGAGGGCGCATGGAAAATCCGCTTGATGGGCCATGGCCTTCGGCGGCGGTGTCGGGAAGGTGTGTTGGCCGGACGGATACTGTTGAACTACGTTGTCTGGGGTAACGGAAGTGTTTCGGCCCGACTCTGGAACGCGATCCGCAGCGACGACTGGGCAATTCCGCACGTTGGCCTGAGCAGCCTCGGGGAAATCGTCGTCTGGGCGCGCCCAGACGAGTTTCCGCCAAGGAACATGCAGACGAGCAAGGGGCTGCGGGCACTCGGCTACAACGTGAGGATCGGTGTTTGATCGAGGCGCCTGTGGCACACGCAGGCTGAGGAGCCAGGCGCTGTCCATTGCCTGATCAGGCCGCCCCCCTGTGCCTTGCCTGAGCAGTTGACCTGCATCAATGGGGCGGGAGAACGCTGCACATTGACTCTTGAAGTTATTCATAGTGGGTCTAATATTACAAAGTATTGCAAGGATTTCCTTGGCCGGAACCGCAAAGCGACGCGATTGGAGAGGGTGAGATGAAAGCGCACCTACAGGTGATTTTCACGCTCGATGAATTGGCTGCGTACTTGAAAGTCGGCAAGCGGACGCTTTATCGGCTCGCCGCACACGGGGAAATTCCGGCTTTCAAGGTGGGCGGGACGTGGCGGCTTCGTCAAAGTGAAATCGATCAGTGCATCAATGATCAGACCCGAGCCGGAGCAAAGAAGGAGGTGATGCGCAAGCGTGAACAGCAGAAGTCATCCGAGCAGCCCGTGTCGCCTGGGCGCACTGCCCGTCGCAGCAGGCAAAGGGCTTGAGTAACTCGTTTTCCAATTTTTCTGGAGGTATGACATGGACATCGATTTCAAGAAGTTGGCTCCCTGGAACTGGTTCAAGAACGAGCAGCAAGAGCAGCAGACCGCCTCTTCCCTGCCGGTGCAGCGCAATGACCTGCCAGCGGCGAGCGGGCCAGTCAGCCCGATCCTGCAACTGCATCGGGAAATCGACCGGCTGTTCGATGACGCATTCCGGGGCTTCGGTTTTCCGGCGTTGAACATGCCGCAGTGGCCATCCGATTGGTCGGGCATGCTGAAGCCGGCCCTGGACATCCAGGAAACCGACAAGCAGTACAAGATTACCCTGGAAGTGCCCGGTGTCGAGGAGAAGGACATCCAGATAACTCTCGACAACGACGTGCTGATGGTGCGTGGCGAGAAGCGCCAGGAACAGGAGAAGAAGGAAGGTGGCTTCCACCGTGTGGAGCGCTCCTACGGCAGCTTTCAGCGTGCCTTGAACCTGCCTGACGACGCCAACCAGGATTCGATCAAGGCATCGTTCAAGAACGGGGTGCTCACGGTCACGATCGACAAGCGCGAGGTCAGCGCGCCGAAGCAGGGACGCTCGATCCCGATCAACGGCTGACGTCGCCGGCTCGTTCGTCACAAGAAAAACCCGGCACGAGACGAGGAGTCGCGGCTCGCGATGCCTCGTCGCCTCAACCTTGTCAACCTTCTCAGGAGCATCAGCATGGCCAGAAAACAATGCCAGGTCTGCGGCCAACCCGCCACCGTGCGGGTGGAAGCCAATCTCAACGGTCGTAACAGCACCATGCTGTTGTGCGACGACCATTACCGGCAATTAGTGCGCCAGCAAAAGCGCACCGTTTCGCCGCTGGAAGCCTTGTTCGGCTCGCGCAGCGGCCTGTTCGAGGACTTCCTCGGCAGTGACTTCTTCCGCATCGGCGAAGACGCGACGCCAGTTGCCGCCGATACCGATGACGTGGTCGATGCCTCGTTTGGCGAGCCCGCCACCGCAGGTTCGGGTGCGCCGCGCCGTCGCGGCAGTGGGTTGGCCAGCCGCATCAGCGAACAGTCGGAAGCCTTGCTGCAGGAGGCCGCCAAACACGCTGCCGAATTTGGCCGCTCCGAGGTGGATACCGAACATCTGCTGCTGGCGCTGGCCGACAGCGACGTGGTCAAGACCATCCTGGGTCAGTTCAAGATCAAGGTCGATGACCTCAAGCGGCAGATCGAGTCTGAGGCCAAGCGCGGGGACAAGCCCTTCGAGGGCGAGATCGGCGTGTCGCCGCGCGTGAAGGATGCGCTCAGCCGCGCCTTCGTGGCCTCCAATGAACTCGGCCATTCTTATGTCGGTCCAGAGCATTTCCTGATCGGTCTGGCCGAGGAAGGCGAAGGGCTGGCCGCCAACCTGCTGCGCCGCTACGGCCTGACGCCGCAGGCGCTGCGCCAACAGGTCAGCAAGGTGGTCGGCAAGGGCGCCGAGGATGGCCGCGCTGAGACGCCGACCAACACGCCAGAACTCGACAAGTACTCGCGCGACCTGACCAAGATGGCGCGCGACGGCAAGCTCGACCCGGTGATCGGCCGCGCGCAGGAGATCGAAACCACCATCGAGGTGCTGGCCCGGCGCAAGAAGAACAACCCGGTGCTGATCGGCGAGCCGGGTGTGGGCAAGACCGCCATCGTCGAAGGGCTGGCGCAGCGCATGGTGGCGGGTGAAGTGCCCGAGACCTTGCGCGACAAGCGCCTGGTGGAACTCAACATCAACGCCATGGTGGCCGGCGCCAAATATCGCGGCGAGTTCGAGGAGCGCGTGCAGAAGGTGCTGAAGGAGGTGACCGAGCACCAGGGCGAGCTGATTTTGTTCATCGACGAGGTGCACACCATCGTCGGTGCCGGCCAGGGCGGTGGCGAAGGCGGGCTGGACGTGGCCAACGTGTTCAAACCGATGATGGCGCGCGGTGAACTCAACCTGATCGGCGCCACGACGCTGAACGAGTACCAGAAATACATCGAGAAGGATGCCGCACTGGAGCGGCGCTTCCAGCCGGTGACGGTGCCCGAGCCGACGGTGGCCCAGGCCATCATGATTCTGCGCGGCCTGCGCGACACCTTCGAGGCGCACCACAAGGTCAGCATCTCCGAGGACGCGATCATCGCGGCGGCCGAGTTGTCCGACCGCTACATCACGGCGCGCTTCCTGCCGGACAAGGCGATCGACCTGCTCGACCAGGCGGCCGCGCGCGTGAAGCTGTCGGCCACGGCCCGGCCGGTGGCCGTGCAGGAGCTGGAGTCCGAACTGCACCAGCTACGGCGTGAACAGGATTACGTGGCCGCGCGCAAGCAGTACGACCAGGCCGCCGAGCTCGGCAAGCGCATCGAAGCCAAGGAGGCCGAGCTCAAGAAGCTCGTCGAGGACTGGGAGCGGGAGCGGGCCTCCGGCAGTGCCGAGGTCAAGGCGGAACACGTGGCGCAGGTTGTCTCGCGCCTGACCGGCATCCCGGTCAACGAGTTGACGGTGGAAGAGCGCGAAAAGCTGCTGCACTTGGAACAACGGCTGCACGAGCGCCTGGTGGGACAAGACGAGGCGGTCCGTGCCGTGGCCGATGCCGTGCGGCTATCCCGCGCCGGCCTGCGCGAAGGCAGTAAACCGGTGGCTACCTTCCTGTTTCTGGGCCCGACCGGGGTGGGCAAGACCGAGCTCGCCAAGGCATTGGCCGAATCGATCTACGGCGATGAGCACGCCCTGTTGCGCATCGACATGTCGGAATATGGCGAACGCCATACCGTGGCGCGGCTGGTGGGCGCGCCTCCGGGCTATGTCGGTTACGACGAAGGCGGTCAGCTCACCGAGAAGGTGCGGCGCAAGCCCTACAGCGTGCTGCTGCTCGACGAGATCGAGAAGGCACACCCTGACGTCTACAACATCCTGCTGCAAGTGTTCGACGACGGTCGCCTCACCGACGGCAAGGGCCGGGTGGTGGATTTCACCAACACTATCATCATCGCCACGTCCAACCTGGGTTCGGACATCATCCAGCGACGGCTGAAGGCGCGTGAGGCGGCTGGCGAGGAGTACGAAAAGACCAAGGCCGAGGTCATGGACGTGCTGCGCGGCCACTTCCGGCCCGAGTTCCTCAACCGCATCGACGAGATCATCGTCTTCCATGCGCTGGGCAAGGAGGAGATCCGCCACATCGTCGGCCTGCAGCTCGATCGCGTGGCGCGCAGCGCCGCCAGCCAGGGCGTGACGCTCACTTTCGATCAGACGCTGATCGACCATTTCGCGGAAGAAGGCTACAAGCCCGAGTTCGGTGCGCGTGAACTCAAGCGCCTGATCCGCAGCGAGCTGGAAACTGCGCTGGCGCGCGAGATGCTCGGTGGCGGCATCGGCAAGGGCGATCACGCCAGCGCACGCTGGGACGACAAGGCCGAACGCGTGGTGTTCGAACGCAAAGAGCCACCGCAGACCCCGGCCGAGCCGGAGCAGCCGGATGTCGCGAAGGCGACCGAGACGCCGCACGGCGACGCTGGCAAAGACTCGAGCAAGAAGAAGTCGGCGAGCGACGCATCTTGATGGCGGGCGAGGCTGCCGTGTCCGACTCCATCAGCCTGGCATGGGCAGCCTCCCTGGCATCGATCGCGGTGGCGGTCGTGGCCGCGGGTCACGCGGTCGTCTACAAGCGTGATCCGCGGTCGGCCACGCCGTGGGGGCTGCTCATCAGCGGCGGCACTGCCCTCCCGCTCGCTGGCCATCCGTTTGCGTGACGGTGCGGCCCGTCTGTTCACCTGATCCTCTGGCAACTCGACTTTCGAGGAACACGGTCCATGGAAAAAAAGAATCAATGGAATACCGGCTACTGGATCGTTGCCCTCCTGCTGTTGCTGAGTTTGCAGAGCTACTGGCAGACGGCGAAAACCGTCGAGCCGGTGCCCTACAGCGAGTTCGAGAAGCCGCTGGACGAGGGGCGCGTGGCCGAAGTGCTGGTGTCGGATCGTACGGTGACCGGGCGCCTGAAGTCGCCGGACAGCCGGGGCAAGACGACGATCGTGGCAACGAGGGCCGAACCCGATCTTGCCGATCGCCTGTCGAAGTACGACGTACCCTATGCCCGCGTGTTGGAGAGCACCTGGCTGAGCGATGTGCTGTCGTGGATCCTGCCAGCGGTATCCTTCTTTGGCGTCTGGTTCTTCCTGTTCCGCCGCTTCGCCGAGAAGCAGGGCATGGGCGGGTTTCTCAACATCGGTAAGAGCCGCGCCAAGGTGTTCGTGGAAAAGAACACCGGTGTGATGTTCGCCGATGTGGCGGGGGGGGGATGAGGCCAAGGCGGAGCTGGTCGCGATCGTCGATTTCCTGAAGAATCCGCAGGACTATGGCCGTCTCGGGGCGCGCATTCCCAAGGGCGTGTTGCTGGTCGGCCCACCGGGCACCGGCAAGACATTGCTGGCCAAGGCTGTTGCCGGGTGGCCGAATCGACCCAGGCGCGCATCGATCAGGCTATCCGCGACATCGTGATGGGCGTGTTCGAGCGCGCCTACCGGATACTCGACATCAACCGCGCGGTGCTGGAGCGCTGTGCGCGCGAGCTGCTGGCGCGGGAAACGCTCGACGAAAGCGATATCCGTCAATTGACTCAAGGACTTGTTCGGAACTGAAAACAGTAGTAGGTGCCATTCAGAGTAAACCGACGGCTCTGTTCAGTGCGTCATCCAATTCGTCGGCATTGTTCAAGGAGAACCGATATGTCTGCATTGACTCCGTGGGACCCCTTCCGGGAACTGGATGAATTGCAAAACCGCCTGGCGACGATGTTCGGACGAATACCCCAGCGACAGGGCGCCCGTACCGGCAACGAAGCCATGACCACGGCGGACTGGGCTCCAATGGCGGACATCAGCGAGGATGAGAACGCATTCCTCTCAAGCTGGATCTGCCGGAGGTCCCCAAGGATGCCGTGCGCGTCAGCGCGGAAAACGGTGTGCTCACCATCAGCGGCGAGCGCAAACTGGAAAAAGAGGAGCAGGGCAAGAAGTTCCACCGCATCGAACGTGCCTATGGCCGCTTTGTGCGCAGCTTTGTCTTGCCTGACAACGTTGATCCGACCAAGGTGACGGCTTCCATGAAAGACGGCGTGCTGGAAGTGCGGCTTGTCAAGGCCGAGCAAGCCAAACCGAAACAGATTGAAATCTCAGTCAACTAACTTCAATCAAGAGCCCAAGATCATGAATATCAAACAGCCACAATACACCTTCTCCGCACTTGCCCTGGCGGTCGTCGTCGGACTGAGCGGACCGGCTCTGGCCCAATCGGCGGCAGGTTCTAGCCCAGGTGCTGCAGCACCCTCTGCCGCATCCAAGGCGGCACAGCCACAGGTAGATGACAAGGCCGCCCGGGAAGCCGATAAAAAGCGTGCCGAGCTCACTCAAGACGCCATCACGGCGCTCACCAAGACCCAGGAGGCTTTGACCCTCCTTGATGCAAACAAGACCCAGGAGGCGCTTGCTGCGCTGGAACTGGCCAGCGGAAAGCTGGAACTGGTATTGGCACGCGACGCCAAACTTGCTTTGGCGCCGGTCGATGTACGCGTCATCACCCACGATATCCACGCCAACGTGGAATCGGTAAAGAAAGCGGTCAAGTTGTCTCGGGAGTTGTTGGGTGATGGCGAGGTGCAAAAGGCCCGGCCCATCGTTGCCAATCTGGCCAGCGAAATCGTAATCCAAACCGACAACCTTCCGATGGCAACGTACCCGGCAGCGATCAAGTCGGCCGCACGGCTCATCGACAGCGGCAAGATCGACAACGCCAAAGCGGAACTCGCCCGAGCACTGAACACGCTGGTGGTGACCTCGGTCGCCTTTCCTCTGCCCGTGCTACGGGCCGAAGCCGCGATGGCAAAAGCTGAAAAGCTGGCCGAGACCGACAGGCGCGATGCCAAGCAGAACGAGGAGCTCAGCACCTTGCTGTCGTCCGTGCGCACGGAGATCGAGATGGCGCAGATCCTGGGTTATGGCAAGAAGGCGGACTTCAAACCCATCTTCGATCAGGTGAAGTCCATTGAGCAAAAGTCGGCTGGTGGCAAAAGCGGCAAGGGATGGTTCGACGAGTTGAAGACGCGCATCCAAAAGCTGTTTTGAGGTGATGAAGGGGCTGACTGCTCTGTCGGTCAGTCTCGCGATGTTCGCATTCAGCCCCAATAGATTCGCCTATTTTCACTATCTCATACGAGGCATATCACCATGAATGAGCAAACACCGAATCCCAATGCGACGAACGAAGGAAAAAACGAACAGGCCGCGGTAAGCAGCCTTCCTGTCAGTCCAGAGTCCAAGCCTGAAGTCGTCACGGAGGTACAGCCTGAGGTTCAGAAAGAAACGGACTCGCAGGCGGCAGACAAACGTAAACAAGTCCTCGATGAGGCAGTCTCGGCCTTGTCGCTGACCAAATCAGCGCTGGCCGCACTTGACGGCAAGGACACTGCACGCGCATTGGCAACGCTGGCCGAAGTGACGGGAAAGCTGGAGCTGATCGTCGCGCGCGAACCCACGCTCGCCCTGGCCGGCGTTGATGTGCGCACCATCGTGCACGACTTGTTCGCCAACACGGAAACCATTGAGGCGATGACCGACGAGGCGCTGGATGCCCTCAAACATGGCGAGGTGCAACAGGCTCGCCACGTGCTGGCTTTGCTGGCCAGTGAAATCGTGATCACGGTCACCAACATCCCTTTGGCGTCCTATCCCGCAGCCGTGAAGGCAGTCGTGCCGCTGATCGATCAGGGCAAGATCGAAGAAGCCAAAGCCGCGCTGCAGTCAGCGCTCAGCACGCTGGTCGAGGAGCGCAGCGTGCTTCCGCTGCCCGTCCTGCGTGCGAAGCTGCTCCTGAAGCGCGCCGAGCCCCTGGTAGAAGATGGTCAGCGCAGCGAAGCATCCAATGAGCGCCTGGAGACATTGTTGAACGAAGCCCGGCAGCAGTTGGAAATGGCAGAACTGCTGGGCTATGGAAAAAGGAAGGACTTTGAGCCCCTGTACGCTGAACTCAAGAAAATCAAGGAAAAGACGGGAGGGGGAGGCTGCGGAAAAGGCTGGCTCGATGAAGTCAAGGCAAAACTGTCCAGGTTGTTCTGAAACCGCTGGAGAGGGGGCGCATAGCGCCCCCTCTCTTGTCCCATGAGTGTTTGATTTTTTATTTTGTATAGATCTTTAGGAGATATTGCATGAACACAGACACCATCGCCAATTCCAATGCGGATGACCCCACCAAAGCACTGTGTTCGCTGAGCCAAAATTGGTGGCTTTTTGTGCTGCGCGGTGTCTTGGCATTGATTTTTGCAGCCCTCGCGTTCTGGATGCCACAATCGGCTCTGTTGGCCATGACCATCATGTTCGGCGCATTTTCCTTGGTCAATGGCGCGTTCAACTTGTTTGCAGCGGTGCGCCATATCCAGAAAAAAGAGCGCTGGGGCTGGCTGCTGTTCAGCGGCATTGTCGGCATACTTACGGGCGTCGTCGTCCTGGTTGCTCCTTGGGTCGCCACGATAGTCTTGGCTTCTTTTTTATGGGCTAGCGTGGGCTTCTGGGCGATTTTCACCGGTGTGCTGGAGATATCCGCCGCCGTTCGGCTGCGTCGGGAAATCAAGGGTGAAATCTGGCTTGCCCTCAGTGGACTGCTCTCGATTATCTTTGGTGCTATCGTCTTGTGGATATTTTTTACCCGTCCGGTCGAGTCATTCGTGGCCGCAGGCTGGCTGTTGGGTTTCCATGCGGCAGTCTATGGCGTCACGCTTTTGTTCTTGAGTTGGAGTCTTCGCAAAACGCGCCTGGGGTAAGAGCGTGCCAAACCAAAATCTATGGATATGAGCATCCTCGATTCATGCCTCCATAGAAATGACATCGAAGGAGTCATACATGCAGATACAATATAGCTATCGAGCTATCGACAAAGAGTTTCATGAACCTTGGCAGAGAGCTTTGGGAAATGTGATCGAGCACGCCCTCAAGCCATTGCTCGACAAACACACTAAAGATTCAGCGCGACTTCAAATCGTCCTTGATCGCGACAAGATCAAGCGGCAATTTCTGGCCAGTGGCTATATGCACCTGCCCGGCAAAAAGATTGTCAGCGTTACTGCATCACATGACGAGCTGACGCCCCTCGCGCAGATGCTCGCACAGTCGTTGTTCCGTCAGGCCAAGAAGCATTTTGACCGACTGCATGCTCAGGATCAAATCAAGCGCAAAGCACGACGCGAGCGCTTGCGCGAGCTCAAGGTGCGGATTGCCGCAAAACCCGCATCAGCCGCCCATGAGGCCGAGGTGACCCGAATGCCTCTACTGTCGAAACTTGAGGCTGTCGCAAGGCGTGAGCTGGCTTATCTGCGGGCCGTCGGCGATTTACCGCGCGATTATCCGACGCTGCGCGACGTGGTGGATGAAGCGATTGTCCGAGCTAAGGTGGAATGGCAATCCGTGCCGGGGGAAAAAGAGGCTTACACCGGTCTTTTGAAGCATCTGTTCGCCGTCCTGGATAACGAAGTGGCAAGCAGCCGGCAATTTGGCGAATTCGTTTCTCTGGACGCGCCGGTCGAACCGGATGCCCAAGACGTGGCCGAGGCCATGGTGGAAGAGGAAATCTTCGAATTTTATCAGCACGATGACACACTCAAGCTGGCCGATATTTTCGCTGGCAGTCAGCATCCCGATGTCGCAACGATCGCGGAACAGGAGGAGCTGATTGATCGGTCGAGCGAGTTCGCTTTTGCATTTGACCTGCTGAAGGACATGCCGCGTTTGTGGCGGCGCATTTTTCTGCTTATCCGTGTGGACGGGCTGAATGCCAGCAGCGTCTCTGAAATCCTGCTGATTCCTAGTAAGGAAGATGCTGTCCGAAGGTGGCTCATGCAGGCCGAAGCATTCATCGCTGCTCATCTGGAAGAGGCCGGAGTAAGCAAAAACGGGAACGATTGGCTCCAAGGCGTTGATTGGTCGGCATTGTCTGTGACCCGAAGCGAGGCAGCCTCACTGTGGTCCAAGGAGGCGAACCATGAAAAATGAGCTTCACCTCGTCTGCCCGCATTGCCAGTCCATCAACCGCGTACCGACTGCGAAGCTATCGGAACATCCCAACTGTGGCCGCTGCCAGCAGCCCTTGTTCACGGGCGAGCCCATCGAGTTGACCACGGCGACGTTCTCGCGCCACGTGGAGCGCAGCGATCTGCCGCTGCTGGTCGATTTCTGGGCGCCATGGTGCGGGCCGTGCAAGATGATGGCGCCACAGTTCCAGCAAGCGGCACACCAGCTCGAACCGAGGATCCGGCTGGCGAAGGTGAATACCGAGGCTGAGCCCCACCTGGCCGCGCAGTTCGGTATCCGCAGCATCCCGACGCTCGCCCTGTTCCAGGGTGGGCGGGAGATCGCCCGTCAGGCCGGCGTGATGGGCGCGCAGGACATCGTGCGCTGGACGTCGACGCAAGTGGGACGCTGACCGATGCAGGGCTTGCTCGGCACTACGCTAATCCTGCTGGCGGCTTGCAGCCTGGCGGCGATGGCGACGGCGGCGTTCAGAGTGCCCGCCTTGCTGGGGTATCTCTCTGTCGGCGTTGTACTGGGCCCCTCAGTCATCGGCGTGATCGCGCCGGGGGAGACGCTGAGCTTTCTGTCCGAGCTGGGCGTGGCGCTGCTGTTGTTCATGGTCGGACTGGAATTCTCCCTCGGAGACTTCTGGCTCGCCCGCAGGACGGTGCTGATGGCGGGCGCTCTGCAGATGATCGCCGTGGCCCCGCCGCTGATCCTGCTATTGATGTGGCTGGGGCAGCCCGGCCAGAGCGCCGCGCTGCTCGGCACTGCGGCGGCCATGTCGTCCACGGCGCTGGTCAGCCGACAACTGGCCGACCAAGGCGAGCTCACCACCCGCCACGGACGCAGTGCCATCGCCGTGCTGGTCTTTCAGGACCTGGCCAGCGTGCCCCTGCTGGCCTTGCTGGCGATCTGGGCGCGCGGCGAGTCGCCGAAGATCGAGCATGTGCTGCTCGAAGTATTCGGTGTGCTGCTGCTGTTCGCGGCAGCGGCCCTCGTCTCGCGCCGTCTGTTGCATGGCCTGCTGGGCTGGGTGGCGCGGCGGGGCCACGAGGAATCGTTCGTGCTCGTCTCCTTGTGCGTGGTGGTGGCTGCCGCCGCTGCTGCGCACGCGGTCGGCGTATCCGCCGCCCTGGGGGCCTTCCTCGCCGGGATGGTGCTGGGCGAGAGCGACTTCCGGCACCACATGGAAAGCCACCTCAGGCCGTTTCGCGATGTGTTGTCGGGCGTGTTCTTCGTGACCATCGGCCTGCAACTGGACGCAGCACAGATTCTTTCGGCACCGCTGGCGGTGCTGGCGTGGCTGGTGGTGCTGGTACCGGTCAAGATCCTGCTCAATACGCTGGCCTTGCGGGCGACGCGCCTGTCCGCCCTCGATGCCTGGCGCACGGGCATAGCGTTGGGGCACGGCGGCGAGTTCGCCCTGCTGTTGTTGGGCACGGTCTTGCAGCAGCATCTGATCCCCGCGACCGTCGTCCAACCCATGCTGGTCGCGCTGGTGCTCAGCATGGCCCTGGCACCGCTACTGATCCGCCATCACGATGTACTTGCCCGGTTCTTGAGCCGCACCGGCGGCGTCATTCAGCCACCCCAGGCTGAAGAAGTCGAGATCGCCGCGCAGACGACGCGATATCGAGACCATGTCATCGTTTGCGGCGCGGGCGAGCTTGGCCTGACAGTCAGCGAGATTCTTCGCCACGCCGGCGTGGCGCATCTGCTGCTGGAGGCGGACGCGCAGAAGGTAGAGGCCGCGCGTGCCGCCGGCGCGCCGGTGTTCCATGGCGATGCCAGTCGGCCCGATACCTTGCTGGCTGCCGGCTTGACGCATGCGCACTTGGTGGTGCTAACGTTCGCCCATGCCCAGCAAGCGTTGCGCATCGCCCAGGCGATTGCCGAGCGCCGTCCGGCGCTAACCTTGTGGGTGTCATGCAGAAGTACGACCGCGGCCGATGCATTTCGCGCCATGCCTAACGTGCGCGTTTATCAGCAATCCTTTGCCGCAGCTATTGGGCTGGCGGAACAGGTGATGTCGACGCTTGGCATGTCGACCGAGTTGATTGAAGGACACATCAGTGCAATGCGCCGCCGTCTCGACAGCAGCCGTTTTCCAGGGAGTTCATCGTCATGAAATCAAAACGCCTTAACCCATTTCAGGTCTTGCGTGACCAATTGGCCATCATGAGTTTTTACGAGCGCTTCGAGCAGGTCGTCGCGCTCGTGCTGTCGGCGGTGATCGCCGTCATCATCATGGTGTCGCTGTTCCAGCTCATCTCCATCGTCTTCACGCTGCTGGTTCTCGATGCCTTCAATCCCCTGGACCACAAGGTATTCCAGAGCGTGTTCGGCATGATCATGACGCTCTTGATCGCGATGGAGTTCAAGCATTCCATCGTGCGCGTGGCGCTGCGTCGGGACAGCATCATCCAGGTTAAGACGGTGGTCCTGATCGCGGTGATCGCACTCTCCCGCAAGTTCGTGATCCTCGACTCCGACGCGAGCCCCGCAAAGATAGCCGCGCTGGCAGGCGCCTCGCTGGCTCTGGGTGCGACCTACTGGCTGCTGCGCAAGCGCGGCGACCGCGCCGCCGAGACCTCTGAGCATGACCCGTCATCATCCGAGTGATCCGCGCACTGCGCTCTTGCAACACCGCTGGCTCAACCGCCTGCAGACCGGGCTGTTGGTCCTGACCCTGGTCGGGATCGCAGCCGCAGCAGGGAGACTGCCATTTGGGGAAGGCTGCCTGTGGCTCGCGCTGTTTGCCGTTGCAGGTGCGTTGCTGCTGGACCCGGTAGCCGCGTCGGCGCTGAGCTTGCGCCTGTACCGCGTACGGGCCTTGCACCCGCAACAAGCCCACGAGATGTGGGCCCTGTTGCGCGAGCTGCCCGCCACGCCGGTGCCGCACTATGTGCCCAGTGCCGTCGTCAACGCCTTCGCCACCGGATCGAAGCAGGAGGCATCGATCGCCCTCACCGATGGCCTGCTGCGCAGCCTGAGCCCACGCGAGCTGGCGGGTGTGCTCGCGCACGAGGTCGCGCACATCACTAATGAGGATCTGCGTATCATGGGGCTGGCGGATTCCGTCAGTCGCCTCACGTGCCTACTGGCCCTTATGGGACAGATCGCGATCCTGCTCAGCCTGCCCGCGCTGCTGGTTGGCGCGGCGGAGGTCTATTGGCCTGGTCTATTGTTATTGGCCGCATCGCCCCAACTGGCCCTGCTCGCACAGCTCGGCTTGTCTCGCGTGCGTGAGTTCGACGCTGACCGCCTTGCGGCGGAACTGACTGGCGACCCGCAGGGGCTGGCGTCCGCGCTGGCGAAAATCGAGCGGGTCAGCCGCTCCTGGCGTGCCTGGCTATGGCCGGGATGGGGCAATCCCGAGCCCTCCTGCTTGCGCACGCGTCCGGCAACGCAAGAGCGCATCGCACGCCTGCTGACGTTGGCGCCTGGGCCAGCATCAGCGTTGCCACTCCGCGCGCCCCATTTTTTGCCGGAATCCGCTTTGGCGACGCGCCCACCGCGCTGGCGCCCGAGCGGGCTGTGGCGCTGATTGCCCATCAACAGGAGACGTCTCATGGCCTATCTCGACCCGTACCAACGCCCCGCGCCGGACCGCTTCGTCCGGCGCTGGCTCTTCATCACCGCCTGTATTGCCGCGCTCATGCTGCTGTGGCAGTTTCTGTCTGCCATCGAGGCCTGGTTCAGTCCGCGCGAGGCAGCAGAACGCACCGTGATGGCGCGTGGCGATCTGGCGGCGGACGAGAAAACCACCATCGAACTGTTCGAAAAATCGCGCGCCTCGGTGGTCTACATCACCACCGCGCAATTAGTACGCGATGTCTGGACGCGCAACGTGTTCTCCGTGCCGCGCGGCACTGGCTCGGGCTTCATCTGGGACGACGCCGGCCACGTCGTCACCAACTTCCACGTCATCCAGGGCGCGTCCGAAGCCACCGTCAAACTGGCCGACGGCCGCGACTACCAGGCCGCGCTGGTGGGGACGAGCCCCGCGCACGACATCGCCGTGCTCAAGATCGGCGTCGGTTTCAAGCGCCCGCCGGCCGTGCCGGTCGGCACCAGTGCCGACCTCAAGGTGGGTCAGAAGGTGTTTGCTATCGGCAACCCCTTCGGCCTGGACTGGACGCTCACCACTGGTATCGTCTCCGCGCTCGACCGCTCGTTGCCGGGAGAAGCGGGCGGCCCGGCCATCGATCACCTGATCCAGACCGACGCCGCCATCAACCCCGGCAATTCCGGTGGCCCGCTGCTCGATTCGGCTGGGCGGCTGATCGGCATCAATACCGCCATCTACAGTCCGTCTGGCGCCTCGGCCGGAATAGGCTTTGCGGTGCCGGTCGATACCGTCATGCGCGTGGTGCCGCAACTCATAAAGACCGGCAAGTACATCCGTCCGGCGCTGGGCATCGAGGTGGATGAGCAGCTCAACACGCGTCTGCAGGCGCTGACCGGCAGTAAGGGCGTATTCGTATTGCGCGTGACGCCGGGCTCGGCGGCGCACAGGGCCGGGCTCGTCGGCGTCGAGGTCACCGCAGGCGGCATCGTGCCCGGCGATCGCGTTATCAGCATCGACGGTATCGCCGTTGACGACGTCACCACATTACAGGCCCGGCTAGACGACAAGAACGTTGGAGATGTTGTGGTCTTGTTAGTGGAGCGGGCCGGCAAGACTCGCGAGATGCTTGTGGAACTACGACCGGGAGTTTGATGGAAAGTGGGTCATGGATCTGCACAGCGAAGCAGCCAAGCGACTTCAGCCTTGCGCCGAACTACGAGCCCTAGCTAGGGATGGTCTGAAGTAGCCCTGTATTTCCGGCTGACTTCTGCCACTGCTGATTTTGAAAGCGGTGAACCGATCAAAAACGATCGGATTGGACTGACCCCACGCCCGTAGACAAATTCTGT
>NZ_KV787892.1:0-48057 GCF_001807145.1 Enterobacter sp. HMSC16D10
TACAAAACCGTAGGCCCGTGCAAGCGCAGCGCCGACGGGCAAAATCAGCCGCGCAGAACCTTCAGGCAGCGTTTCAACTGCTCATCCAGCGGCGCTTCAATACGGATGACTTCACCGGTATTTGGGTGGGTAAACTTCAGCGCTGCCGCATGCAGGAACAGACGCGATAGCCCCGTTCCCGCCAGCTGCTTATCAAACTCGCGGTCGCCATAGCGGTCATCAAACGCGATGGGGTGCCCTGCAAACTGCGTATGTACGCGGATCTGGTGGGTACGACCGGTCACCGGACTGCAGCGCACCAGCGTGGCAAACTCATAGCGCTCTTCAACCTTAAAGCGCGTCTCAGACGGTTTCCCTTCCTGGCTGACGCGGACAATACGCTCGCCGCTTTGCAGAATGTTCTTCAGCAGCGGCGCCTGCACCACTTTTACATGGGACTGCCACTGGCCGCGCACCAGCGCCAGGTAGTCTTTCTGCATCCCTTTTTCACGCAGCTGTTCATGCAGGGAACGCAGCGCAGAACGTTTTTTCGCTACCAGCAGCACGCCAGAGGTGTCACGGTCAAGACGGTGCACCAGTTCAAGGAAACGCGCTTCCGGGCGCAGCGCGCGGAGCCCTTCAATCACACCGAAGCTCAGGCCGCTACCGCCATGAACTGCCGTTCCTGACGGTTTATTCAGCACCAGAATGTGGTCATCTTCGTAAAGGATGACATCGCTCAGGGCCGCCACTTTCTGTAGCTTCGGTGAAACGGTCTCTTCTTCACGCTCTGCCACGCGCACCGGCGGAATGCGCACTTCATCGCCCGCCTCGAGTTTGTACTCGGGCTTCACGCGTTTTTTGTTCACCCGCACTTCGCCCTTACGCAGGATGCGGTAAATCATGCTCTTTGGCACCCCTTTCAACTGGGTGCGCAAGAAGTTATCGATACGTTGCCCCGCTTCATCTTCGGCGATGGCAACCATTTTTACGGCTGGAGTCTCTGTTTTCATGGTTGGCGATTCTAAATATCGTCAGCCATTAGCGCCACTCATTTTTCTATGCTTATATTTACTTTTATCCGGCCTGCGCCCCGTTTCACGCAATCGATTTGGTGGTTATTAAACCAATCACCACCTTGAGGTGAAGAAACTGTGAGTAACCGGGTGATAATTGGTAAAAGTCATCTTGCTATAACCCGGTGAGCAGTGGAATAATGAGGTCGTTTTCCGCGTTAAATCCGGGTTTTGTAAGGATGTCGACGGAATGACCAATTTTGTCTGACCGATCATCCACGCAGCAATGGCGTAAGACGTATTGATCTTTCAGGCAGTTAGCGGGCTGCGGGTTGCAGTACTTCCCGGTATAAGGATTGTTCTCTGGAGAGTTCTACCCAGGCAATTCCCCTGATAATTGCGCTGTGTTTCCGTATGAAACACAGGCAACCGACACTCTGCGCCTCTTAAGCGAGCGACAACCGTGAGGTTGGCGACGTGAACAGACACGAGGCCATCGGTTCATACCCCGGAAAGCGTCACCTTGCCCGCAGCTTTGTCGTCAATGTAAGAATAACGAGTAAGTTACGATGAAAAGAATGTTAATCAACGCAACTCAGCAAGAAGAGTTGCGTGTCGCCCTTGTGGATGGGCAGCGCCTGTACGATCTGGATATCGAAAGTCCTGGACACGAACAGAAAAAAGCGAACATTTACAAAGGCAAAATCACCCGCATTGAACCAAGCCTTGAAGCTGCATTTGTCGATTACGGTGCTGAGCGTCATGGTTTCCTCCCTCTGAAAGAAATCGCCCGCGAATATTTCCCTGCAAACTACAACGCCCATGGCCGCCCAAACATCAAAGATGTTCTGCGTGAAGGTCAGGAAGTTATCGTTCAGATTGATAAAGAAGAGCGTGGCAACAAAGGTGCCGCACTGACAACCTTTATCAGCCTGGCGGGGAGCTATCTGGTGCTGATGCCTAACAACCCGCGTGCGGGTGGCATCTCGCGCCGTATCGAAGGTGATGACCGTACCGAGCTGAAAGAAGCGCTGGCAAGCCTTGAACTGCCTGACGGCATGGGGCTTATCGTGCGTACCGCAGGCGTCGGCAAATCCGCCGAAGCGCTGCAGTGGGACCTCAGCTTCCGTCTGAAGCACTGGGAAGCCATCCAGAAAGCAGCGGAAAGCCGCCCTGCTCCGTTCCTGATCCACCAGGAAAGCAACGTGATCGTGCGTGCCTTCCGTGACTACCTGCGTCAGGACATCGGTGAGATTCTGATCGATAACCCGAAAGTGCTTGAGCTGGCGCGCCAGCACATTGCCGCGCTGGGCCGTCCGGATTTCACCAGCAAAATTAAGCTGTACACCGGTGAAATCCCGCTGTTCAGCCACTATCAGATCGAATCCCAGATTGAGTCCGCCTTCCAGCGTGAAGTGCGTCTGCCATCCGGCGGTTCTATCGTTATCGATACCACTGAAGCGCTGACCGCTATCGACATAAACTCCGCGCGTGCAACCCGCGGCGGCGACATCGAAGAGACCGCCTTCAACACCAACCTTGAAGCCGCTGATGAAATCGCCCGCCAGCTCCGCCTGCGCGACCTGGGTGGTCTGATTGTTATCGACTTCATCGACATGACCCCTGTTCGTCACCAGCGTGCGGTAGAAAACCGTCTGCGCGAAGCGGTGCGTCAGGATCGTGCGCGTATTCAGATTAGCCATATCTCACGCTTTGGCCTGCTGGAGATGTCCCGTCAGCGTCTGAGCCCATCGCTGGGTGAGTCCAGCCATCACGTCTGCCCACGCTGCTCCGGCACCGGTACCGTGCGTGATAACGAATCGCTGTCCCTCTCTATCCTGCGTCTGATTGAAGAAGAAGCGCTGAAAGAGAATACCAAAGAGGTTCACGCGATTGTGCCTGTGCCAATTGCGTCCTACCTGTTGAACGAAAAACGTGCTGCGGTCAGTGCCATTGAAGCACGTCAGGGTGGTGTTCGCTGCATCATCGTGCCAAACGATCAGATGGAAACCCCGCACTACCACGTGCTGCGTGTCCGTAAAGGCGAAGAGACGTCAACGCTCAGCTACCTGCTGCCGAAGCTGCACGAAGAAGAGATGGCCCTGCCATCTGATGACGAGCCAGCAGAGCGTAAGCTGCCAGAGCAGCCTGCGTTAGCGACCTTCATCATGCCAGAAGCCCCACCGGAAGCCGCCCTGGAAAAACCAGCGGCCAAACCTGCGGCGCAGAAACCAGAAGCGACGGCCGCGAAAGCCCAGCCTGCGCAGCCGGGTCTGCTGAGCCGCTTCTTCGGCACGCTGAAGAAGATGTTTGCCGGTGAGGAAGTTCAGCCAGAGCAGCCGAAAGAAGAGCCAAAAGCGGCCAAGCCTGAACGTCAGCAGGACCGCCGTAAGCGTCAGAACAACCGCCGCGACCGTAATGACCGTAGCGATCGTAATGAGCGCAACGAGCGTCGTGACAACCGTGACAACCGCTCTGACAATAACGAAGGCCGTGAGCAACGCGAAGACAACCGTCGCAACCGTCGCGAGAAACAGCAGCAGAATGTTGAAGATCGTGAAATTCGCCAGCAGGCGGGCGATGAGTCTGAGAAGAGCAAACAGCGTGACGACCAGCAGCCGCGCCGTGAACGCAACCGTCGTCGTAACGACGAGAAGCGTCAGGCACAGCAGGAAGTCAAAAACCTGAACCGCGAAGAGCCTGTTGAGCAGCAGGACGGCGAGCAGGAAGAACGTACTCAGGTCATGCCGCGCCGTAAGCAGCGCCAGCTTGCTCAGAAAGTCCGCTTCGCCTCTGAAGCAACCGAAGAGACAGCAAACGTTGCGGTTGAAACTCGCGAGAGCGCAACCGGTACGCAGCTGGCAAAAGTTGACCTGCCAGCGGTCATTGATAACAACATTGAGCAGGATGAAAACGGTGAAAACCGTGATAACGCCGGTATGCCGCGCCGTTCACGTCGTTCCCCACGTCATCTGCGCGTCAGCGGTCAGCGCCGTCGTCGCTATCGTGACGAGCGGTACCCGACTCAGTCTCCAATGCCGCTGACCGTTGCCTGTGCTTCACCAGAAATGGCTTCCGGCAAAGTCTGGATCCGCTACCCTGTTGCTCGCCCGGAGCAGGTTGTTGAAGAACAGCCGGTAACGGAAGAGGTCATTGCACCTGTAGCAGCGGTAGAAGAGGTCGTGACTGAAACGGCAACCGTGGTTGAACCTCAGGTTGTTGAAACTGAAGCACCTCAGGCCGCGGACGTCGAAACCACGCATCCCGAAGTGATTGCCGCGCCGGTTGATGCCGCACCGCAGCTTATTGCTGAAGAAGATGTCGTGGTGGCTGAGGAAATCGCTGAAGAGGCTGAACCTGTAGCCGCCGTGGAAGACACCGCTGAAACCCTCGTCGAAACCACCGCTGAAGAGGTCGTTCAGGACGTTGAGATTCAGGTTGAACCGGTTGTTGAAGAACCGAAAGTGCCCGACGTGAAGCCTGAGCCGGTTGTTTCTGCGCCAGCCGCTGCCCACGTGGCAACAGCACCTATGACGCGCGCTCCGGCGCCGGATTACGTGCCTGAAGCGCCGCGTCACAGCGACTGGGTTCGCCCGGCCTTCAGCTTCGAAGGTAAAGGCGCAGCCGGTGGTCACAGTGCAACGCATCAGGCGACTGCACCGGCAACGCGTCCACAGTCTGTCGAATAACGACAAACGACACTGAAGTAAAAAGCCGACCCTTGGGTCGGCTTTTTTATGGCTGCTGAACAGGCTTTCTCATCCCGGTCACCTCCGGCATGACCTGCCGCATCAACTCCAGAAATCGCCGCAAGCGTGCCGGATAATAACGGGACCAGGGATAGACCAGATGTACCGGTAGCGCCGCGGGCTGCCACTCGGGCAGCAAATGCACCAGCCGCCCTTCCCGAATATCGTCCTGTACCGTCCAGCTGGATACCACGGCCACGCCAAGGCCGGTAAGTGCCGTATTGCGTGCGACATACAGGCTGTCGGTGCTGAGCCGTGGCGTAATCGCAATCCGCGCGGTGGCGGACGAGGCATCGTGAAAAAGCTCCACGTGGCGCTGGTAGAAAGAGCTGATGGCTATCCAGGGAAACTGCTGCAAATCCTCCGGCGTATTCACCGCCGGGAAGCGGGCCAGCAGTGCCGGAGAAGCCACCACCGAGCGCGGCACCTCCGCCAGCAGTACGGATACGGTTGCCGGATCGACCTCCACGCCTACCCGAATAGCACAGTCAAGGTTGTCGCCGAGGAAATCCGCCGACCGATCGTTGAGCATCCACTCAATCGAAAGCTGCGGATAGCGTTGCAAAAATTCGGTTACGGGTTTCAGAAGCTGATCCTGACCAAATGCGTGCGGTGCCCGCACCCGCAGCACGCCTACCGGCTCATCTTCCGTCTGCCCCACCTCATCCTCCAGCGCCAGCCAGCTGTCAATCACCCGACGGGCGTGCTGATAGCAGCGCTCGCCGTCATCCGTTAGCCGCGTCGTGTGGGTGGTGCGCAGCATCAGGCGCACGCCCAGCATGGTTTCAAGCGACTGCAACCGTCGGCTTACCGTGGCCTGGGTTGTTGCCAGCTGTCGCGCCGCCGCTGAGAGCGAACCCGCCTCGACAATGCGGACAAACGTCCGCATTAGCTCTACCCTGTCTATACGCTCAACTCTTTTCATCGCATTTTCATTTATACGTTCAACGTATAAGCGTTTTACCACCGGGCCCGCTACCGTCGCAAGGCGTACTGATAAAAAATAGCCGCACACGATGAATGAGGAACAACTTATGAACACAACAACGACTTCCCATGCTGTAAGCCGCTGGGTGATCTTTATGCTGGCTCTGGGGGCTGGCTTCAGCGTGGCATCAATCTATTACGCGCAGCCCCTGTTGCCGCTGATGGGTGCCGACCTGCATTTGAGTATTGAAGGTATGGGCCTGGTGCCAACATTAACGCAGGCAGGCTACGCGCTTGGCATCCTGTTCCTGCTTCCTCTGGGCGATCGCCACGACCGCAGGACATTAATTTTGATCAAAAGCGCGGCGCTGGCGCTGTTTCTTCTCGG
Source organism: Enterobacter sp. HMSC16D10 (assembly GCF_001807145.1). NCBI lineage: Bacteria > Pseudomonadati > Pseudomonadota > Gammaproteobacteria > Enterobacterales > Enterobacteriaceae > Enterobacter > Enterobacter sp. HMSC16D10. The sequence continues at coordinate 6,060 of NZ_KV787892.1, forward strand.
CTGTAGCCTGACCGGGCAGATCCATTCCCTGCTGCTGGCAAGCCTGCTTATCGGCATGGCCGCCACCATGGCGCAGGATATTGTTCCTGCCGCGGCCATCCTTGCGCCGGAAGGAAAACAGGGAAAAACCGTGGGCACGGTAATGACCGGGCTGCTACTGGGTATCTTATTATCAAGAACCGTGAGCGGCGTGGTGGGCGAAGCGTTTGGCTGGCGCGTCATGTACCAGCTGGCAGCGGCGAGCATTGCGTTCATCGGGGTGATGATGTGGTTTGTACTTCCCCGTTTTGCCATTCACTCCACGCTGAGCTACCCCGCGCTGATGCGCTCGATGGAACACCTGTGGCGTCGCTACCCGGCGCTGCGCCGCGCGGCGCTGGCTCAGGGTTTCCTGTCGATTGCCTTTAGCGCCTTCTGGTCAACGCTTGCGGTCATGCTGCTGGAACGCTATCACCTGGGTAGTGCCGTCGCAGGTGGTTTTGGTATTGCCGGTGCCGCGGGTGCGTTAGCTGCCCCACTGGCGGGGGGTCTGGCGGACAAACTGGGGGCAGGAAAAGTCACGCAGCTTGGTGCCGTTCTTGTGACCGTCTCTTTCGCCCTGATGTTCCTGATGCCCGCGCTGGGCGTTCATGGGCAGCTGATGCTGATCGCCATCTCTGCCGTCGGGTTCGACCTGGGCCTGCAGTCCAGCCTGGTCGCCCATCAGAACCTGGTGTACAGCCTTGAACCGCAGGCGCGTGGTCGTCTCAACGCCCTGCTCTTTACGGTCGTCTTTATCGGGATGGCCCTGGGGTCCGCGTTAGGCAGCAATATCTACTCGCTGGCTGGCTGGACGGGTGTGGTCGCACTGGCCACCGTCTGTGGCGTCATTGCGCTGGTCATCCGTCTGATAGAAAGCGCGCGTGTCGCCTCAGTAACGGCAGAAGTCGCATAAAAAAAATGCCCAATCCAGACGGATTGGGCAGCAAAACATGCCCAGTTTCAAGACATGTTCTAAGAGGTCAAGATGTTATTTGTTCAGCTGGAACAGAGACATGCCCTGCATATCGCTAAACGCTTTATAAGACGCCTGCAATGCCGCCTGCTGCATGGTGTAAGAGGAAATTGCCGCATTCCAGTCAACGTCCACAAGGTCACTCATTTGCGAAGTCTGTGCGAGTGACCGGTCGTTACTCAGTGTGTTCAGTTTATCCAGTTCGTTAAGTTTGGTACCCAAATCGGCCCGTACAGTTAATACATTATCAAGCGAGTTACGCAACCCCCGGTTCGCAGCATCAATGGCTGCATTTTCCTGATCGACCTTCGCTTGATCGTCACCGACCGGTGTGTTCAACGAGGTGATAGCATTATCCAGTATCTTGAATAAATTCTTTTCAGGTGTTCCACCACCCGGCTCCGGTGTTGCATTGCTGGTAAACGTGGCGAAAACCTCTGTGCCAGTGTGGCTGATTTGCATATTTCGTGCAGAATCCACCTGTTGGTTAACTGGGGTAGTACCACCGATATAATTGCCGCTGGTTTGGTCAAAAGCGACATTCTCCGTCTTATACCCTGCGAAGATATATCGTCCATTACCGTCAGTGCTGTTGGCGAGGTTCATAAGCTGATCGCGTATGCCTTGCAGGTCTGTCGCCAGAGATGCCCGATCGCTGTCACTTAATGTCCCATTCCTCGCATAAACGACCTTTTCCTGAGCGCTCTGAATGGCCGTTGTAACCTGTGAAAGGACACTCTCCTCAAGCGATACTTTCTGCGTTGCAAAGGTACGCGCAAGATCGAATTGGCTATTCTGCGCCTGAGCCTGTGATAGAACAATCGCCTGCGACGCCGCGATAGGATCGTCCGACGGACGATTAACGCGCTTACCGGTGGACATTTGTTCCCCGTAATTTAGCCATTTGCTTTGGGAATCGGTGATCCCCCGCATGTTCTGGTCGTACATCATTTGGGTGCTAATACGCATTGTTCACCTCAACCTTAGCGAATATTGATAATTGCGTCGAAGAGCGTACTAGCAGTTTGTAACACCTGCGCGTTGGCAAGGTAATACTGCTGATAACGCTGCAAATTGCCATACTCTTCGTCGAGGTTTACCCCTGAGATGGACTGCTGTTGTTTGGTTAACTGTGTTTCCACATTCGCTTTCGTCTGGCTGCTCACCTTCAGTGACGCCGTTGAGCTACCGACTGTACTGACGAGAGAGGCATACGCATCGTTAAAGGTTTTATTCCCACCCACAACTTTCGCGTTTTGAAGATCAAGCAGTTTCTGGCCATTACGGTTATCACTTTCGCCGCCGTTCTGCACTGACGCCATCGCCAGTTTGGACTCGTCGCTGATCGCCAGATCCATGTTCATGATGACGTCGGAAACTGGCTTCACGGTAAAGCTGTCTTTGGTATTTGCCGTGCCGCTCACGTTGACGTTAAGACCATCAAACGACAGGTTGCCGCTGGCATCCGGGCTCATCGTAAAGCTGGTTTTGTCTGATGTACGGGTGATCGTCCAGTCAGTGCCGTTGAACTGCAGCTTATAGTCTGTCGCCTGGACCTGCTTGCTGTCCGTCACAGAGGCCGTAACAACCGCCGATCCGCCGTTCTTGCTGTTGGACAGCACCGCCGGAGAACCAAAGTTGAACAGCTTACCGCCCGCATCACCGTTAGCGTCAAAGCCAGCCTCATGCTGCGTGTTCATCGAATCGGCAAAGGCCAGCGCCATCTGGTTCAGGGTGTTACGAGCTTTATCCAGATCTTCCGTGCGGAAGGTCAGTAAACCGCCCAAAGAACCGGTGGTGATCATCTTTTCCGGGATCTCTACGTTCCCGGCCACATCATCGACATAGGCCACGGTGGTACGAGCCGGATCGGCACTCGACTTCACGGCAGCCAGCTGGTTAGCTTTGCTGCCCTGCACCAGGCTGTAACCGTTGCCGAAAGAGATGTTATACGTGCCGCTATCCTGCACAGACACTTCCACGCCGACGATTTTGTTCAGCTCGTTGACGAGCTGATCGCGCTGGTCAAGCAGATCGTTAGGCGATGCGCCCGCACCGACGCCGGTCAGACGGGAAATCTGATCGTTCAGATTGGCAATCTGTTTGGCGTAGTTGTTGATCTGCGACACGCTGGTTGAAATCGCGGTATTCACCTGCGTATCCTGGTCACGAAGATACTGATCGTTGGTTTTGAACTGATTGACCAGACCGCCCGCTTTACCCAGCACCGTCTGACGCGCCGCCGGATCTTCCGCGTTGCTCACCAGGGTTTGCAGGCTTTTGAAGAAGTCCTGCAGCGTGGTGGAGAGCGAGTTGGTGGTATCGGAGAGCACATCGTCGATTTTTGACATCTGCTGATAGCGCGTCGTCAGGCCGCTGCTCTGCGTCTGCGCGGCGCGCAGCTGATTGGTGATGAAGGCGTCATACTCACGCTGGACACCGGAGACATACACCCCGTTACCCACCCAGCCACCGCCGGTCAGCGTGCTGTTAGATGCGCCCAGCACCGTGGTCTGGCGGGTATAGCCTGCCACGTTATAGCTTGAAATATTATTACTGACGGTATTGAGTGCCGACTGCGCAGCACTGAGGCCACTCATGGCGCTGTTAATCAAACTGGACATGGGGGTTCCTTTTATACGTTCAGACACGAGTCCTGATGAAGGTTATCGGCAACCTCCACCGGGACTTGAGAACTTTCAGAACAGATTTTCAATATCTGTGCTATAGGCTTTGCTGACCTTCTCGCCCATGGATTTCAGCTGCTGGATCATGCTGGTGAGCTTGCGCGCATAGTTCGGGTCGGTCGCGTAGCCCGCGTTTTGCAGCGCCTGAGCGCCCTGCTCCGCCGTCGCCGCCTGCGTCACGGCGGTATAGCGCGGATTTCGGCTCAGCAGGCCAACATAATCGGACAACGCTTCCAGATACGAGCTGTAGACGCGGAATTTGGCTTTGACCTTCACCGCCGCACCGTTCTCGTATTCGGTGGTTGTGATCTCCGTAGTTGGCCCCTTCCAGCTGGAGGTGGCTTTCACGCCGAAGATGTTGAAGCTCGGTTCGCCGTTTTCCTTGCGGATCTGGCGCTGACCCCAGCCCGACTCCAGCGCGGCCTGCGCCAGAATCAGGTGATGCGGCACGCCGCTCTGTTCGCTGGCAAGGCGCGCAGGCAGAGAAAGCTGCGCCAGGAAGTCTTTGCTGTCACCGGAGAGCGGCTCATCGCCGCTGCCCGTGGCTTTCGGCATGGCTTTACGCACCATTTGCGTCAGAGCCTGGTTCTGATAGCTGGTCACCGTTTCCAGGTCGAATTTCATCGGTACCTGCTGCGGCTGATCCTGAGGCTGAATGCCCTGCGCCGCTTCGGTCTGCTTGACAATCATGTCAGCCAGACCGAGGCCTTTCCCGGCGGTCATCTGCTGCGCAATCTGCTGGTCATACATGCTGGTGTAGAGACGCGTTGAATCACTGCTGAACATCCCGTCTTTCGGCAGGGTTTCGCGCATGCTCTTCAGCATCATCTGTACAAACATTCCTTCCACCTGGCGGGCGACCGGGCGGATATTCGCCGCCGGGTCTTTGCCTGCTTTGGTTTTCAGTTCGTTGAGCGACTGGGCGTCCCAGGCGGCACTGGTCAACAGTTTGCTATCGGTCAGCATTAAATGATTTCCAGTTTGGCGCGCAGGCAGCCCGCGCTTTGCATCGATTGCAGGATGGACATCAGATCCATCGGCGTTGCCCCCAGGGCGTTCAGGGCGCGCACCACGCTGTTCAGGTTGGCGCTTGATCGCACGCTCTGTAAAGACCCACCGCTCTGACGTAAATCAATCTGCGTTTGCGGGGTTACCACCGTCTGACCACCGCCAAACGGCGTGTCCGGCTGGCTCACGTTCGCGGAGCGGTTTACCGTCACCGACAGGTTCCCCTGCGCCACGGCACAGCTGTCGAGCGACACTTCCCGGTTCATCACCACCGAGCCAGTTCGGGAGTTGATGATCACCTTCGCATCCTGGACCGGAACGTTCACTTCCATATTCTGGATATCGGCCAGCATGCGCACCTGATTGCTGCTGCCGGTAGAGGTACGGATCTGCACGGTGCGCGCATCGAGTGCCGTGGCATTACCGTAGCCGCGGCTGCGGTTGATGGTATCGGCAATCTGCTGCGCCATCGTGAAGTCTTCATTATTGAGCTGCAGGTTGATGGTGTTGCCCGCGCCAAACTGGGTCGGCAGTTCACGCTCAATGATCGCCCCGTTGGTAATCCGTCCGCCGTTGAGCTGGTTCACCTGCACGCTGCTTCCGCCTGCGGATGCACCCGCACCGCCGACCAGAATGTTCCCCTGCGCCAGCGCATAAACCTGGCTGTCGACGCCTTTCAGCGGGGTCATCAGCAGCGTACCGCCGCGCAGGCTTTTGGCGTTACCCATTGAGGAGACCACCACGTCAATGGTCTGTCCCTGACGCGCAAACGCCGGGTAGGACGCGGTGACCATTACTGCCGCCACGTTTTTCAGCTGCATGTTAGTTCCCGCCGGCACGGTAATGCCGAGCTGGGAAAGCATGTTGTTCAGACTTTGGGTGGTAAAGGGGGTCTGGGTCGTCTGGTCACCGGTACCGTCCAGCCCCACCACCAGGCCATAGCCAATCAGCGAGTTTTCACGCACGCCCTGAACGCTGGTGAGATCGCGAATACGGTCAGCCTGGGCAAAGGTAGCCACCAGCGCGAGCGCCACGGCGAAGATCGATTTAAACATGGGTCACCTCGCTTACATCGGCGATAAGTTAAGGAAGAAGCGCTGCAGCCAACCCATATTCTGCGCTTCATTAATGTAGCCGTTACCGACGTACTCAATGCGCGCATCCGCCACCTGGGTGGACGGAACGGTGTTGGTGCCGCTGATGGTGCGAGGGTTAACCACGCCCGAGAAGCGAATGAATTCAGTGCCCTGGTTGATGGCGATCTGTTTTTCACCCACCACGTGTAAGTTGCCGTTAACCAGTACCTGGTCAACCGTGACCGTCAGCGTGCCGCTGAAGGTGTTGCTGGCGTTCGCGCCACCTTTACCGTTAAAGGTGTTGCCACCAGAGGCATCGACATCAGCACGCGCGTTGCCGAACAGTCCCTGCAGGTAGCGCGGGACGGTATCGAAGCCAAAATTCGTTTTGCCATCGCGGCTGGCGTTCGCCGACGAGCTCTTGCTCGCGCTGACGTTTTCCTGCAGCACAATGGTCAATGTATCGCCGACGTTACGCGGGCGGCGATCTTCAAACAGCGGCTGATAGCCGTAATTAATCGGCTGCGCGGTCTGGAAAATGGAGCCGTTGACTACTGGCGCAGGGCCAGGAACGGGTTGCGCAGTCGTCGCACCCTGGACCAAAGGTTTAGACGGGATCCAGGCACACCCGCTGAGGGTGACGGCCAGAACAGTCAGAATCGGATAACGAAACGCCGCGTTTTTTTGCATTGCCTTCATCTTCGAAAACAGGGAGCCGGCGCGGCGTTTACCGCACCGGGCTACACCTTAGAGTTGCGTCAGTTTCTGCAGCATCTGGTCGGTCGTCGACACTGCTTTACTGTTAATTTCATACGCGCGCTGAACCTGGATCATATTCACCAGCTCTTCCGCCACGTTCACGTTGGAGGTTTCAACATAGCCCTGATACAGCAGGCCCGCGCCGTTCAGGCCCGGGGTGCTCTCATTTGGCGTCCCGGAGGATTGCGTCTCGGTGTAGAGGTTCTCACCAATGCTTTCCAGACCGGTATCGTTCATGAAGGTGGTCAGGTTGAGCTGCCCAACCTGAACCGGCGCAGCCTGCCCCTGCTGGGTTACGCTGACCACACCGTCACGTCCGATGGTTATGCTCAGGGCGTTCGCCGGGATGGTAATCGCAGGCTGAACCTGGAAACCGCCCGCCGTCACCAGCTGGCCGTTCTGATCGACCTGGAACGAGCCGTCGCGGGTGTAGGCAGAAGTCCCGTCAGGCAGCTGCACCTGGAAGAAGCCCTGGCCTTTGATCGCCACGTCTTTGCTGTTGTTGGTCTGAGACAGGTTGCCCTGGCTGTGCAGACGCTCGGTCGCCACCGGACGAACACCGGTACCGATCTGCAGGCCCGATGGCAGCGTCGTCTGTTCAGAAGACTGCGCGCCCGGCTGACGGATGGTTTGATAAAGCAAATCTTCGAAAACGGCGCGCTGACGCTTGAAACCATTGGTGCTCACGTTTGCCAGGTTGTTGGCAATCACGTCCATATTGGTTTGCTGGGCGTCCAGGCCAGTTTTCGCGATCCATAAAGAACTGATCATAAGGAATCCTGTTAACTCATAGCCAGAAGTTGGTTAGCCTTGCCCGCGTTTTCATCGACGCTGCTGATGATCTTCATCTGCATTTCAAAACGACGGGCGCTGGCGATCATGTCGGTCATGGCTTCGACCGGCTTGACGTTACTGCCTTCCAGAACACCGGACATCACGCGGATGCTCGGATCGGCCTGTAAGGTGGCACCCCGCGTCGCCTGCGCCGCCTGGGTCAGACGGAACATACCGTCGTCGCCACGCTGCACCTCTTTGCCTTCCGCCTTGACCAGCTTCAGACGACCGACGGGCGCAACGGTATTGGCCGGGTCGCCCGGGTTGAGCGCCGAAATGGTGCCGTCCGCAGCGATAGTCAGCTCAGAACCTTCCGGTACGGTCAGCGGACCCGCTTCCCCCATCACCGGATGCCCCTGAATCGTCAGCTGGCCCGTCGCGCTCACCTGGATGTTCCCGTTACGGGTATAGCCTTCGCTACCGTCCGCCGTTTGCACCGCCAGCCAGCCGTCCTGCTGCAGAGCTACGTCCAGCGGGCGTGAGGTGTAATCCATCTGCCCTGGCGTCATATCGGCACCAGGGGTTGATGCCGTCACCAGCGTACGGGTCGGCAGGGAAAGCCCTTCTACCGGCACCGCGCGCAGCGCATTAAGCTGCGCGCGAAAGCCCGGCGTTGAGGCGTTTGCCAGGTTGCTGGCGGTAACGGCCTGCTGATTGAGCGTCTGACTTGCCGCGCCCATCGCGGTATATATTGCGTGATCCATTGCGCTTTCCTGTTAGCCGCTTAACGCAGGTTAACCAGCGTGTTGAGGATCTGATCCTGGGTTTTGATGGTCTGCGCGTTCGACTGATAGTTACGCTGCGCGACGATCATGTTCACCAGCTCTTTACTCAGATCGACGTTAGAGGCTTCCAGCGCACCGTTGGTCAGCGTGCCGAAGTTACCGCTTCCGGCAGTACCCAGCAGCGCCACGCCGGAGGACTGGGTGGCAGACCAGACGTTGTCGCCTTCCGATTTCAGACCTTCGTTGTTGGCGAAGTTTGCCAGCACGATCTGGCCCAGAACCTGGGTCTGTTCATTGGAATAGTTACCGACCACAGTGCCGTCGTCATTGATTTGGTAGCTCACCAGGTCGCCTGGTTTAAAACCATTCTGGCTGGTCGCGACGATATTGTTCGCGCCGGTGTTCTGCTGCATGGAGTTAGCAAAACTCATGGCGAAGGTCGCTGGCGTCGCACCTGGGATGGTCGCGGTAGTGATGTTGATATTTCCACCACCGGTCAGCGTACCGTTATTATCGAAGGTCAGCGTGGTGGCGAGTGCCGCCGTGCTGCCTGCGACGCTACCGTCCTGGGCATACACTTTCCAGGAGTTAGCCGGGGTCGCATCTTTGACATAAAACAGGTTCATGTTGTGCGCATTACCCTGGCTATCAAAGACGGTCACCGTACCTTTTTTGTTGTACGTGTCCGGGTTAGCCGGATCAAAGGCGGTGGTCGGCGCGGTATCGGTGGAATTCAGGTTAATCTGCTGGGAAGCCGTGGTGGTGGACTTCGCGGCCATCAACGTGGTTGGGATATTAATGACCTGTGGGTTCGCCCCGGTCTGAACCGTTGATGGCGTCCCGGCAACCGGATAACCGGTTAACTGCATCCCCTGCATGTTCACCAGGTTACGGTTTTCGTCCAGCTTGAACTGGCCGTTACGGCTGTAGAACACAGAGCCGTTGGAGTCGACCATACGGAAGAAACCGTTCTGGCTGATGGCAACGTCCAGACCACGACCGGTGTTGGTGGTGGTGCCGTCGGTAAAGTCCTGCGTGATGCCCGCAACTTTCACGCCCAGGCCGACTTTGGAACCGGCAAACATGTCTGCAAAGGAAGCAGAACCGGATTTAAAACCATAGGTCGCGGAGTTGGCGATGTTGTTGCCAATGACGTCCAGGTTGGTGGCCGCAGCATTCAGGCCGCTGACCGCTTGAGAAAAGGCCATGACTTACTCCTGATAAGTGTTAAGGCTTAGATAATCTGCCGAACTTCGTCGAGTGTGGTGGAACCAGAGGTTCCCAAATCCAGTTTGTTGCCGTCGCTTCCTTTAATCACGCCCTGGACCAGCGCGAACTGCAGCGGCTGCGCCACCAGCTGGGTCGTCCCGTTGCTGGCGCTGATCGCGACTTTGTAAGCACCGTTTGGTGCTTTCGTGCCGTCGGTCAGGCTGCCATCCCACGTAAAGGTGTGAACGCCCGCCTTCAGCTCACCGATATCAATGGTGCGCACGACCGTGCCGTTGCTGTCGGTAATGGTTGCGGTAACTTTCTCCGCCGCCTGCTGCAGCTCAACGCCAAACGGCGTTGTGGTCGTGGTGGTGTTGCCTTCGGTAGTGCTGGTGCCTGCCAGAATCGTGGTTCCCGGGATCATCACCCCGTGGCCAATCAGGCTTGCCGCCTGCAGAGACTGGGCGCTATTAATCTGTCCAGAGACGGAACCAAGGGTGGTGTTGAGTTTCTCAATGCCGCTAACGGTGCTGATCTGCGCAAGCTGCGTGGTCAGTTCGTTGTTCTGCATCGGGTTAGTGGGGTCCTGGTTCTTAAGCTGCGCCACCAGCAGCGTCAGAAAGCTGCCCTGAAGATCGGCGGCGTTACTCCCCGTCAGGGAGTTAGAACCCGTCGTACTCTTTGTGTTGTTAACACCCGAGTTCGTCGGATCATTCACATTTACGGCGATGGACATGCATGTCTCCTTTACTGGCCGAGAGTGAGTGTTTTGAGCATCATGCTCTTCACGGTATTAAGCACTTCGACGTTGGCCTGGTAGCTACGGGAAGCCGACATGGAGTTCACCATCTCACCCACCACATCCACGTTTGGCATCTTCACGTATCCGCTGGCATCCGCCAGTGGGTTACCCGGCTCATACACCAGTCTGTCCGGGGCCTGGCTCTCCACCACATCCGAGACCTTCACGCCGCCCGTCGCCGCGCCTGGCGCAGCATCGACCTGAAAGACAACCTGTTTGGCACGATAAGGCTGGCCGTCGGGTCCGGTGACGCTGTCGGCGTTCGCGAGGTTACTGGCGGCCACGTTCAGGCGCTTGGACTGTGCGGTTAACGCCGAACCGGCGATATCAAAAATATTCAGCAAGGCCATCTATCAATTCCCCCCCTGCAGGACGTTCATCATGCCTTTGATTTGTCCGCCGAGTATGGTCAGGCCCGTCTGGTATTTCAGGCTGTTGTCGGCAAACTGGGTACGCTCCCGGTCCATATCCACGGTGTTACCGTCGAGTGAGGGCTGATCGGGAATGCGATAAAGTAAATCGGTCGCTGGCGCGGTCATCGCCTGAGCAGGAATATGGCGAGAGGATGTCATGGCAAGTGCAACACCCGTTCCTTCGGCACGTCCACGCTCCATCACCTTTTTGAGTTCACTGGAAAAATCAATATCGCGCGCCTGATACCCCGGGGTATCGGCGTTAGCGATATTGGCGGCTAAAATCTCCTGCCGCTGGGCGCGTAAGTTGAGCGCTTCCTGCTGAAAACGTAACGCGGCGTCGAGTTTATCGAGCATGTCTCCTCCGCTGATGGCAAAATTTCAGTTCACAGCTTAAATCTCACCCGGTCTCCCCTATCGACGGAATAAGCGCAAAATGCGTCGCTATTTATTCCGTTGATGCAAAACCACTGCAGGTAGAATTCGTTCAACTCTGGAAACGGTGGAACTTGCGATGCAAACGTTAAAACGTGGTCTGGTGGCGGCTCTCTTGCTGTTAAGCCCTCTGGCGCAGGCTGAAGGGATACAGGATCGGCTAACGGCTTTTTTTGCTGAAAAACTGGCAGGCTTTAGCGATGACGTGACCGTTACCGTGCGCACGCCACCGAATCTGTACCCGACGTGCGACCAGCCGTCCTTCAGCGTGGTAGGGTTCACAAAGCTCTGGGGGAATGTGAACGTGCTGGCACGCTGCGCCAACGAAAAACGCTATTTACAGGTTGCCGTTCAGGCGACGGGCAATTATGTTGTCGCCGCCGTGCCCATTGCGCGCGGCAGCGTACTGCAGACAAACAGCGTGACCTTGAAGCGCGGCCGTCTGGATCAGCTGCCGCCACGCACCATGCTGGATATTAACCAGGCACAGGACGCCGTCAGCCTGCGCGACGTCGCGCCAGGCCAGCCGATACAGATCTCCATGCTGCGTCAGGCATGGCGGGTAAAAGCAGGCCAACAGGTGATGGTGGTGGCCAACGGAGATGGCTTTAGCATCAACAGTGAAGGGAAAGCGTTGAACAATGCCGCGGTGGCGCAAAACGCCCGCGTCAGAATGTCTTCAGGCCAGGTGGTGAGCGGAACCGTCGATGCTGATGGGAAAATTCTGATTAACCTATAATCTTTTTAAAGATTTCGCGGCGCGTGCCGATAAATATTCCACTAATGATGATGTCAGGCGCAAACGCCGCGAACCCTCGATGAGGACAACACTATGAGCATTGATCGTACATCAGCCCTGAAGCCGGTAAGCGCTGTACAACCTCGCGAAACGAATGACGCAACGGCGCAGAAAACGCGTCTGGAAAAACCGTCAACGTCCAACAGCACCAGCGTGACCCTGAGCGACGCGCAGGCAAAACTGATGCAGCCGGGCAGCAACGATATCAATATGGAACGTGTTGAAGCGCTGAAAACGGCTATTCGTAACGGTGAGCTGAAAATGGATACCAGCAAGATCGCTGACGCCCTGATTCAGGAAGCACAGAGTTTCTTACAGAGTAACTAACCGTATGAGTCGACTGTCAGAAATACTGGATCAAATGACGGTTGTCCTGAACGACCTGAAAACGGTAATGGACGCTGAACAGCAGCATCTCTCTTCCGGTCACATCAACGGCAGCGCGCTGCAGCGTATTACTGAAGACAAAAGTTCGCTTCTGGCAACGCTGGATTATCTGGAGCAGCAGCGACGCGCTGAGCAAGATCCTAAGCGCAGCGCCAATGACGATATTATTGAGCGCTGGCAGACCATTACCGAAAAAACTCAGCACCTGCGCGATCTTAACCAGCATAACGGCTGGCTACTGGAAGGGCAGATTGAGCGTAATCAGCAGGCGCTTGAGGTGTTGAAACCGCATAAAGAAACCGGTCTGTACGGTGCGGATGGTCAGACGGCGACGGCGCGTATTGCAGGTGTGAAAAAGATTTCGATTTGACGCATAAGCGACTCATCATGCAGTGGGGAGCACCATGAGGTGAACTCCCCTTTTGGCGTTTATGCCGTCCGGCGGGCAAACTCTTTTACTTTGAAACCCAGCACCGCGAGCGTGGCAAAGTACGCCACCACACCAACGCACACCACGGCCATCAGGCGCATCAGACGATAAGGCATCGTGCCCAGGGACCACTCCGGCATCACGTGCATCATGCCAAGCAGCGCGGCAGACATCACCAGTACCGCAACGATCAGACGCATCAGGAAACTGCCCCAACCCGGCTGCGGCGTGAAAATATCCTGCTTGCGCAGCTGCCAGTACAGCAGCCCGGCATTCAGACAGGCCGCCAGACCAATCGATAATGACAGGCCGGCATGTTTCAGCGGACCAATAAACGCCAGGTTCATCAGCTGCGTCATAATCAGCGTCACTATGGCAATTTTTACCGGCGTTTTAATGTCCTGACGCGAGTAAAAGCCCGGCGCCAGCACTTTCACCACGATCAGCCCCATCAGCCCCACCGAGTAGGCAATCAGCGCGCGCTGGGTCATGGCGGCATCGAAGGCAGTGAATTTCCCGTACTGGAAGAGCGACACCGTCAGCGGTTTGGCCAGAATACCCAGCGCCACCGCGCTTGGCAGGGCCAGCAGGAAGCAGAGACGCAGGCCCCAGTCCATCAGGCGGCAATACTCATCATGATTGCCGCTGGCAAAACTTTTCGACAGCGACGGCAGCAGGATGGTCCCCAGCGCCACGCCCAGCACCCCGGACGGAAACTCCATCAGGCGATCGGCGTAGTACATCCAGGAAACCGAGCCGGACACCAGGAACGAGGCAAAGATGGTGTTGATAATCAGCGAGATCTGGCTGACGGAGACGCCGAGAATGGCGGGCCCCATCTGCTTGATGACGCGCATCGCCCCGGCATCTTTGAGGTTGATGCGCGGCAGCACCAGCATGCCGATTTTTTTCAGGTGCGGCAGCTGATACGCCAGCTGCAGCACGCCGCCGACGGTGACCGCCCAGGCCAGCGCCAGCACCGGCGGGTTGAAGTGCGGGGCGGCGAACAGGGCAAAGCCGATCATGCTGACGTTAAGAAACGTCGGCGCAAACGCCGGTACAGAGAAGCGGTTCCAGGTATTGAGGATCGCCCCCACCAGCGAGGCCAGCGAGATCAGCAGAATATAGGGGAAAGTAATGCGCAACAGCTGCGAGGTCAGGGCAAACTTGTCGGCCGTATCGGCAAAGCCGGGCGCGGTCACCATAATCACCCAGGGCGCGGCCAGCATCCCGAGGACGGTCACCACCGCCAGCGCCAGCGTCAGCAGGCCGGAGACATAAGACACAAAGACGCGCGTGGCGTCCTCGCCCTGCTTGCTTTTATATTCCGCCAGGATCGGGACGAATGCCTGAGAAAACGCCCCTTCCGCAAAAATACGACGCAGCAGGTTCGGTAATTTGAACGCGACGAAAAAGGCGTCCGTGGCCATCCCTGCACCAAATACCCTTGCCACAATGGCGTCGCGCGCAAAACCCAGCACGCGGGAAAACATGGTCATCGAGCTGACGGCTGCCAGCGATTTTAATAAGTTCATTAACGTGAATTTCCAGAACCATACGGATTTCCAGGACGGGCAAGCGTAAGCGCCACCCGGCAAAGCCTACAAGCGGCGCTTAGTCTACCCGGATTTCAACGAATTACTATCCGCAGATGTTACAGCGAGTTATTCACTCATGGCCTCGCGCCAGAGCCTTTCCACAATGCGCTGCGCCATGATGGCCTGCGCGCCGGACGTTTCAGGAACCGTCTGATTTTGCACGCAGGTGATGAAGTGGCGGGCGCAACCGGCAAAACCGCGCTGTTCAAGCGTGCTCTGCCAGCCAGGCGCGGGGAGCGTCATCACGCCGCTGCCCTTCTCTTCCCGCCATTCACGCATGTCGGTAATGTCGTACAACGCCCCGTCGGTGACGGCCTGGACGCATTCTCGCTGGCTGCCGGCACGACGATGCATGCTGGTCGTGATCTGCAGATGGTCAATCGCGAAATGGTGTTCTGCGTAGACCATTTCACCCTGCCCGTTCGTGAGCAGCGTGCCACTTTGCAGCTGCGCGTTGCTACCGGCGAGCCACAGCGCCGTATCCACAACGTGGAGATAATCATCCAGCAGCGTGAAGCGCAAATCGTTCGGCCCAATGCTGTCCGTGCGGTGCTTATCCATCCGCAGCGAGGCAAGCGTGCCCGACTGTGCCTTAAGCTGCTGGTAAAGGGGCGCGAAGCGGCGGTTGAAGCCGACCATCAGCGTCAGTTTTTTACGCGCCGCCAGCTCAATCAGGCGTTCCGCGTCCGGAACATTTTCCGCCAGCGGTTTATCCACGCAAACGTGAACGCCCGCATTGAGCAGCTCGCTCACGACCTGATAGTGGGTAGACGTTGAGGTATGCACAAAGACCGCATCGCACTCGCGGGCCAGATCCTGAAGCGACGCCGCATACGGCATACGCCAGGCTTCGCAGATCCGCTCGGCCTTCTCGCGCGTGGGTGACCATGCCCCTTGCAGCGTCCAGTCCGTCGCCGCCCCTAAAACAGGCAGCCAGGCTTTTTGTGCAATACCGCCTAACCCCACCACGCCTACGCGTAATTTTTTCACCGTCAGTCTCCCAAATGTGCCAGCAGGGCATCCAGACGCTGTTTCAGCCCGGCAACCTCGTCTTCCAGCGCCGCTACGCGGGCAACCAAATCATCATCTACGGCCGTTATGTCGGTTGCACTGAATTTAACTGAACTATCAACGTCACCGCTGAACAGGTGCATATAGCGGCTTTCACGCTTGCCCGGCTCGCGCGCCAGGCGCACCACGTAAGGACCGTCTTCACGCGCGGCCAGCCCTTCCAGAGTTTGCTCGACCTCCTGCATATCGCTGAACTCATGCATACGGGAAGCGCGGGTTCGCAGTTCTCCCGGCGTTTGCGCCCCGCGCAGCAGCAGCGTGGTGATGACCGCCACTTCCGCACTGCTCAGCTTCAGGTCACCGAATTCGGAGTTACAGAAGCGCTGTTCGTATTTGGTCACGCGGTTGCCGAAGCCGCTGACGGTGCGCAGATAGTGGCGTTTGACCAGCACATCCAGCACGTCCTGAACCTCATGCTCGCTGAGATTCATCACCGGCTCGCGGTTGGTTTTCTGGTTGCAGGCCATGGTCACGGCGTTGACGGACAGCGGATACTGCTCCGGCGTGGTGACCTGTTTTTCGAGTAAGCACCCAATCACGCGCGCTTCTGCACCGTTTAGCTGATACTTCATCTTTTCTCCTTAACGACCTGCAGTCCAGTCCCGGGTGGTTAATGCCGTCAGAACGTGGTCGCGCCACTCTCCGTCTATCAGCAGATAATCTTTGGCGTAACCCTCTTTCTCGAACCCTAAACGCGCCAGCAGATTTCCGCTGCGCTGGTTATGCGGCATATAGTTCGCCATAATGCGATGAATGTGCTGGGTGCGTTGCATATAGCGGATCGCTACCGTCAGCGCCTCGTACATCAGCCCCTGCCCCTGCCACTTCTGGCCGATGGAGTAGCCCAGGTAGCAGGCGTGAAACGATCCCCGCACCACGTTTGAAAAATTGGCGATCCCGATGATCTCTTTCTCTTCAGGATCCAGCAGCGCGAAATAAAACGCGCTGCCCTGCTTGTGAAATTCCGTAATCATGCTGAGGCGCGCCTGCCAGCCGGAAGGATAACAATGACTCTCATCCCGAACGGGTTCCCAGGGTTTTAAAAACTGGCGATTCTCGGCGTAATAATCCGCCAGACGCCAGGCATCACGCTCATGCACCAGACGAACGACCAGCCTGTCCGTTGTCAGACGCACTTTTGGCACATTACTGCGATAGCCAAACATCGATACCACTCCTTCCCGTCACTTCAGCTTGCCCATTAGCTTTACTATACCTGCGCCTGCGCCGTCTGTGAAAACAGTGACATACCATTTTCACCTCTTTTCACATTTTTCGATGAGAACTCTCTATCAAAGCACCCTTTTGATAAAAAAATATTGTCACGTGCAGGGGTGGGAAAAAACGCGGCGACACCGCAGAATGTTAGCGTGCTCACCATCTTATTTTCCCTGGAGGGAAAATGTCCCGCGTATCACAGGCCAGGAGCCTGGGTAAATATTTCCTGCTCGTCGATAACATGCTGGTCGTGCTCGGCTTTTTTGTCGTTTTTCCGCTTATTTCGATCCGCTTTGTCGATCAGATGGGCTGGGCGGCATTAATGGTCGGCATTGCCCTGGGGCTACGCCAGTTTGTCCAGCAGGGCCTGGGCGTCTTTGGCGGGGCTATCGCCGACCGCTTTGGCGCGAAACCGATGATCGTCACCGGTATGCTGCTGCGCGCGGCAGGGTTTGCCACGATGGCGGTCGCCCAGGAGCCCTGGCTGCTCTGGTTCTCCTGTTTCCTCTCCGGTATCGGGGGCACGCTGTTCGATCCGCCCCGCACCGCGCTGGTGGTAAAGCTGATTCGCCCGCAGCACCGCGGCCGTTTCTTCTCGATTCTGATGATGCAGGACAGCGCCGGGGCGGTTATCGGCGCCCTGCTGGGAAGCTGGCTGCTGCAGTATGATTTCCGTCTGGTCTGCGCGGCTGGGGCGGTGCTCTTTATGCTGTGCGCGCTGTTTAATGGCCTGTTCCTGCCGGCGTGGAAACTGTCGACGGTGAAAGCGCCGGTTCGGGAAGGGCTGGGCCGCGTTCTGCGCGACAAACGTTTTGTCACCTATGTGTTGACCCTGACGGGATATTACATGCTGGCCGTGCAGGTCATGCTGATGCTGCCGATCATGGTTAACGACATTGCAGGTACCCCTGCGGCGGTGAAATGGATGTACGCCATCGAAGCCTGCCTGTCGTTAACGCTCCTCTATCCGATTGCCCGCTGGAGCGAGCGGCGTTTTCGCCTGGAGCATCGCCTGATGGCCGGACTGTTCCTGATGACGCTGAGCATGATGCCGATCGGCCTGGTGAACACGCTCCAGCAGCTGTTTACGTTGATTTGCACGTTCTATATTGGCTCGATCATCGCCGAGCCTGCCCGCGAAACGCTGAGCGCCTCGCTTGCGGATGCGCGTGCACGCGGCAGCTATATGGGGTTCAGCCGACTGGGGCTGGCGCTTGGCGGGGCATTAGGTTACGCCGGCGGCGGCTGGTTGTTTGATGCTGGCAAAGCGTTAAATCAACCTGAACTTCCGTGGATGATGCTGGGCGTGGTGGGCTTTATGACGCTACTCGCCCTGTGGTGGCAGTTCAGCCAGAAACGCAGCGCGAGCGGCATGCTCGAGCCTGGCGCGTAGCCTTTCCCTCGGGCGGGAGCCCTTCCCGCCCCACTTCTCAGTTTTTTCTGCTGGTTTCTGCCCATTCACGCTGACATACTGGCGTAACAGGACAGAAGCGCCGATTTTTCGTTGAGGAACACTATGAAGAAAATTGTCTTAGCCGCGGCATTGATTGTCAGCGGCCTGCTGGTTGGCTGTAACCAGCTCACGCAATACACCGTCAGTGAACAGGAAATTAATCAGGCGCTGGAAAAACATAACAATTTCTCGAAAGACATTGGCGTACCGGGTCTTGCCGATGCGCATATCGTGCTCACAAACCTCACCAGTCAAATCGGACGTGAAGAGCCAAACAAAGTCACCCTGGCCGGTGATGCGGACCTCGATATGTCCTCCCTCTTTGGCAATCAGAAAGCCAACATCAAGCTCAAGCTGAAGGCACTGCCTGTTTTCAACAAAGAGAAAGGGGCGATTTTCCTGCAGGAGATGGAAGTGGTCGACGCGAAGGTGTCTCCGGACAAGATGGCGCCGGTTCTGCAAACCCTGATGCCCTATCTGAATCAGTCGCTGCGGAATTACTTTAACCAGCAGCCCGCGTACGTCTTAAGCGAAGACAAAAGCAAGGGTGAAGCTCTGGCGAAAAAATATGCAAAAGGCATAGAGGTGAAACCGGGCGAAATTATCATTCCTTTCACCGATTAACCTGAAGGGCGCTGCGGCGCCCTTTTTTTTCACGGAAAAGTGTGCAAACGAAAACGTTTCCGCTTATGATTTGTGTCCGGCAAAAACAGCCATCCTTATGACTGATTCCTGACAAGCCGGAGCTTCCATGACTGCACAACCCCAGGTTCTTAAAATCCGCCGCCCTGACGACTGGCATATCCATCTGCGTGATGGCGATATGCTGAAAACCGTCGTGCCTTATACCAGCGAAATTTATGGCCGCGCGATTGTCATGCCTAACCTGGTGCCACCAGTCACCACCGTCGATGCCGCGATAGCCTATCGCCAGCGCATTCTCGACGCCGTTCCTGCGGGACACGATTTTACCCCGTTGATGACCTGCTATCTGACCGATTCACTGGATCCGAACGAAATGGAGCGCGGGTTTAACGAAGGCGTCTTTACGGCAGCGAAACTCTACCCGGCGAATGCCACCACCAACTCCAGCCACGGCGTCACCAGCATTGATGCCATTATGCCGGTGCTGGAACGCATGCAGAAACTGGGTATGCCGCTGCTGGTTCACGGCGAAGTAACGCATGCCGAGATTGATATCTTCGACCGCGAAGCCCGTTTTATCGAGACCGTGATGGAGCCTTTGCGCCAGTGCCTGCCGGCGCTGAAGGTGGTCTTCGAGCATATCACCACCAAAGACGCGGCAGAGTACGTGCGTGACGGCAACGATCTTATCGCCGCCACCATTACGCCACAGCACCTGATGTTTAACCGTAACCACATGCTGGTGGGTGGGGTGCGCCCTCACCTCTACTGCCTGCCTATTCTTAAGCGCAACATCCACCAGCAGGCGCTGCGCGAGCTGGTCGCCAGCGGATTCTCCCGCGCGTTCCTCGGTACCGATTCCGCGCCTCACGCCCGCCATCGTAAAGAGGCGAGCTGCGGCTGCGCGGGCTGCTTCAACGCCCCAACGGCGCTTGCCAGCTACGCAACCGTGTTTGAAGAGATGAACGCGCTGGAACATTTCGAAGCATTCTGCTCCCTTAACGGCCCGCGCTTCTACGGCCTGCCGGTCAACGACACCTTCATCGAACTGGAGCGTAAAGCGAGCCACGTTGAGGAGTCCATTGCCCTGACGGACGACACGCTGATCCCCTTCCTGGCGGGTGAAACCGTAAGCTGGACGGTAAAACGTTAAAAAATCAGTGCCCCTTGTTGTCAAACTGATAATATACCTGTATAAATAAACAGTATATTACACAGGGGGCATTTATGCGTATTGAAGTCACCATAGCCAAAACTACCGTTCTGCCTGCCGGCGCGCTTGATGCACTGGCAGGCGAATTATCCCGTCGTATTAACAACACCTTTCCCGACAACGCGGGTGCCGTCACGGTGCGTTACGCCGCGGCGAACAACCTCTCCGTCATTGGCGCCGCAAAAGAAGATAAAGATCGCATCAGCGAAATCCTCCAGGAAACGTGGGAAAGCGCTGACGACTGGTTCATCACGGATTAACACTGCTCCCTCATTGTGTTTTTTTGCCGGGTCGCCCCGGCTTTTTTTTGCCTCATAATCCTGTAAGTTCAAAATAATTCGGCATCTTCTTTAAAAATCGTGAACGAGATGGTGTTTTATTGTTCGAACAATCCTAAAAAGCAGAAAAATGTGTTGCCACCTGTTTATTTTTCCCTTCGGAACCCTTATTACTTGGTATACTGAAGTTGCTTTCAGAAAAACATGCATTGAACCTCAAAGCCGTTGTCTTCTAACACGCATTAAGGGGGTTATAATGGAAAAGAATAGTGAAGTCATCCAGACCCACCCACTTGTTGGCTGGGATATCAGTACCGTAGATAGCTACGATGCGCTGATGCTGCGTTTGCACTACCAGACCCCAAATCAACTCAACCGTGAAGAAGCGGAAGTTGGACAGACGCTGTGGCTAACAACAGACGTCGCCCGTCAGTTTATTTCTATTTTAGAAGCAGGTATTGCAAAAATAGAATCTGGCGACTACCAGGAAAATGAGTATAAACGGCACTAAGCTTATGCCCACTTTTCTCTCTACAGGCACCCTCGCGGTGCCTTATTTATTTCTCCCTTGTCTAACCCCGCGTTGTTAATTACTCTGCTAACAAAACATCAGTTTATGAGATGCATATGAGATACGACTTAATCATTATTGGCAGCGGCTCCGTAGGATCTGCCGCAGGCTATTACGCAACACAGGCAGGTCTGAAGGTTCTGATGATCGATAGCCATCTGCCTCCTCATGCGGAAGGCAGCCATCATGGCGATACCCGCCTCATCCGCCATGCGTACGGTGAAGGTGAACGCTACGTTCCGCTGGTGCTTCGCGCCCAGACGCTGTGGGATGAACTGGCGAAACAGACCGAAGATCGTATTTTCGAGCGTACTGGCGTCATCAACCTGGGTCCGGCACATTCTGCGTTTCTCGCTGGCGTCGAACGCAGCGCGAAAGCGTTTAATCTGGACGTTGAGAAGCTGGATGCGACGGGCATTACCGCACGCTGGCCCGAAATTACCGTCCCGGACGATTATATTGGCCTCTTTGAAGCCCACTCCGGGGTGCTCCATTGCGAAACGGCGATCAAAACCTGGATCGAGCTTGCTGCGAAGGCAGGCTGCGCGCAGCTATTCAACTGTCCGGTAGAGGCCATCACCCATGATGATAATGGCGTCACGGTCACCACTATTGACGGCGATTATTCAGCGTCCCGCCTGCTGGTCAGCGCAGGTACCTGGGTTACCCGCCTGCTGCCCGATCTGCCGATCCAGCCGGTGCGCAAGGTCTTCTCCTGGTTCCAGTCGGATGGCCGTTACAGCGCCCAGAATAAATTCCCGGCCTTCACCGGCGAATTACCCAACGGCGACCAGTTCTACGGCTTCCCGTCAGAAAAAGACGCGCTGAAAATCGGTAAACACAACGGCGGCCAGGCGATCTCCTCCCCTGAAGAGCGTAAACCTTTCGGCGCCTTCCCACAGGATGGTTCAGAGGCCTTCTCGTTCCTGCGCACTATTCTTCCGGGCATTGGCGGCTTGCTGTATGGTGCGGCCTGTACCTACGACAATACGCCGGATGAAGACTTTATCATTGATACGCTGCCGGGGCATGACAACACCCTGCTCATCACCGGACTGAGCGGCCACGGCTTTAAGTTTGCTTCCGTTCTGGGTGAAATCGCCGCGCAGTTTGCCCAGGGCATTGCGCCGCAGTTTGATCTGACGCCCTTCTCCCTCTCGCGTTTTAACGGATAATCCGCACGGGCTCCGGAGGTCACGGGGCCCGCTTCATTCACACCGCATGTTGGGGCGTTATGCGCAAGATCGTTAGCTTTCTGATGAATAATATTCGCGAGCATTTTATGCTCTATCTCTTATTGTGGGCGCTGCTGGCCATTATTGATTTTGTTTACATTGTATTTTACTGAAAACCCAGACTGACAAGAATTGACATTACTTTATCTTTATTGAAACTCATAATTTCATCTTGCACGAAGAGATTGAATTAGCGCTAGCGATCCTTTTCAAAATTGCTGAAATAAATAAAATAAAAATCAATAGCCAATTATTTCAGTTGCAATATCCCGCCTTCCCGTTCATTTTTACCCTTCGGTTAATTTGAAAATGGACATTCTGATGCAATGGCGTAACTCCTCCCGGCGCTACGGAATAATATCCATAGGTTTGCACTGGATATTTGCTCTTGCCGTCTACGGTATGTTTGGACTTGGGCTCTGGATGGTCACGCTCAGCTATTACGATGGCTGGTATCACCAGGCGCCGGAATTGCATAAAAGCATTGGTGTCCTGCTGATGCTGGGGCTGGTTTTCCGCGTGATCTGGCGGCACATTTCCCCACCGCCCGCCGCGCAAAAGACTCACAGCAAATTTACCCGCGTCAGCGCAGTCGCCGCGCATATTGCCCTTTATGCGCTGCTGTTTGCCATCCTGATTAGCGGCTATCTTATTTCGACGGCTGACGGTAAGCCGATTAACGTTTTTGGCCTGTTCGAGGTTCCGGCAACCCTTAGCGATGCCGGCGCTCAGGCCGACACGGCGGGGGTTGTTCACCTCTGGCTCGCCTGGAGCGTGGTGATTCTGTCCGTGCTGCACGGGCTTGCCGCCCTCAAACACCATTTTATTGATAAAGACGATACGCTAAAGCGCATGCTTGGCCGCTCGTCAGTTGACTCTGGAGCATAAAATGAAAAAACACCTGCTGGGTATCGCACTGGGTTCTCTGTTATTCACCGCCGGCTCCGCCGTGGCGGCGGATTATAAAATAGATAAAGAGGGCCAGCACGCTTTCGTCAATTTCCGTATTCAGCACCTGGGATATAGCTGGCTGTACGGCACCTTTAAGGATTTTGACGGCACATTCACCTTTGACGAAAAAAATCCCGCAGCCGATAAAGTCAATGTGACCATTAATACGAACAGCGTCGACACGAACCACGCAGAGCGCGATAAACACCTGCGCAGTGGGGAATTCCTCAACGTCGCGAAATTCCCGCAGGCGACCTTCACTTCTACTGAGGTGAAGAAAGAGGGTGATAAGCTGAATATTACCGGCAACCTGACGCTTAACGGCGTAACCAAACCGGTCACGCTTGATGCGAAATTACTGGGCCAGGGTGACGATCCGTGGGGCGGTAAACGCGCAGGCTTCGAAGCGGCAGGGAAAATTCACCTGAAAGATTTTAATATCACAACGGATTTAGGCCCGGCGTCCCAGGACGTGGAGCTGATTATTTCCGTTGAAGGTGTACAGCAGAAATCATAATAACGTCGCCCGGCAGGCTTTTGCCGTGCCGGGCGTTATTATCATTCCGGGTCAGGGATACCCAGTTTGGTATTCAGACGACCGCGAGATTTATTGAAAATCTTGTTGCCGTTTTCACGTCCTGCGCGACGGCGACGCTGCTCTTCTTCCGGCAGGATGCTCTCTTCGCTGCATAACTCGCTACAGCAACCGTTAAACTTCTCGGCACAGGCCGGGCACTGAATGAACAGCAGATGACAACCGTCGTTTTTGCAGTTGGTGTGGGTATCGCACGGCGCGCCGCACTGGTGGCACTGGGCGATGACGTCATCCGAAATACGTTCACCCATACGCTCGTCAAAGACAAAGTTTTTCCCGATAAAGCGTACCGGCAGCCCCTGTTCACGGGCTCGGCGAGCGTACTCAATAATGCCGCCTTCAATGTGCCAGACTTTATTGAAGCCGTTGTGCTTCATCCACGCGCTGGCTTTCTCACAGCGGATACCGCCGGTGCAGTACATAACGATCTTTTTATCTTTATGCTCCTGCATCATCTCAACCGCTTTCGGCAGTTGCTCGCGGAAGGTATCCGCCGGAATCTCCATCGCATTCTCGAAATGCCCCACTTCATACTCATAGTGGTTACGCATATCGATGAACACGGCATCCGGATCGTCCAGCATCGCATTCACTTCCGCCGCCTTCAGATATTCACCGACGTCCGCCGGGTTAAACTCCGGATCGTCGATACCGTCCGCCACGATGCGTTCACGCACCTTCATGCGCAGCACCCAGAAGGATTTCCCGTCATCATCCAGGGCAATGTTCAGGCGTAAGCCGTTAAGGGCCGGGTCAAATTGATAAAGTACGTCGCGGAAGGCGCTGACTTTGCTTTCCGGTACGCTAATCTGCGCGTTGATGCCTTCACGGGCAAGGTAGACGCGGCCGAAGACGTTCAGCGCCGTGAACGCCTGATAAAGCGCATCTCGGGTCGCCTGCGGATCGTCGATCGTGAAGTATTTATAGAATGAGATGGTTGTGCGCGGTTCGGTTTCAGCCAACATACGCGCTTTTAACATCTCGTTCGAAACGCGGTTGTGTAACACTGGCATGGTGTACAGTCCTGGAGTCGTTAGAGAGAATGAAAAATCGGTCGGCATCATATAGCAAACAAAACCAATTTACATCCACACAATTTACGCTACATTTCACACACCCTGATTAATCAGGATTAACAATTGCTGTATTCGTGCACGCTTCGAAAGCAGATATTTTGGCTACGCCTCAAAAAATGAGACACTAGCGAAACAGGACGTTTGAACACAGGAAAGACATGACCCAGTTACCAACATTTACTGCCGCTCTTTTGCATCCCCGCTATTGGTTGACCTGGCTTGGCATCGGCTTTTTATGGCTTCTGGTACAGCTTCCCTACCCTGTTATTTTTCGGTTGGGTAAATTTCTGGGCCGTTTCGCACAACTGTTTATGAAGCGTCGCGCCAGAATCGCGTACCGCAACCTTGAGCTGTGTTTTCCGCAGATGAGCGACTCAGAGCGTCACAATATGGTCGCGAAGAACTTCGAATCCGTTGGGATGGGCCTTATGGAAACCGGCATGGCGTGGTTCTGGCCGGACAAACGCATGGCCCGCTGGAGCGAGGTAACGGGAACCGGCATGGATCCTGTACATACGCTTCAGGCCAACCAGACGGGCGTTCTGCTGATCGGCGTCCATTTTCTGACGCTGGAAATCGGGGCGCGTATGTTCGGCATGCAGGCGCCCGGCATTGGCGTTTATCGCCCTAACGATAACCCGGTCATCGATTTAATCCAGACCAATGGCCGCATGCGCTCCAACAAAAGCATGATCGACCGTAAAGATCTGAAGGGAATGATCCGTGCGCTGAAATCCGGCGAAGTGGTCTGGTATGCCCCCGACCACGACTATGGCCCACAGGCCAGCGTTTTTGTCCCCTTCTTCGCCGTTGAAGAGGCCGCCACAACCACCGGCACCTGGATGCTGGCGCGCATGTCCAAAGCCGCCATCGTACCCTTTGTTCCCCGCCGCAAGCCTGACGGTTCGGGCTACGAGTTGATGATGCTAGAACCGGAACTCGCGCCGCCGCTTGACGATGCAGAAACCACCGCGCGCTGGATGAACGGTATCGTAGAGAAATGCATCATGCTCGCACCCGAGCAGTACATGTGGTTGCACCGCCGCTTTAAAACGCGGCCAAAAGGCACGCCGTCCCGCTATTGATTTTCAGGATGCGATCCTCAGGGTCGCATCCTGTTTTAGCTTTAAAAGCTCCCCCTCATTGCGGCAATCATAACCCAGGCGCATAATTAGCAGGCTTATTACTTCTTGCTTCAGGTGCTCAGCACCTCATTATGCGGATTGTTATGTCACCTTCAGATGCCCCCATAAACTGGAAGCGTAACCTCACGGTTGCGTGGCTTGGCTGTTTTCTCACCGGCGCGGCGTTTAGCCTGGTCATGCCTTTTCTGCCGCTCTATGTTGAACAGCTGGGCGTGACGGGCCATAGCGCGCTCAATATGTGGTCCGGCCTGGTATTCAGCATCACGTTCCTGTTCTCCGCGATAGCCTCGCCCTTCTGGGGCGGCCTTGCCGACCGCAAGGGGCGTAAAATCATGCTGCTGCGCTCAGCGCTGGGGATGGCCATTATCATGGCGCTGATGGGCGTGGCGCAGAACGTCTGGCAGTTCCTGATTTTGCGCGCGTTGCTGGGTTTGCTGGGAGGATTTATTCCCAATGCCAATGCCCTGATTGCCACGCAAATTCCTCGCCATAAGAGCGGCTGGGCGCTGGGCACGCTCTCAACCGGCGGCGTAAGCGGTGCCCTGCTGGGTCCACTGGCCGGCGGACTCATGGCCGATAGCTATGGCCTGCGTCCGGTGTTCTTTATCACCGCCTGCGTGCTGTTCCTGTGCTTTGTTGTCACCCTGCTCTGTATTCGGGAAAACTTCACCCCCGTTGCGAAAAAAGAGATGCTACACGCCAGGGAGGTGCTGACCTCGCTTAAAAATCCCAGACTGGTGCTGAGCCTGTTCGTGACGACCCTGATTATTCAGGTCGCAACCGGATCGATTGCCCCTATCCTCACGCTGTACATCCGCGATCTGGCGGGCAACGTCAGCAATATCGCGTTTATCAGCGGGCTGATTGCGTCCGTGCCCGGGGTGGCGGCGCTGCTTAGCGCGCCGAGGCTGGGAAAACTGGGGGACCGCGTCGGTCCGGAAAAAATTCTGATCTGTGCGCTGGTGATCTCCGTCCTGCTGCTGATCCCCATGTCGATGGTGCACTCTCCTTGGCAGCTGGGCTTACTTCGCTTCTTGCTTGGTGCCGCAGACGGGGCCTTGCTGCCCGCCGTACAGACCCTGCTGGTTTACAACTCCACGAACCAGATTGCCGGGCGGATCTTCAGCTATAACCAGTCATTTCGCGACATCGGTAACGTCACCGGACCGCTTCTCGGGGCGAGCATCTCCGCCAGCTTCGGTTTTCGCGCCGTCTTTATCGTGACGGCGGGGGTGGTACTGTTTAATGCAATTTATTCGTGGTTCAGTTTATCCCGCGCGCTACGGCCAGTGGCGGAATAAGACGAACGCCTGAAGCTAATTTTCGCATTCATACTTGCAGAATCAGATATTCAGCTATTCTTTCCCTGAAACCTTCTGGAAAACAGGGAGACACCAATGACCATGTACGCCACGCTGGAAGAAGCTATTGATGCCGCTCGTGAAGAGTTCCTCGCCGACAACCCCGGCGTTGAAGAAGAAGATGCTGACGTGCAACAACTTAATATCCAGAAATACGTTCTGCAGGATGGGGATATTATGTGGCAGGCCGAATTCTTTGCCGATGAAGGTGAAGAAGGGGAATGCCTGCCGGTCCTGAGCGGTGAAGGTGCGCAGGCCGTCTTTGATGGCGACTATGATGAAATCGAACTGCGGCAGGAATGGCTGGAAGAGAACACATTGCACGAGTGGGATGAGGGCGAATTTCAGCTCGAGCCACCGCTGGATACGGAAGAAGGACAAACCGCAGCCGATGAGTGGGACGAGCGTTAATTTACGCTACTCGTAAGGGCCGTGGCTGGCATCGATCGGCAGCAGCAGCGTGTCGAAAATTAGCGAGAATGGCAGATCCAGCACGGTGAGGTAGCGCCATGCGGAGTCACGGAGATCCCACTTCACGCCCGGGTAATACTGATTCCCGTGGCCCTGCCCTGGAATGGTGCGGCTGATGATGCTGCCGCAGCCGCTGAGCAGGCATGCCATCAGAACGACGATGATGATTCTCATGAGTAACCTCTAAAAAAATACCGGCGATTATGCCGGTATTTTAGTTGGCGGGAGGCGCTTCGCTTACCCGCTCTACTTAACCACTTACTTCGCCTTCAACGCCAGCGGGTTCAGCTTCAGTTCTTTATAGTAGTTTACCCACGAAGAGTATCTCTCCGGAGCGGACCATACGCGGTAGTGAAGACGCGCCATCGTAACCGGGTCGCTCAACAGGACCAGACGACGGTCACGGTTGAGTTTTTCCGGGGTCTCGTTCAGCGCCTGCTCAACGTGACGATCGCGGGCAATCTCCAGCACCTGGCTGGCACGGTGACGCGCCGTCGCCATTGCCGTCGCCAGGGCGTTGAATGACGGGTTAAACACGGCGTGCATAAAGCCGTCATCCAGCGTGCGATTGCGGTTCTGCTCGAGATAATGATCGGTGTCTACCAGCACCTGCGGCGGGGAATACTCTTCCGGGATCAGGAACAGCTTCCAGCGTTTGGTCCGCAGCCCCACCGTCGAACGGCTGGAGATGACGGAGACAAACGGCGACAGGATCAGCGAGAAGACAATCGGCGCCAGCCAGAACAGGAAACGCAGATCCAGCCACGCCATCCCTGCCGCCCACACCAGACCCAGCAGCAGCTGAGAACCATGGCGCATAAAGGCTTCGCTCCACGGCGTGGAGTCGTCATCACGCTGCGGTGAGTTCCAGACCACTTCCCAGCCCAGGAACGCACTGACCACGAACACGGTGTGGAACAGCATACGCACCGGTGCCAGCAGCACGGAGAACAGCACTTCCAGCAGCAGTGAAAGGGTCACGCGGAAGAAACCGCCGTACTCTTTCGAGCCTTTGCACCAGATCAGGATGATGCTGAGCAGCTTAGGCAGGAACAGCAGCACCATGGTGGAGGCAAACAGCGCAATCGCCAGTTCCGGACGCCACTGCGGCCACACCGGGAACAGCTGGCGCGGCTGCAGGAAGTATTGCGGCTCCGTCAGGGCATGGACGACCTGCAGCGCTGTGGAGAGCGCAAGGAACATAAACCACAGCGGTGCGGAGAGATACGACATCACGCCCGTCAGGAACACCGCGCGGTGAACCGGGTGCATCCCTTTCACCAGGAACAGGCGGAAGTTCATCAGGTTACCGTGACACCAGCGGCGGTCACGCTTGAGCTCGTCCAGCAGGTTCGGCGGCAGCTCTTCGTACGATCCCGGCAGGTCGTAGGCAATCCAGACGCCCCAGCCAGCACGACGCATCAGCGCCGCTTCCACGAAGTCATGTGACAGAATAGAACCGGCAAACGAACCCTCGCCCGGCAGCGGCGCCAGCGCACAGTGCTCAATGAACGGCTTCACGCGGATGATGGCGTTGTGACCCCAGTAGTGGGATTCACCCAGCTGCCAGAAGTGCAGACCTGCCGTGAACAGCGGCCCGTAAACACGGGTGGCGAACTGCTGACAGCGCGCATAGAGCGTGTCCATTCCCGACGCTTTTGGCGAAGACTGAATGATACCCGCGTTCGGGTTGGCTTCCATCAGACGCACCAGACCGCTCAGGCAGTCACCGCTCATGACGGAGTCAGCATCCAGCACCACCATGTAGCTGTACTGGTTACCCCAGCGGCGGCAGAAGTCATCGATGTTACCGCTTTTACGCTTCACACGACGGCGGCGGCGACGGTAGAAGATCTGCCCTTCGCCCTGCACTTCTGCAATCAGCTCCATCCACGCTTTTTGTTCTGCCACGCAGATATCCGGGTTGTAACTGTCGCTCAGGATGTAAACGTCAAAATGCTCCGCGTTGCCGGTCGCCTTCACGGACTCCCAGGTGGCACGCAGGCCCGCAAACACGCGGTCAACGTCTTCGTTACAGATAGGCATAATCAGCGCGGTACGGTGCTCAGGATTGAGGGGTTCATCCCCGACCGTTGACGCCGAAATGCTGTATTTGTCACGCCCCATCAGCAGCTGCAGAAAGCCCATCAGCGCGGTCCAGAAACCGGCCGAGACCCAGCAGAAGAGAACCGCGAACAGCAGAAGGATGCCGCTCTGCAGGATATACGGCAGCAGCTGCATGAAGGAGACCCAGAGATCCTGGCCCATCATGTCCATCGGGTTGATGAACGCCCAGCCCTGATACGGCAGGATGGTTTTCATATACCAGGTCGCGACGACCGTCTGCGCCAGCGTCAACAGCAGCAGGATGTAGCGACGGATGGTCCCCACGGTACGCCATTTCTGTTCGGAAGCCTGCTCTTCTTTCGTCAGGCGTGACAGATAGCGCGGCGTCACATCACGCCCGCGCAGGCGATCCCAGAAGCGGCCCACCGGGTTGGTGCGCCACGGATCGGGGAACATTGAGGAACGCGTGGCCTTCGGCATCGCCTGAAGCTGATCGCGCCCTTCGTCGTCTTTAATCAACTGCCCTTCTGCCAGCGAGTCCGGCCAGGCGTGCTCCAGACGTGCCTTTACTGACCCCAGCGGCGTATCATCATCACGGGAAAACTGACGATGTTCACCATCCAGCGCGGTGTGAACCGCGCGGATGTCGCTCTTAGGCAGTGCCGCTTTTTCGATATCCGTCAGCGGCATGGCATCAATATATTCAGATGTATTATTCATTGGCAGGTAGCTGATAGCTCCAGGTTTCACTCAGCGGCTGATCGTTACTGACCAGCGCAGCACGCATTTCAGTGGTCTGTTTCGGATCTTTCACTTTCACGCGCAGGGTCAGACGCCAGCCTTTGGTTACCGGGTTGTAACGCACGGTATTTTCAACGATTTCACCGTTATCACCGATGCTGGCCTGAGCGGCAACGGCGGTGTCCGGTGACAGTTTCTTCATATCCTGGCCTGTAAAGTCCACGACAAAGGCCACGGTACCGTCAGGCTGACGGATAAGATTAGACTGCTTCACATCACCCGTTGAACGGCGAGTCTGCATCACATACGCGTTATCCGGCGCATGCAGCTTATCTTCGTCGCGGCTGAAGGTGATGGTGTACTTGAAGTTCATCTCTTTACCGGCTTCCGGCAGCTGATCCGGCGTCCAGTAAGCCACGATGTTATCGTTGGTTTCGTCGTTGGTTGGAATCTCAACCAGCTCAACCTTACCTTTACCCCAGTCACCGTTTGGCGTGACCCAGGCGCTTGGACGCTGGTCATAGCGGTCGTCCAAATCTTCAAAGCGGGAGAACTGACGGCCACGCTGCAGCAGGCCAAAACCTTGCGGGTTTTCCATCGCGAAGCTGCTCACCGCCAGATGTTTCGGGTTGTTAAGCGGACGCCAGATCCACTCTCCGTTACCGGCATGAATAGACAGACCGTTGGAGTCGTGCAGTTCCGGGCGGAAGTTAGTGGCCGGAGACGGCTGGTTCGGCCCAAACAGGAACATGCTGGTCAGTGGTGCAACGCCCAGTTTGCCCACTTTATCACGCAGGTAAACCTTGGACTGCACGTCAACCACGGTGTCACGACCCGGCATAATCACAAAGCGATAGGCGCCGGTCGCACGCGGTGAATCCAGCAGCGCGTAAATGGTCAGACGTTTATCCGTTGGTTTTGGACGTTCAATCCAGAACTCACGGAAACGTGGGAATTCTTCACCTGATGGCAGCGCGGTATCAATCGCCAGTCCGCGCGCAGAAAGCCCGTATACCTGCCCCGCGCCAATCACGCGGAAATAGCTGGCACCCAGCATGCTGACGATTTCGTCGTTTTTATCTTTGCTGTTGATCGGGTAAAGCACCTTAAAGCCTGCGAAGCCCAGGTCTTTCACCGTATCTTTGTCGTGTTGCACATTGCCAAAATTGAAGTAATCCGGGCTGTATTTGATCTTACGTACCGCTGTGGCCGTCACTTCGTTGATGGCAACAGGCGTGTCGAAATACATACCCTGATGATAAAACTCAAGCTTGAACGGGGTCTTGATGTTGCTCCAGTAGGCTTTGTCGTGATTGAACTGGATCTGCTGATAGTCCGCATATTTCATATCGCGGAAAACGGAGGGCAAGTTACTTTTCGGCGCTTCGTAGCTCTTGCCAGCCATCGATTTTGCCTGTTTTGCGACATCGTCGATGTTAAAGGCCAGTGCCGATGAGGTATACAGTGATAACACCACTGCAGCACCTAACCAACGCATTTTCATCATCTGTGGTTTATGTTTCATAATAAGTAAGCACTTCCCCCTTTGTGTGCTTATATCGATCCGATCCATTTTAATGGAAACTCAGGCAATCCGACAACATTATCACTGCTTTGTTCAGCTGCTGGCTCATGGATTAAGCAAATGAAAGAACCCATTATTCACTTTGCGTGCTTATCCTGGAGACAGGGTGTCGGTCTTGGTGTAGGGTTGCTTTCGAATGTAACCATTATGAGTCTTAGGGATAAGACGAAAAGTCTGAGAATGCACAACGTTATATGAGCACAACACCAACAGAACGTGAATATTTCCTCGACTCGATCCGGGCATGGCTGATGCTATTGGGGATCCCTTTTCACATATCACTGATTTACTCCAGCCACACCTGGCATGTGAATAGCCAGATGCCCTCCTGGTGGCTGACGCTGTTTAATGACTTTATTCACGCCTTCCGTATGCAGGTGTTTTTTGTCATCTCCGGCTATTTCTCTTACATGCTGTTTCTGCGATACCCGCTTAAACGCTGGTGGAAGGTGCGCGTCGAGCGCGTGGGGATCCCCATGCTGACCGCGATTCCGCTGCTGACGCTGCCTCAGTTCATTATGCTGCAGTACGTCAAAGGCAAAGCGGAAAACTGGCCGAATCTGTCGCTGTATGAAAAGTACAACACGCTGGTCTGGGAGCTGGTGTCTCATCTGTGGTTCCTGCTGGTCCTGGTGGTGCTCACTACGGTGAGCCTGTTCATTTTCAGCCGCCTGCGTCACCACCTGAGTTCGAGAGCTGACGCCTTTTTCGCCACCGTTACGCTGGGCAAACTGTCGGTGCTCTTCTTACTGTTGGGTATCGCTTACGCCGCGGTGAGACGCATCCTGTTTATCGTCTATCCACCGATACTGAGCGACGGCCTGTTTAATTTTGTGGTGATGCAGTCCCTTTTCTACATTCCGTTCTTTTTAATTGGCGCGCTGGCGTTTATTTACCCGAAGCTGAAAGCGCTGTTTACTACCCCGTCACCGTGGTGTGCTGTAGGTGCGGCCATCGCGTTCGCGGCCTATCTGCTGAACCAGCGCTACGGGAGCGGTGACGCCTGGATGTACGAAACGGAAAGCGTGATCACCATGCTGCTGGGTTTATGGATGGTGAACGTAGTATTCGCGCTCGGCCACCGCCTGCTGAACTTTAAGTCCAGCCGCGTGACCTACTTCGTGAATGCGTCGCTGTTTATTTATCTGGTGCATCACCCGCTCACGCTCTTCTTCGGGGCTTACATCACCCCGCATATCGCCTCTAACACGCTGGGTTTCTTTACCGGTCTGGTGTTTGTCGTGGGGATTGCGATCGTGCTCTATGAAATCCACCTGCGGATCCCGCTTCTCCGTTTCCTCTTCTCAGGAAAACCTCAGGTAAAAGCCTCATAAACAACCGCGGCGCACTCAGTGCGCCGCGTTTTGCTTCAGGTGTCCAGTTCCTGCCCGCGCTGGGTCAGCAACCGTTGATAAAGGTGGGTGGTTTCTTCATCGAAACAGACAAAGATAACTTTCTCAGGCATCGGTTTTAGCGACAGATAGCGGTAAACGGTATCGACGGCGATCGTAGCGGCAGCCGCCTTAGGATAGCCATACACCCCGGTACTGATGGCCGGGAACGCCACTGTTTTATAGCCGTTGTCGGCAGCCAGCCGCAGACAGTTCCGGTAAGCCTCTTCCAGAATACTCGCCTCGTGCCGATCGCCACCGTGCCAGACAGGCCCTACGGCGTGGATCACCGCTTTGGCAGGCAGATCGCCCGCAAGCGTAATGACCGCATGGCCGGGAGGACATTCGCCCTGCTGTTGCCGTACGGTTTTGCAGGCTTCCAGCAGCTGCGGTCCGGCAGCCCGGTGGATAGCCCCGTCCACACCGCCTCCCCCCATCAGGGAGGGATTGGCCGCATTGACGATGACGTCGACGTGCATGGTCGTAATATCACCATGAATAACTTCAATTTGCGGTTTCATAAAGCCCCTCTGCAACCCGCCTTTTTATTAAGTGTATCGCAGGGTTGCCCGGGAGAAAAAACTATCAGAAAAGATCCTCTTCCGCACAAAGCGGAAGAGAGAACGCTATCGATACTGGATTTCGACAACCGCGAGCGTTTTTTCAGGGTTAAGGTATTTCATGCGGAGCGACACCAGATCTGAATCGGACACTTTGCCATTAAGCGCCTCTTCATAACTGACCATGCGCGTTTGCATACGATTATTATCCGGACAGGACATAGCAAACTGTCTCTGCTGCGGCGTAACTTCACAGGGGTCTGCAACAATGGCACCGCGAAAATGAATAACGCCACCGTTCACAATGGTAGCCGAATAAACCGGGAGGCTAAAAACAGAAACAATCAGGCCCAGACCCGTCACGAGTCGAGCGAAAGAGTGGTTCATTATCGGTACTCCTCAATGAAAATCGTCCTTGAGGGGTAAACGCACTTCATTTTGACAAACGAAGTCTCACGTTAAGGAACATAATGACCTGATCCCTGATATCAGCATAGCTCAACGGCACAGACCCGCCACATTCGCAACACATTGATTTCATGAATGATTAAAGCGAACGTTCCGCTGGCGACCACTGCTGTGATAAATGAAGCGATTTACCGTCTGAAACGGTGACAACGATTTTTACCGTGTCTCCCGCATTAATATTTAAACTCAGGCGCATTAAATCAATCGTCTGATTAGCGGGTATAAAAAGGGTATTTTGCTGTCGGGACGAACTTTGTCCCCCCTGCCCTTCCCGAACGGAAACAATCTGAACCTGACAATCACACGGCTGCGCCAGGGTGACCTGAGGAATAATGGTGGTCATATTTTCCTGCTGCGACGTTTTGAAAGTTATCTGGCTGGAAAGCGCGGCAAGAAGAATTAAGGTATTCATGATGAACTCCCGAAAAAAAACAGGGCATCAGCCCTGTTTTTTTGTAGCACAGATTTCAGTATCAGTACTGATGAGCTGTCGCGTGGTTACCAAAGCCAATCTGGGTAACGTTGACAGTAGAGTTAGAGGCAGTCTGGTCGACGAGGGCGCCGTTAAAGCCGCCGGACTGGCTAACGTTCATAACAGATTTTTTGCTGTTCCACTGATCCAGTGTTGCACTGTTGCCAAATCCTTTCTGGGTCAGGTTGATTTTACTGTCATCAGAACCCTGACCAACGTCAGCGCCGTTACCGCCACCTTTCTGGGTAATATTCAGCACGGAATTTCTGGCGTCTGTCTGCAGAGCAACCGCGGAGTTACCGCCACCGTCCTGATAAATATTCAGGGTTGAATTTGGGCCACTGTATCCGCCATGACCATGCCCATGACCCCAGCCGCCCTGATTAATAGAACCCGCCATAGCACTACCAGAAACTACGATTGCTGCAAGCGCTGCCACTTTGAGAAATTTCATGGTAAACCCCCATCGGATTGATTAAAATCGTCGCGAATGCGCTAATGTTGAATAACGTTAATCGCCATTTGCGACTGTTTCTGCACTACAACTGCGGTTTTCTGCGTACCGTACTGCGTAATATTTGCTCTATTACCCGACCCTTTCTGGATAATTTTCGCGCTATTACCGTATCCCTCTTGCGTAATACCTGCATCATTCGCGGTACCGCTCTGATCGATCCAGGCTATATTGTAACTCCCTGATTGATCAACTCTTGCTCTGTTGCCCGCCCCATCCTGTGAAACAATGGACAAGAGTTTTGAACCTTCCTGGCGAACCTGAGCGTCATTAAAAACACCCTGTTGACCAATAATGGCTGCCTGATTGAGTGATGAAAGACTTAATTCGTTAACCGCAAAGTTATATTCAGCATTGGCTAAATCTGAATTCGCTGCGGTTACAAATCCAGGCGCACCCAGTAATGTAAACACCATAAATAACGATGTGTATTTCATGTTGTCACCCTGGACCTGGTTATTTAATCACGCCATAACCTATAACCGTGTTACTTGTAAAAACGATGCGTATTGTGTTAACGCGTCGTTACGGTGAAGAGTATGTCCGCTGAAACATTTTAAATATCTCACCCGCGCGGCTTATTTTTATTTTTCGGATCACCACAAAGTCGTAATTTACGACAAAAATCACTTTACTCAGGCCAGCTTATATTTTTTATTTCCCCTGTCCAACAATCAGGTTGTACAACGAGGCGAAGGCTGTCCACGCGTCTTCTCGCGTTGTTTAAACGTAACGGCAGAAGGACACTTTTTCACAGTCGTGACACGAAGCCCGTTTTCTTAAGTCAGACAACCGCGCATTTATGGGCTTAGAAATAATCTGTATCTCATACTGTTTTATCGTTAGCGGAAAATATCAAAAACAATTAAAAATCAACAGCATATAAATATTTGTATGATTTTTAAAAACTGTGCATCTCTATTTAGATGTACAACTTTCTCATCATTTCCCGCCATTCATCACAAGTGATTTTCACAAATTAATATTGATTTTTACATTCGGTTACATGTTTAACACTTGCTTTAAACTTCGTAAAAGCTAGATTGAAATTAGATGTACGAAATTGGTTTTATATTTACCTCCCCGTGGAGGTTATGGTCTGATTCTACACACAGCAGTGCAACATCTGTCAGTACTTCTGGTGTCCTCTATTAAACAGGAGGACAGCTGCCAGGTGCCAAAAAAAAAGTGGGGTTTCATCATGTATAATGAAGTCCATAGTTTACATGGTCATACATTACTGTTGATCACAAAACCTTCTTTGCAAGCGACAGCGTTATTACAACATTTAAAGCAATCTTTATCACTGAACGGGAAATTGCATAATATTCAACGTTCTTTTGATGATATTGCACCTGGCAGCATCATTCTGTTCGATATGATGGAAGCTGATAAAAAGCTCATCCATTACTGGCAAGATATTTTAAGCAGAAAAAACAATAATATCCGCGTGCTATTATTGAATACGCCTGATGAATATCCTTTCAGGGATATTGAAAGCTGGCCGCATATCAATGGCGTGTTCTACGTCACGGAAGAAGAAGACCGGGTAGTTGAGGGTCTGCAAGGCATATTGCGCGGAGAGTGCTATTTTTCGCAAAAGCTGGCCAGCTACCTCATCACGCACTCTGGAAATTATCGCTATAACAGCTCAGAGTCAGCACTGCTCACGCACCGTGAGAAAGAGATCCTGAATAAGTTACGCATTGGTGCTTCAAATATTGAAATCGCCCGTTCGTTATTTATCAGCGAAAATACGGTAAAGACGCACCTTTATAATCTTTTCAAGAAGATAGCTGTAAAAAACCGAACTCAGGCGGTTTCGTGGGCAAACGATAACCTCAGGCGTTAATCACATGAAGCGCACGTTGAGTTGGATCGCCGCAGCGAGTTTCCTGCTCGCTGCCGGGAATCTGAAGGCCGTCGAGGTCGAAGTTCCCGGATTGTTAACAGACCACACGGTCTCATCGGTCGGGCACAGTTTTTACCGAGCCTTCAGTGACAAATGGGACAGTACTTATACCGGAAATATAACAATCAACGAGCGGCCCAGTGCACGATGGGGAAGTTGGATAACAATAACGGCCAATCAGTACGTTATTTATCAAACGTTTTTATTCCCCACTAAAATGGACTTCGATAAAAACGTAGCCCTGGCACTGGCCCAATCAGAAGACGCTATTAATCGCCTGCAAATAGATAAAGCCCTATTAAGCACCAGCGATTTAGCTAAAGACGAGTTCTAGCGAACCGATATGCGGAGGCTGTCATGCGTATTGCATATGCAGTTGTTTCGATAATGCTAATAACACCTATAAGCTGGGCCGGAAATATGACGTTTCAGTTCCGTAACCCTAACTTTGGCGGTAACCCTAACAACGGTGCCTTTCTGCTGAATGAAGCGCAGGCGCAAAACTCCTATAAGGACCCAAGCTTAAAGGATTTTAGCGTTGATACCCCATCCGCACTGGACAACTTCACTCAGGCTATCCAGTCGCAGATTTTAGGCGGGTTACTGACCAACATTAATACCGGCAAACCCGGCCGGATGGTGACCAACGATTTTATCGTTGATATCGCCAACACCGATGGACAGCTTCAGCTGAACGTGACCGATCGTAAAACCGGAAGGATCTCCACTATTCAGGTTTCCGGTCTACAAAGTAATTCAACTGACTTTTAAACAATAGCTAAATAAGGACAACGATCATGCAGCGCTTCCTGATATTTGTTGCAGTGTGCTTATTGAGCGGTTGTTTAACTGCTCCACCTAAAGAAGCTGCAAAACCAACATTAATGCCTCGGGCCCAGAGTTATCGTGATTTAACGCATTTACCTGCTCCAACGGGGAAAATATTTGTCTCCGTATACAACATTCAGGATG
Organism: Enterobacter sp. HMSC16D10; assembly: GCF_001807145.1. NCBI lineage: Bacteria > Pseudomonadati > Pseudomonadota > Gammaproteobacteria > Enterobacterales > Enterobacteriaceae > Enterobacter > Enterobacter sp. HMSC16D10. The sequence goes on from NZ_KV787892.1 coordinate 44,181, forward strand.
AAACCGGGCAATTTAAGCCTTACCCGGCAAGTAACTTCTCCACGGCCGTGCCGCAAAGCGCCACCGCGATGCTGGTTACCGCGCTCAAGGATTCGCGCTGGTTTATTCCGCTGGAACGTCAGGGTCTTCAGAACCTGTTGAATGAACGGAAAATCATTCGTGCCGCACAGGAGAATGGTACCGTCGCGGCCAATAACCGCACGCCTCTGGAATCTCTGGCGGCAGCGAACGTGATGATTGAAGGATCGATTATTGGTTACGAAAGTAACGTTAAATCGGGTGGTGCGGGCGCGCGGTACTTCGGTATCGGTGCGGATACCCAGTACCAGCTCGACCAAATCGCCGTTAACCTGCGTGTGGTCAACGTCAGTACAGGCGAAGTGCTCTCTTCGGTGAACACCAGCAAAACCATCCTGTCTTATGAAGTTCAGGCAGGGGTATTCCGCTTCATCGATTACCAGCGTTTGCTGGAGGGTGAAATTGGCTACACCTCTAACGAGCCGGTCATGATGTGTCTGATGTCGGCCATTGAAACCGGCGTGATCTTCTTAATCAACGACGGTATTGACCGCGGGCTGTGGGATCTGCAAAACAAAGCAGACGTGCAGAACCCGATACTGGTGAAATACCGCGATATGTCAGTCCCTCCGGAATCCTGACAGGAAGCGCATAAAAAAGGCGAGATGATTATCTCGCCTTTTTTTATTCGCTCACCGCCGTGATGCCTTGCGCTTTTTCCCGCCGCGACGCCAGCCAAAGACCGCTGTTTTTCATGGCATAGCCAAACAGCAATCCCAGCGCCAGAGAAGGAACGACCAGCTTCCAGTCACCCTGCCCTGCAAAGGTCGCGCACGCCCCAATAAAGGTGCCCGGCACAAACGAAAGCAGGAGATGCTTAGCCTGAATACACATCAGGAAGGCAACAACGCCCGTCATGATGTACCCCAGCATCTCCAGATGCGGCGCCAGCGCGCTGCCTTTCATGATCACCAGCGCCCAGATCACCCCGCTCATCAGCGTGCAGCCTGAGATAAAGAGCCCTTTGACGCCCCCCTGCGGGCAGGCGAAATAGGCCGTACAGCCAAGGAATCCAGCCCAGCTGAGCAATCCGAGAGACACGGCCACCCATCCCCAGAGCCCGGAGAGAATGCCCGTTGTTATTGCGATACAAAGTAATATGTTCATGGCGCGCATCTTAGCAGAAGCGCACCATGGAAATGCGATCAGAAGCACATTATGTGCAAATTGAAATGCGGCGTTGCAGAATTTATGTGATCTAAATCACTCTCCGTTCTCTTCTTCCAGCTCATCCCACATCGCCGCAATTGCGTCGCGGGTCAGCGGTGCCAGCGTTCTCCAGAATGGCGAGGCGGCGTGGGCTTCTACTTTCCCAAGGAATGTTCCGACCCACGGCAGCAGGTACGTTTCGAAAAGCGTTTCGATAGCTTCGTTCTCATCATCCCCGGCGTTATCTTCAATCCAGGAAGCGGCCAGCAGCAGCGTACCGATATGGTCCGCAGGCGTATCGCTCAGCGGCATACCGCGCGTGGAGAGGAAAGCACGGACTTCCGCTTCCGTCGCCCCTTCCTGCCAGGCAGAACGGTATGGCGAAACGCGGCACTCATCGCCGACGAACAGCGCATTGTAATCGGTCGCAATCTGCTGCATGTCGCAGCTTTTTTGCAGACGCGCCAGTAAATCATCCTGTTCCAGCGGCCAGTTCTCCGCCAGCTTACCTTCACGAATTAACGTAAAGAGCGGAACCAACAGCGGGTCTTGCGGCTGGCGATAATAGAGCGTACCCAGCACGCGGCAAAGGATGGAAAACTCGTTCATTTTTATTATTCCATTACACAATTAAAGATCGGCAAATTCGGCAATCGGCTCCATGCCGCGCGATTCGAGGAAATCGAGCATGCGGCGCGGAGTCACGTTCAGGATTTGCGCTTCCGGGAAGTTAACGTCATTGAGCACTTTCAGGCACTCGCTGAAATCACCCAGCGTAAAGGCGGTATGGGAATCCGAACCCAACGCCACCATGCCGCCCGCATCGCGTACGGCGGCGGCCACTTCGCGGCAGTTGGCTTCACTGCCCTTGCGCGAGTGAACAAAGGAGGAGTTGTTAATCTCCAGCGCCACGCGGTGCTTCGCTGCCGCCTGCGCGACAGCCTGAATATCAATCGGGTACTTCGGGTTGCCGGGGTGGCTGATAATGTGCACATTGCCGCTGGCAATGGTGGCAATCATCGCCGCGGTGTTGGTCTCTTTATCCTGAGGTGCAAAAACCGGCTCGTGGAAACCGGCGAGGATAAGATCCAGAGACGTCAGCATCGGCCCGGTGCAGTCGATCTCACCGTCGGTATTTTTGATATTCGCCTCGATGCCGCGCAGTATCCCAATGCCGTCCACCAGACGTGGCCAGATCCGCATATTCACAAAATGCCAGTAGTGCGGCGCATCCGCCATGTCCGGACCATGATCGGTGATCGCGAACAGTTTAATGCCTTTCAGCTTCGCCTGGGCGATATAATCATGGAGGTTGCTATACGCGTGGGTACTGGCGACGGTGTGCATATGCAGGTCAACGGGATACATCTCTCTCTCCTCTGCGGTTTTTCCAAAGGATAGCAGTTATCAGCGGCGAATATTAGCAAAAACCCGGCGAACGCCGGGTTTCTCTCAGTAGCCGCGCTGTCTGTCAACCTGGCCGGTGACCGCGTTACCCTTCTCCATTTCGCTGATGGTATGGGATATGTACGCCACCGCTTCTGCCGGACGCGTCACGGCGGCCACGTGCGGGGTCATCGCCACGCGCGGATGTGCCCACAGCGGGCTTTCCACCGGCAGCGGCTCACGGCTGTAGACATCCAGCATGGCGCCTTTTAGCTTTCCACTGTCCAGCGCCTTCAGCAGATCGGGCTCGACCAGATGCACCCCGCGCGCCAGGTTCATCAGGTAGCTCTGATCGGCTAACTGGTTGAGCAAGGTTTCATTGATGATCCCTACCGTTTCCGCCGTGTTGGGCAGCAGGTTGATCAGCACGCGCGTGCCGTTCAGAAAGGCCGGAAGCTCATCCGTTCCGGCAAAGCTCTCTACGCCCGGATAGTCCTTACGGCTGCGGCTCCAGCAGCGCAGCGGGAAGCCCCACGGAGCGAGAGCTTCAGCCACTTTTGAGCCCAGCACGCCCGCACCGAGGATGCCGATGGTAAAGTCTTCGCGACGGTAATCCGGCAGCGGCTCCCAGTGGGCCTGCTGTTTAAAGGCCTGATAGTCATCAAAGCGGCGGAACCAGTGCAGCACCTGGCTGACGGCATATTCCTGCATCTGCTGGCCCATGCCGGTATCTTCCAGGCGGAACAGGGGAATCGCTTCCGGCAGCATGTCAGGGTGCGCCTTCAGCTTGCTCAGAATGGAATCCACGCCCGCCCCCAGGGCAAAAACGGCCTTCAGCTTACGGCCCTGGAGCATTTCTACCGGCGGATGCCAGACCAGCGCATAGTCAGCATGTTCGTTATCTCCACGCTTCCACTCGCGAACGCGTGCGCCGGGTAAAGCTGCCGTGAGCGCCTCGATCCAGTAGGCCGTATCAAACGTGGGGTGATAGAAAAGTATATCCATAGTCATTCCTGCCTTTTATTGCGCTGATTTATTTTGCTTTTTAACGAGGTTGTCAGCATAACAAATTTATTGCGCGGCTGTGTTGCTGATAAAAAAGACGCTTTCAGCACAATTAAGAATCATGTTGCCTGAAGTTTGTCTAAACGCGCTAAATTACTGAAAAAGTGAGTTGACGGCAGTTCGGCTTTTCCTTACATTAGCGCCCGTCCCGTCAACAACGGGATGACAATATGGTGAGGTGTCCGAGTGGCTGAAGGAG
>NZ_KV787892.1:48077-152008 GCF_001807145.1 Enterobacter sp. HMSC16D10
TCGGGGGTTCGAATCCCCCCCTCACCGCCATATTTAAAGAAGAGCTCGCATGAAAATGCGGGCTTTTTTTTCGCATATTGCACGCATGCAGGGGGGATTCGAACCTTGAAACTCCCTGCGCTCTTTATGTCGGGTGGCGCTGCGCTTACCCGACCTACAAAAAGCTACTCCTCCACCATCTTCGCATACTCTTCAGTCAGAAAATCCACCAGCGTCCTGACCGACGGCAGCATGCCGCGCCGCGAAGGATAAACCGCGTGAATCACTTCCCGTCGGGGTTCCCACGCGTCCAGCACCCGTACCAGTTCCCCTGACGCAAGCTGATCCTTCACCATCAATATCGGCAACTGTACAACGCCCACGCCCGCCATCGCTGCTTCCCGCAATGCCAGCATGTCGGTGGTAATAAAGCGCGGTGCGTAGTGGATCTCCGCTTTCGCCCCTTCTGGACCACTGAGCTCCCATTTATGCACCTGTTTACCGGCCCCCATACTTAATCCAGGCCATTCACTGAGCTCGGAAGGCATTCGCGGTTTACCCATACGTTCAATCAACTGCGGACTTGCCACCAGGCAATGCCCCCTGTCAGCCAGCACCCTTAACACCAGATCGCTGTCATCAAACGGACGCGGACGCACGCGGATAGCCACATCAATACCTTCGCCAACAAGATCGACCCGACGATTGGTGGCCTCAAGCTGGAGATTAATCCCGGGGTAGCGCGCCATAAACCGCGCCAGCATCGGTCCCACGTGGACGTGCAGTAACGTGACGGGACAGGTGATCCTGACGACGCCGCGCGGCTCAGCCTGCAGCGCAGCAACGGCCTCCTCTGCCGCTTCTGCTTCTATCAGCATTGCCTTACAGTGCTGATAGAAAGTGTGCCCCACTTCCGTCACCGTAAACTGCCGCGTCGTGCGCTGTATCAACCGTACGCCAAGCCGCTCCTCCAGCTGCGCGATCCTGCGGCTCAGTTTGGACTTGGGTTGGTCAAGCGCCCTTCCCGCCGCCGCAAACCCCCCGTACTCCACTACCTTCACAAACCAGACGAAGTCATTGAGATCCTGCATAAATCCTCATCGTTCTATTTTCAGAACAGTGAATGCCATTTTAACTATCTACCGGGTTATTAGCCCTGAATATAAGCTAATTACATCAACAGAACATCAGGAGTTAATCATGAAAAACATCACTGGCGTTTATACCGCTCCTCGTCAGCACTGGGTGGGCGACGGTTTCCCGGTCCGTTCAATGTTCTCCTATCAGACGCACGGCGAGCCGCTCAGCCCGTTCCTGCTGCTGGACTACGCGGGCCCATACACCTTTCCGGCAGACGGTGCGAAACGCGGCGTAGGCCAACACCCTCACCGGGGTTTTGAAACGGTCACTCTCGTCTATTCCGGTGAAGTGGAGCATCGCGACTCCACGGGGAAAGGCGGCGTCATTGGGCCCGGCGACGTGCAGTGGATGACCGCCGGCGCAGGCATTTTGCACGAGGAGTTCCACTCCAGCGCGTTCTCACAGAAAGGCGGAGAACTCAAAATGATGCAGCTTTGGGTCAACCTGCCGGCGAAAGACAAGATGGCCGCACCGGGCTACCAGAGCATTACGAAAGCCGACATCCCGGTAGTGACGCTGCCTGACGACGGTGGAACGCTGCGGGTTATTGCCGGTCGCTACGACACGGTGACCGGCCCGGCGCACACCTTCTCGCCGCTCAACGTCTGGGACTTCGCGCTGAACCAGGGAAGCCATCTGACGCTCGCTCAGCCGGAAGGCTGGAGCACGGCGCTGGTCGTGCTTGAAGGCAGCATCACGGTAAACGGTACCGCTCAGGCGGGTGAAGCCCAGCTGGTCGTGTTAAGTCAGGAAGGCGACAAACTGCACCTGGAAGCGAACAGCGATGCAAAAGTGCTGCTGATGGCCGGCGAGCCGCTGAATGAACCGATCGTGGGCTACGGCCCGTTTGTGATGAACAGTAAAGCCGAAATCAACGAAGCCATTCGTGATTTCAATTCCGGCCGCTTCGGCCAGCTCTGAACGTAATAAAGGAGAAGAACATGTCTACACCTGCGAACTTTAATGGAACCCGTCCGGTCATCGATGTGAACGATGCTGTGATGCTCCTTATCGATCACCAGAGCGGTCTGTTCCAGACCGTTGGTGATATGCCAATGCCGGAACTGCGTGCCCGTGCGGCAGCGCTGGCAAAAATCGCTACCCTGGCGAAGATCCCGGTGATCACCACCGCGTCCGTCCCGCAAGGGCCGAACGGACCGCTTATCCCGGAGATCCACGCCAACGCGCCGCATGCGCAATATGTTGCCCGCAAAGGCGAGATCAACGCCTGGGATAACCCGGAATTCGTGGCGGCGGTAAAAGCCACCGGGCGTAAGACGTTGATCATTGCGGGTACCATTACCAGCGTCTGCATGGCCTTCCCGTCGATCAGCGCGGTTGCGGACGGGTATAAGGTGTTTGCGGTGATTGATGCCTCCGGCACCTACAGCAAAATGGCGCAGGAGATCACGCTGGCGCGCGTTGTACAGGCCGGTGTGGTCCCGATGGATACGGCGGCGGTGGCCTCTGAGATCCAGCGTACCTGGAACCGTGAAGATGCAGCGGAGTGGGCGGAAGTGTACACCCACATCTTCCCGGCTTATCAGCTTCTGATCGAAAGCTACAGCAAAGCACAGGAAGTGGTTAAAAACAGCGAAGTGCTCGATTCACAGCGTTAATCCCCTGCTCCGCGGCGTAAAAACCGTGGAGCTGATTATTGCTTAACCGAACAGGCACTAAAGCTGAAAATCTGCTTGACCGTGTCAGCGCAACTCCCTATAGTAGCGCCCCGTTGCCCCCCACGCGGTCAGGCAGCAAAACAATATGGTGAGGTGTCCGAGTGGCTGAAGGAGCACGCCTGGAAAGTGTGTATACGGCAACGTATCGGGGGTTCGAATCCCCCCCTCACCGCCATATTCGAGATGAGAGCTCGTACGAAAGTACGGGCTTTTTTTTCGCATATTGCACGCATGCAGTATTGTAGGTCGGGTAAGCGCAGCGCCACCCGACAACATGCCTGCACATAAAACAAAGCCCGGTTTCCCGGGCCTTGAACGCAACTGCACACTCAGTAATACGCTTGCAGCGTGCGCTGGCAGAGCGCCGAGCGCACGCAGTCATCTTTGGTGAAGCGTACCACCCCAATCATCTCATCTTCCTCAAAACGTGACATCGCGTCGCTCAGTCCGGATTTCACGCCGGACGGCAGGTCACACTGGGTAATATCGCCGTTAACGATAACCGTCACGTTCTCCCCGAGGCGCGTTAAAAACATCTTCATTTGCGCAGCGGTCACGTTCTGAGCCTCGTCAAGAATGACGACCGCATTTTCAAATGTACGTCCGCGCATATAGGCGAACGGCGCGATTTCCACCTTGCCAATCTCTGGCCGCAGGCAGTACTGCATGAAGGATGCACCCAGCCGCTTCACCAGCACGTCATAGACGGGCCTGAAGTACGGGGCAAACTTCTCCGAAATGTCACCGGGCAAGAAGCCGAGATCTTCATCAGCCTGCAGTACCGGACGGGTAACAATGATTCTTTCCACGTCCTTATGGATCAGCGCTTCCGCCGCTTTGGCTGCACTGATCCAGGTTTTCCCGCATCCGGCTTCACCGGTTGCAAAGATGAGCTGTTTACTCTCGATAGCATTCAGGTAGTGCGCCTGAGCCTCATTGCGCGCCACAATTGGAGAATTATCACGGCTGTCACGGGCCATGCCAATTGCTTCTACGCCACTCATCTGCACAAGCGAGGTGACCGATTCTTCTTCACGCTGTTTATGGCTACGTGAATCCCGTCTCAGCACACGTTTTGCTTCGCGACGAGCTTTGATCACTGCTTTTTGTCTTCCCATGGATAGCACCTTGAGTTGTTGGTATTCATCACACGCGCCAGCGTCGGCACGATTATGCGCACGAACATCAGAGGGTTGGCTTCCTTGTAAGCCATTGCTTGCACTATCGGATGACGATACGGAACAGCTACGCGCACCGTTCTGCACGTCGGTCGAATCAGATTCTTGAGGGAGGGGGGAAAATTTAGTGGTGAGGAAATCGCTGCCGGAGTCTGAGCCTCCGCGCCGGGTGCTGCGGTTGTTATGTTTACCTTGTCCAGTACAGGACGCAACCATTCGCGATCTCCATAGTGATTCAGCATCACTGCCGGGAACTACCGCTGTCTTATCTTAAGTACATCAGGAGTTATCATAAATGCAACATTTATTTTACCTGAATGCAACTTTTAGGACTGTCCCTACAGTTGAAATCAGTCTCATATAGAAATATTACAGAAATATAACAGCAGGATAGTCATATGAAAAAATAATGTCCCCGCGAACGGTTGCGGGGACAATTATCAGGCTTCAATAAGACCCTGCGCGAGATACGCGTTGCTGTCGCGCACGCCTGGCAGGGCAAAGAAATAGCCGCCGCCGATAGGTTTAATGTACTCTTCCAGCGCTTCGCCGTTTAAGCGCTTCTGTACAGTCAGGAACCCTTTCTCGAGATCGTGCTGATAGCAGACGAACAGCAGCCCCATATCGAGCTGACCGGAATTGGTCACGCCGAGCGAATAGCTGTATCCCCGACGCATCATCAGACTGGACTGCGTCTCTTTGGTACGCGGATTGGCCAGACGAATATGGCTGTCCAGCGCAATCACGTCGCCATTCGGATCGCGGGCGTAGTCAGGCACATCATGCTCGTTCTTCATGCCGAGCGGTGCCCCGCTTTGCTTATCGCGACCGAAGATCGTCTGCTGCTCTTTGAGCGGCGTGCGGTCCCAGAACTCCACGTGGAACTGAATAATGCGCACCGCCTGATAGCTACCGCCCACCGACCATGCCGGTTCGCCCTGATCGGCAGTGACCCACACCACCTCCTTCATGAGCGCACTATCATGGCTGTCCGGGTTGGCCGTGCCGTCCTTGAAGCCCAGCAGGTTCACCGGGGTCTCTTTCCCTTTGCTGCGGGCGGCGTGGTCAGAGATAAACCCTTCCCGCTTCCAGCGCACGCTCAGCAGATCCGGCGTGTGCTTAATGATGTCGCGCAGGGCGTGGATTACCGTGTCCTGCGTATTGGCGCAAATCTGCAGAAGCAGATCGCCGTGGCAGAGGGCGGCGTCCAGGGAATCATTCGGGAAGCGCGTCATTTTTTGCAGCGCCTTCGGCTTCTGTTTTGCCAGCCCGTAGCGCGCGTCAAACAGCGATTCTCCCAGCGAAACGGTTATGGTCAGGTTATCCGGGGCGATGAATGGCCCCAGAATGCCGGAGTCCATTGGCGGCAGACGCGGGTTCGGCGTATCGGGCGCCGGTCCACCGGCGGTAAGAAACGCGATGCGCGTCGTCAGCAGACGGAACAGGCGTTCCAGATCGGCTTTATCGCTGGCCAGCGAATCAAAGGCCACCAGCATCATCGACGCCTGCTGCGGCGTCAGAATGCCCGCCTGATGCTCGCCATAAAACGGCTGCGTCTCCATGCGGGCGTTGGGTGACAGCGTGCCGGGCGCGCTTTGCGGTTTCGCCGCGTGCGCCACCGGACACCCGCCAGCCAGAGCAAGCGCGCCCCCGAGCGCCCCCACCCCTTTTAACAACCGACGACGGGAAGGCTCAGCCACGTCGTTCTCGTTATGCTTATTCATGGTGCTTAGTCCAGACCCAGTACGCCGCGCAGCAGGGAGAGATCTTCCGCCAGGGCGGTAATCGGGCCTTTCAGCGCGTTACGGTCGGCATCGGTCAGCTTGTCGTAGGTTTCAAAGCCGCCTTTGGTACGGTACTTCGCCAGAATGGTGTCGACCTTTTTGAAGTTGGCGTCCACTTTCGCCAGCAGTTCGCCGTTCTCTTTCTGCAGCTGAGGACGCAGCAGGTTAACAATTTTCTGCGCGCCGTCGACGTTTGCCTGGAAGTCCCACAGGTCGGTATGGCTGTAGCGATCCTCTTCACCGCTGATTTTGCTCGCGGCCACTTCTTCAATCAGACCGGCCGCGCCGCCCACCACTTTAGACGGCGGGAAGGCCAGCTCGCTGATGCGCTTTTGCAGCTCCAGCACGTCGCTGTTCAGCTGCTCAGCGTATTTCTCCATCCCTTTGGTGGTGTTGTCGCCAAACAGGGCTTTCTCCAGACGGTGGAAACCGGTGAATTTCGGATCGGCGGCCTTCTGCTCGAAATCATCTTCACGGGCATCGATGCTGCCATCAAGGTCAGAGAACAGCTCGGCGATCGGCTCGATGCGCTCGTAGTGCTGACGGGTTGGCGCATAGAGGGATTTCGCTTTTTCGATATCCCCGGCCTTCACCGCATCGGTAAAGGCTTTGGTTGCCGTCGCCAGCTCCGCCGTCTCTTTCGTGACGTACGCCTTATACGCGGTAATTGCATCGCCCAGGCTCAGCACCGCAGCGCCTTTCGCCGCATCGGCCGTCGCTTCACCTTTGACGATGAGCTTCCCTTTCGGGTTGGTCAGCAAGCCGCAGGTCATCTCATACTCGCCCGGCTGCAGGTTGGCGGTCATCTTCTGGCTAAAGCCAGGGGCGATATTTTCACGCTCTTCCACCACCAGAACGCCTTTCAGGATCTCCCACTCCAGCGCCTTCTGGCTGTGGTTCTGAATAATAAACTGGGTTTTACCGCTGTTCACCGTGAGGGTCATCGGCTCACACTGCTTGTCGTTGACGGTGACCTTAACCTGTGGAACATCCGCGCCCCAGGCGGAGAATGCAGAAGCGAACAGCGCGGCAATGCCTGCGCATAACGCACTACGACGGAACTGAATTGCCATGACTCTTCCCTTTAAAAGTATGTTGTCACTAAATCAAAAATTACGGCGCAACGCGCGACGCCTGCGTGCCGGTACGCGGCGGCATTGCGAACAGCACCAGCGCCGGAACCAGATAAATGAAGTACATCGCCACCTCGCTGACGCTCGGCGTTTCCTGATAGCCGAAGATACCTTCGAGCAGGGTGCCGGTCAGAGAGTGCGTGGAGAGAACGTTGCTGAGGTCAAACGCCACGTCCTGGAAGTGGTTCCACAGGCCCGCTTCATGGAAGGCGCGAATCGCCCCCGCCGCCAGACCCGCGGCCACCAGCAGAATAAACAGGCTGGTCCACTTGAAGAAGGCGCCCAGATTCAGGCGGATACCGCCCCAGTACAGCAGGAAACCGAGCACCACGGCCATGGCGAGGCCCAGCACGGCCCCCAGCGGCGGCCAGATCCCCACATCCTGCTGAAACGCCGCCAGCAGGAAGAAAACAGACTCCAGCCCTTCACGCGCGACGGCGAAAAAGACCATCATAATGAGCGCCCAGCCGTGGTTGTTCCCCTTCTGCAGCGCGTTATCCACCGCCTGCTCCAGCTGCACCTTCACGTTACGCGAGACTTTACGCATCCAGAACACCATCCAGGTGAGGATCACCACCGCAATCACGGCGACGATACCTTCAAACAGCTCCTGCTCTTTCTGCGGGAACTCGCCGGTAGTTTCGTTAATGAGAATGCCCAGGCCCAGGCAGAGCGCCGCGGCAAGGAATACCCCGACCCACATGACGCCAATCCAGCGCCCGCGCTGGGTTCGCTTCAGATAACTGGCGATGAGGCTCACGATAAGGGCGGCTTCGAGCCCTTCACGTAACATAATGAGAAATGGAACAAACATGCCGACACCTTAAATGTTTATCGCGGTCAACTGATGCAAAGAAAGGTAAATTCTTGTGATAGTGATTATCATTACGGCGGAAAGAAAAACAAGCGAAATGTGCGGTGTTTTGATGACGAGTTGTAAACGCAAAGCCTGATAATAGTGACGTACGTAACGTTCAGGTTTATAAGTTATAACGAAAATGCCCATTTACGCTGATTCAGGGCTGTGGCTAAATATCCGCCTCACAACCTAACTGAAAATAAACCATGTTTAAAATTGTCCATTTCCTGCTGGCGCTGGTGATTATTCTTGCGCTCGCCTGGCTTACGAGTTTTGACCGCCGAAAAATTCGGGTTCGTTTTGTTTTACAGCTGATTGTTATTGAAATTGCGCTGGCGTTCTTTTTCCTGCACGCCGAAAGCGGGTTATTCCTGATTAAATACGTCTCAGGATTTTTTGAGTCACTGCTCAAATTTGCTGGCGAAGGCACCAATTTCGTCTTTGGCGGTATGGGTGAAAAAGGGCTGGCGTTCATTTTCCTCGGCGTGCTTTGTCCGATTATTTTTATTTCCGCACTGATCGGTATTCTTCAGCACTGGCGGATCCTGCCAATTTTTATTCGGGTAATCGGTACGCTGCTGTCAAAACTGAACGGTATGGGCAAGCTGGAATCCTTTAACGCGGTGAGCTCGCTGATCCTCGGCCAGTCGGAAAACTTCATTGCCTACAAAGGCGTGCTGGGCGATCTCTCCTCGCGTCGTCTGTTCACCATGGCGGCCACGGCCATGTCGACGGTCTCCCTGTCGATTGTCGGGGCGTATATGACCATGCTCGACGCCAAATATGTCGTCGCGGCGCTGATTCTCAACATGTTCAGCACCTTTATTATCCTCTCAGTCATCAACCCGGCGCGCCCGGAAGCGGAACCGGATGTTAAGCTCGAAAAACTGCATGAATCCCAGAGCTTCTTCGAGATGCTCGGCGAGTATATTCTGGCCGGTTTTAAAGTGGCGATGATTATTCTGGCGATGCTGATTGGCTTTATCGCGCTTATTAGCGCCGTTAATGCCCTCTTCTCCAGCGTATTTGGCATGAGCTTCCAGCAGATCCTGGGCTATGTATTTTATCCCCTGGCGTGGCTGGTAGGGATTCCGCTAAGCGATGCCTTAAATGCGGGCAGCATTATGGCGACCAAGCTGGTGGCGAATGAATTTGTGGCGATGATTGAGCTGCAGAAAATAGCCCACCAGATGTCCCCGCGCGGGCTGGGGATTTTATCCGTCTTCCTCGTCTCGTTCGCGAACTTTGCCTCCATCGGCATCGTGGCCGGGGCGATTAAGGGCCTGAACGAGCAGCAGGGTAACGTGGTATCGCGTTTCGGGCTGCGTCTGGTGTACGGCGCGACGCTGGTGAGTTTGCTGTCGGCGAGCTTTGCGGGGTTGGTGCTCTGATGCAATGCCGGGTGGCGCGCAGCGATCCCGGCCTACAAAACAACAACGGCGGGAATTCCCGCCGTTTTCATTAAAACTGCACGCACACCGGCTGATCGACACGCATCACCGACTCCTGCGCGAAGCGGGACTTATAAATCCCGCGTAACGCTTCGATGTTCTTCTCGCTCTGCGCATCTTTAACGTGGATCAGCATCAGCGCCTTGCTCGGCTCGCGCGCCACTTTTCCGTCGTTCCCCAGCCACTGCCCGCGGGCATCAAACACCGTTAAGCCATCGCGAAAGCGCGGCGTCACGTCCTGGTCAACAAACTGCTGCCACTCGTTGGGGGTAATCTGCGCCCCGGCAGGACGGTTTAAGCCGAAATAGAGCGTGGTTTGCTGCATCTGGCTATCCGCTTTGCAGGTCTCCACCGCCGCGTGTTGCGATGGCGCGCTGCAGCCCGCCAGCATCAATAATGCCGCCGCCATTAACCCTGTTTTGATCGTCATGCTTCGCTATCCTCATTGTTATAAGCACAGGGATATCACAGGAAAAGACGGATTTTGGCAAGAAAAAAGCCGGGTGCGCTTGCGCTTACCCGGCCTACGGTTTTCCGTGGGAAAAATTATTCCGGCTGCAGCTTAGACGGCGGCGCGGAGTGGTAATGCGCGTCGGCTTCCGCAAAGCGTTTCTGCATGGAGGCAGACGGTGCTTTACCCAGCAGGCTGAAGACCACGATACCGATGCTGCCGAAGATGAAGCCAGGAATGATTTCGTACAGGCCCAGCCAGGCGAACTGTTTCCAGACGATAACGGTCACCGCACCGATAATCATCCCCGCCAGCGCGCCGTTACGGGTCATACGGGACCACATGACGGAGAACAGGACGACCGGACCAAACGCCGCACCGAAGCCCGCCCACGCGTAGCTCACGAGACCCAACACGCGATTTTCCGGGTTGGCCGCCAGCGCAATCGCCACCAGCGCCACCAGCAGCACCATAAAGCGCCCTACCCACACCAGCTCTTTCTGGCTCGCGTTTTTACGCAGGAAGGCCTTATAGAGGTCTTCGGTGATTGCACTGGAGCAGACCAGCAGCTGACAGCTCAGGGTGGACATCACCGCCGCCAGGATCGCAGAGAGCAGAATACCGGCAATCCACGGGTTAAACAGAATCTGCGCAAGTTCGATGAACACGCGCTCGGCGTTCTGGTTCACCGCGCCCGCCTGCGCCGGGTTGTTATTAAAGTAGGCGATACCGAAGAAACCGACCGCACACGCGCCCACCAGACACAAAATCATCCACGTCATGCTGATGCGACGCGCATGAACGATGGTGTGATGAGAATCAGCCGCCATAAAGCGCGCCAGAATGTGCGGCTGACCGAAGTAGCCCAGACCCCAGCCCATCAGGGAGACGATGGCGACAAAGTTCAGCCCTTTCAGCATGTCGACGTTTTCAATGCTCTTCTGCTTGATCACTTCCAGCGATTCGCCAAAGCCGCCAACGGTGAAAATCACAATCACCGGGGTCAGGATCAGGGCAAAGATCATCAGACTTGCCTGCACGGTGTCGGTCCAGCTTACCGCCAGGAACCCGCCCACGAAGGTATAGAGGATGGTCGCCGCCGCACCGGCCCACAGGGCGGTTTCGTAGCTCATGCCGAAGGTGCTTTCGAACAGGCGCGCGCCCGCCACGATGCCGGAGGCACAGTAGATGGTAAAGAACAGGAGGATAACCACGGCAGAGATAATGCGCAGAATGCGGCTGTTATCTTCAAAGCGTCCGGTGAAGTAGTCCGGCAGCGTCAGGGCATTGTTGTTAGCCTCGGTATGCACGCGCAGACGGCCCGCCACCAGCTTCCAGTTGATCCACGCGCCCACGGTCAGACCGATGGCGATCCAGCTTTCCGAGATACCGGAGATAAAAATCGCACCCGGCAGACCCATCAGCAGCCATCCGCTCATGTCCGATGCGCCCGCGGAGAGTGCGGTCACCATCGGGCCTAAACTGCGTCCGCCCAGAATGTAGTCGTCAAAGTTTTTCGTGGAACGCCACGCCAAAAACCCTATCAGGATCATGCCAAAAATATAAACGAGAAATGTCACCAGCATCGGTGTGCTAATTGCCATTCAAATTCTCCAAAAGTGTCGAGCGACAACCATCCGGGTTGCCTTGTTATATGATCACCGGAACGAGGTGACGGTATCTTGTGTTTCGGTTGGGCGCGCTATCCTGCCGTATGCGCCCTCCGCTGACAAACGATTTAACACTGCATTTACATCAATTTCATCCCCGGTTTGATACGAGTTTCCTATAGGTTGCACTCGCTCACGCTTTTACGGGTTGCACCTTTGAAAAGTGTTAACTCCCGCATAAAACCAGGCTTTCCGCGACAAAGCCAGCACGTTTTTCCAGCTAACCATTCGTTAACAATCCATTCATTTTCTGGGTTGCAAACCAGGTCACATTTAACACGGTTGCACAAAGTTGCAACATGGTGGATATTTCACGCTAACGACCAAACACGATGAAAGCACAACAGGAGCTTTGGCATGGGTATGACCACCATGGGGGTTAAGCTGGATGACGCGACCCGCGAACGGATTAAGACCGCAGCAACCCGCATTGATCGCACGCCGCACTGGTTAATTAAGCAGGCGATTTTTAACTATCTCGAAAGACTCGAGAGCGACGAGGGCCTGCCGGAGCTGCCTGCCCTGCTCGCCGGTGCCGCCAATGAAAGCGAAGACGCGCCAGCCGCTGGCGATGAAAGCCATCAGCCGTTCCTCGAATTCGCCGAGCAGATCCTCCCGCAGTCCGTCAGCCGCGCCGCCATCACCGGCGCGTACCGTCGCGCCGAAACCGACGCCGTGCCGATGCTGCTGGAGCAGGCCCGTCTGCCGGAAGCTATTGCCGCACAGGCGCACAGCCTGGCGTACCAGCTGGCTGACAAACTGCGTAACCAGAAAACCGCCACCGGCCGCGCCGGGATGGTTCAGGGTCTGTTGCAGGAGTTTTCCCTCTCCTCACAGGAAGGCGTGGCGCTGATGTGCCTGGCGGAAGCGCTGCTGCGTATTCCGGATAAAGCCACCCGCGACGCGCTGATCCGCGACAAGATCAGCAACGGCAACTGGCATTCGCACATTGGCCGCAGCCCGTCGCTGTTCGTCAACGCCGCGACCTGGGGCCTGCTGTTCACCGGCAAACTGGTCTCGACCCATAACGAAGCCAACCTGTCCCGCTCCCTGAACCGCATCATCGGCAAGAGCGGCGAGCCGCTGATCCGCAAGGGCGTGGACATGGCGATGCGTCTGATGGGCGAGCAGTTCGTCACCGGGGAAACCATTGCCGAAGCGCTGGCGAACGCCCGTAAGCTGGAAGATAAAGGTTTCCGCTACTCCTACGACATGCTGGGCGAAGCGGCGCTGACCGCCGCCGACGCGCAGGCCTACATGGTCTCTTACCAGCAGGCGATCCACGCCATCGGTAAAGCGTCCAACGGTCGCGGTATTTATGAAGGCCCGGGCATCTCCATTAAGCTCTCCGCCCTGCACCCGCGCTACAGCCGCGCGCAGTACGATCGGGTAATGGAAGAGCTCTACCCGCGCCTGAAGTCCCTGACCCTGCTGGCGCGCCAGTATGATATCGGCATTAACATCGACGCCGAAGAGGCCGACCGTCTGGAGATCTCCCTCGATCTGCTGGAAAAACTGTGCTTCGAACCGGAGCTGGCGGGCTGGAACGGCATTGGCTTCGTGATCCAGGCCTACCAGAAGCGCTGCCCGTTCGTCATTGATTACCTGATTGACCTGGCCAGCCGCAGCCGCCGTCGCCTGATGATCCGCCTGGTGAAAGGGGCCTACTGGGACAGCGAAATCAAACGCGCCCAGATGGAAGGGCTGGAAGGCTATCCGGTCTACACCCGCAAGGTCTATACCGACGTCTCTTACCTCGCCTGCGCGAAAAAACTGCTCGGCGTGCCGAACCTGATCTATCCGCAGTTCGCCACTCACAACGCCCACACCCTGGCGGCCATTTACAGCCTGGCCGGGCAGAACTACTACCCGGGCCAGTACGAGTTCCAGTGCCTGCACGGCATGGGTGAACCGCTGTACGAGCAGGTGACCGGTAAAGTGGCGGACGGCAAGCTGAACCGCCCGTGCCGCATTTATGCCCCGGTGGGTACCCACGAAACCCTGCTGGCGTACCTGGTGCGTCGCCTGCTGGAAAACGGCGCGAACACCTCCTTCGTTAACCGCATCGCCGACACCACGCTGCCACTCGACGAGCTGGTCGCCGATCCGGTGCAGGCCGTTGAGAAGATAGCGGCGCAGGAAGGCCAGATTGGCCTGCCGCATCCGAAGATTGCCCTGCCGCGCGAGCTGTACGGCAAGGGTCGCGTCAACTCGGCGGGGCTGGATCTCGCCAACGAACACCGTCTGGCGTCCCTCTCCTCTGCCCTGCTCAACAGCGCGCTGCAGAAGTGGCAGGCGAAACCGATGCTGGAGCAGCCCGTTGCTGACGGCGACATGCAGCCGGTCATCAACCCGGCGGAGCCAAAAGACATCGTCGGCTACGTGCGTGAAGCCACCGAAGCGGAGGTGGATCAGGCGCTGGACAGCGCGGTGAATAACGCCCCTATCTGGTTCGCCACCCCGCCGCAGGAGCGTGCCGCCATTCTGGAACGCGCGGCGGTGCTGATGGAAGATCAGATGCAGTCGCTCATCGGCATTCTGGTGCGCGAAGCGGGTAAAACCTTCAGCAACGCCATCGCCGAAGTGCGCGAGGCGGTCGACTTCCTGCACTACTACGCCGGTCAGGTGCGCGATGATTTCGACAACGAAACCCACCGTCCGCTCGGCCCGGTCGTCTGTATCAGCCCGTGGAACTTCCCGCTGGCGATCTTCACCGGCCAGATAGCCGCCGCCCTGGCCGCAGGCAACAGCGTGCTGGCAAAACCGGCGGAGCAGACCCCGCTGATTGCCGCACAGGGCATCAACATTCTTCTGGAGGCAGGCGTACCGGCGGGCGTGGTCCAGCTGCTGCCGGGCCGCGGTGAAACCGTGGGCGCCAAACTGACCTCCGATAACCGCGTGCGCGGCGTGATGTTTACCGGTTCGACCGAAGTGGCCTCGCTGCTGCAGCGCAATATTGCCACCCGTCTGGATGCGCAGGGTCGTCCTACGCCGCTCATTGCGGAAACCGGCGGCATGAACGCCATGATCGTCGACTCCTCTGCCCTCACCGAGCAGGTGGTAGTTGACGTTCTGGCCTCCGCCTTCGACAGCGCCGGTCAGCGCTGCTCCGCCCTGCGCGTGCTGTGCCTGCAGGATGACGTGGCGGACCACACGCTGAAGATGCTGCGCGGCGCGATGGCCGAATGCCGCATGGGCAACCCGGGCCGTCTCACCACCGACATCGGGCCGGTGATCGACGCGGAAGCCAAAGCCAATATTGAAAACCACATTCAGGCCATGCGCGCGAAAGGCCGTCCGGTGTTCCAGGCGGTGCGAGACAACAGCGAAGACGCCCGCGAGTGGCGTTCCGGCACCTTTGTGCCGCCTACGCTTATCGAGCTGGCAAGCTTCGACGAGCTGAAAAAAGAGGTCTTCGGTCCGGTGCTGCACGTGGTGCGCTACAACCGTAACAACCTCAACGAGCTGGTTGAGCAGATCAACGCCTCCGGCTATGGCCTGACGCTCGGCGTGCATACCCGTATCGACGAGACCATCGCGCAGGTGACCGGCAGCGCCAAAGTGGGCAACCTGTACGTTAACCGCAACATGGTTGGCGCGGTCGTGGGCGTGCAGCCGTTCGGCGGTGAAGGCCTCTCCGGCACCGGCCCGAAAGCGGGCGGTCCGCTCTACCTGTACCGTCTGCTGGCGAACCGTCCTGAGAACGCGCTGGGCGTCACCCTGGCGCGTCAGGATGCGGAGTATCCGGTGGATGCGCAGTTGAAAACCGTGCTGACCCAGCCGCTGGACGCGCTGATTAAGTGGGCTGATAATCGTCCAGAGCTGCGTGCGATTGCGCAGCAGTACGGCGAGCTGGCACAGGCCGGTACGCAGCGTCTGCTGCCGGGGCCGACCGGCGAGCGCAATACCTGGACGCTGATGCCGCGCGAGCGCGTTCTGTGCGTGGCGGATAACGAGCAGGACGCGCTGGTACAGCTGGCCGCCGCGATGGCCACCGGGTGTGAAGTGCTGTGGCCGGACGATGCGCTGCATCGCGACCTGGCCAAACAGCTGCCGAAAGCGGTCTCGGCCCGTATCCACTTCACGAAAGCCGATGCGCTGCTGACGCAGCCGTTTGATGCCGTGATTTATCACGGTGATTCCGATCAGCTGCGCGAGCTCTGCGAGCAGGTTGCGGCCCGCAGCGGGGCGATTGTTTCGGTACAGGGCTTCGCGCGCGGGGAAACCAACCTGCTGCTGGAACGCCTGTATGTAGAGCGCTCGCTCAGCGTCAATACCGCGGCGGCAGGCGGTAACGCCAGCCTGATGACCATCGGTTAATCGTGTAAACTTTCCCCGGTGGCGCTACGCTTACCGGGGCTACAAAACAACCGTAGGCCGGATAAGCGCAGCGCATCCGGCTTTTTTACACGGAGGGGATGATGAAAAGAGTATTTCTCACAGGCGCAGCGCTGCTGCTAAGCGCCAGCGCGCTGGCCGACGAGTGCGACAAGGCGACCACCCAGCTTGAACTGAACACCTGTAGCGCGCAGCAGTACCAGGCTGCCGATAAAAAGCTCAACCAGACCTATCAGGCCGCCGTCAAGCGTGCGGAAGCCCCTCAGCGCGAGCTGCTGAAAAAGGCGCAGCAGGCCTGGATTGCCCTGCGCGACGCGGACTGTGCGTTTATCGGTTCGGGGACGGAAGGCGGCAGCGTTCAGCCGATGATCGTGAATCAGTGCCTGGCGGAGAAAACCGTGGAGCGCGAGGCGTTTCTGGCCTCGCTGATGCAGTGTGAAGAGGGCGACTTAAGCTGCCCTCTCCCACCGGGGAACTAGCGCAAGCGGATCCCTTCGATAATCATCCGCTGCACGTTCTCCAGGGTGCTGTGGAAAAACGCTTCGTCCTGGAGCGTTTTTCCGGTCACCGCCTCGACCTGGGCCGCAAAGTCAGCGTAATGCTGGGTGGAGGCCCAAATCATAAAGATCAGATGATGCGGATCGACCGGGGCCAACTTTCCGCTGGCCACCCATCCGGCAATAATGGCCGACTTATCGTCCACCAGCTGTTTTAAATCTCCGGTCAGCTCCGCCTGCAACAGCGGCGCCCCCTGCAGCATCTCAAGACAAAACAGCCGTGATGCCTGCGGGTAATCGCGCGACACCTCCAGCTTCAGGCGTATGTACTCTTTGATCGCCACCAGCGGGGCCAGCTCTTCGCGGAACGCTTTCAGCGGCGCCAGCCAGATATCGAGGATCTGCTGCATCACCGCGACATAGAGCGCCTCTTTCGACGGGTAATAGTAGAGCAGATTGGTTTTGGATACCCCGGACTGCTCCGCCACCTGCTCCAGGCGCGTGCCGTGAATGCCAAACTGCGAAAAGGTCTCCAGCGCCGCGCTGAGGATCGCCTGCTTCTTGGCGCTCACCGCCTGCGAACGTTTACCTGGTGTTTTCACTGCGCCTTGTGTCATTCCCGCTCTCCTTATTCTGCGTTGCCCTCAGCATAGCAAAACCCCCGTCTCGCCACGACATCCTGCACCCCGATCGCGCATGAATGCCTGTTTTCTGTGCAATGTTTTTGACCAGTTAGTCCACATTTAATCACATCAAACCACCAACCTCTGATTAACACATTAATAACACTGCCATTTTCAAAACTGGCACTGCCTTTGCAAAAACACCGTTACACCTGCGACGTAATGAAGAGAGGTTCGTGATGAAAATTGGCGTATTTGTACCCATCGGCAACAACGGCTGGCTTATCTCGACCACTGCACCGCAATACATGCCGACCTTTGAGCTGAATAAAGCCATCGTGCAGAAAGCGGAGCACTATCATTTCGACTTTGCGCTTTCGATGATCAAGCTGCGCGGCTTCGGCGGCAAAACCGAGTTCTGGGATCACAACCTGGAGTCCTTCACCCTGATGGCCGGGCTGGCCGCGGTCACCTCGCGGATCCAGATCTACGCCACCGCAGCCACCCTCACCCTGCCCCCGGCGATCGTGGCGCGCATGGCCTCCACCATCGACTCCATCTCCGGCGGACGCTTTGGCGTCAACCTGGTAACCGGCTGGCAAAAACCGGAGTACGAGCAGATGGGTCTCTGGCCGGGCGACGATTACTTCTCTCGCCGCTACGACTACCTGACCGAGTACGTGCAGGTCCTGCGCGACCTGTGGGGGACCGGAAAAAGCGATTTCAAGGGCGACTTCTTCACCATGAACGACTGCCGCGTCAGCCCGCAGCCGTCGGTGCCGATGAAGGTGATTTGCGCCGGGCAGAGCGACGCCGGGATGGAATTCTCGGCGAAATACGCCGACTTCAACTTCTGCTTCGGTAAAGGGGTTAACACGCCTGCCGCCTTCGCCCCGACCGCCGCGCGCATGAAAGAAGCCGCCGACAAAACCGGGCGCGACGTGGGCTCCTACGTGCTGTTTATGGTCATTGCCGACGAAACCGACGAGGCCGCACGCGCCAAATGGCAGCGCTATAAGGACGGCGCCGACGAGGAGGCCCTGAGCTGGCTCACCGAGCAGAGCCAGAAGGATACCCGCTCCGGGGCGGATACCAACGTTCGCCAGATGGCCGACCCGACCTCCGCGGTCAATATCAACATGGGCACGCTGGTCGGCTCGTACGCCAGCGTCGCCAGGATGCTGGACGAAGTGGCAGCCGTTCCCGGGGCGGAAGGCGTCCTGCTGACCTTCGATGACTTCCTCACCGGCGTGGAAACCTTCGGCGAGCGCATCCAGCCGCTGATGCAGTGCCGCGCCCACATCCCTGCCGTCACGAAGGAGGTAGCGTAATGACAACCCTTAACGCACGCCCGGAAGCCATCACCTTTGCGCCGCAGCAGAGCGCGCTGATCGTGGTGGACATGCAAAACGCCTACGCCAGCCAGGGCGGTTATCTGGATCTGGCGGGGTTCGACGTCTCCACCACCCGGCCGGTGATCGCGAACATCAAAACCGCCGTCGCCGCCGCGCGCGCCGCGGGCATGCTTATCATCTGGTTCCAGAACGGCTGGGATGACCAGTACGTTGAGGCCGGCGGTCCCGGTTCACCGAACTTTCACAAGTCGAACGCCCTGAAAACCATGCGTAAACGGCCCGAACTGCAGGGCAAGCTGCTGGCGAAGGGTGGCTGGGACTATCAGCTGGTGGATGAGCTGGTCCCGCAGGCGGGTGATATCGTCCTGCCGAAACCGCGCTACAGCGGCTTTTTCAACACCCCGCTCGACAGCCTGCTGCGCAGCCGGGGCATTCGCCACCTGGTCTTTACCGGCATTGCCACCAACGTCTGCGTGGAGTCGACCCTGCGCGACGGCTTTTTCCTCGAGTATTTCGGCGTGGTGCTGGAAGACGCGACCCATCAGGCCGGGCCGGATTTCGCCCAGAAGGCGGCCCTGTTCAATATCGAAACCTTTTTTGGCTGGGTCAGTAACGTTGCGGATTTCTGCGACGCCCTGAATCCCCCGCTCGCCCGTATCGCCTGAGGAGACGCACGATGCCGAAATCCGTAATCATCCCGCCGGGCACCAGCACGCCCATCGCCCCGTTTGTCCCCGGCACCCTTGCCGACGGCGTGGTGTATGTCTCCGGCACGCTGCCGTTTGATAAAGACAACAACGTGGTGTTTATCAACGACCCAAAGGCGCAAACCCGCCACGTGCTGGAGACGATCAAAACCGTGATCGAAACGGCGGGTGGCACGATGGAAGACGTGACCTTCAACAGCATCTTTATTACCGACTGGAAAAACTACGCCGCGATTAACGAAATCTACGCGGAGTTCTTCCCCGGCGATAAGCCGGCCCGATTCTGCATTCAGTGCGGGCTGGTGAAGCCGGACGCGCTGGTTGAGATCGCCACCGTTGCGCACATCGCGAAGTGAGGCAGGCATGAAACTCTCCGTCTCACCGCCCCCGTATGAGGGTGCGCCCGTGGTGGTCCTTATTGCCGGTCTCGGCGGCAGCGGCAGCTACTGGCTGCCCCAGCTGGCCGCGCTGGAACCCGAGTATCAGGTGGTGTGTTATGACCAGCGCGGAACGGGCAATAACCCCGACGCCCTGCCGGAAGGATACAGCCTGGCACAGATGGCGGACGAACTGGCCCAGGCGCTGGCTGAGGCCGGGATTGCCCGCTACAGCGTCGTCGGCCATGCGCTGGGGGCACTGGTCGGCCTGCAGCTGGCCCTCGACCGCCCCGACGCCCTCACCGCGCTGGTGTGCGTCAACGGCTGGTTGACCCTCAGCGCGCATACCCGCCGCTGCTTTCAGATCCGCGAGCGCCTGCTGCATTACGGCGGCCCACAGGCGTGGGTTGAGGCGCAGCCGCTGTTTCTCTACCCGGCAGACTGGATGGCCGCTCGCGCCCCCCGTCTGGAGGCCGAAGAAGCGCTGGCGCTGGCCCACTTTCAGGGAAAAGCCAACCTGCTGCACCGACTCAGCGCCCTGAAAAAGGCCGACTTCAGCCGCCACGCCGCGCGCATCCGCTGCCCGGTCCAGATCATCTGTTCCGCCGACGACATGCTGGTGCCCTCTGTCTGCTCGTCTGAGCTGCAGGCGGCCATCCCGCACAGCCACAGCGCGGTGATGCGCCAGGGCGGCCATGCCTGCAACGTCACCGAGCCGGACACCTTTAACACCCTGCTGCTGAACGGGCTGGCCAGCCTGCTGCACAGTCATGAACACGCTTTATAAGGAGCTGTAATGAGCGAAGCCATTAATCCCACCGCGCTGGAAACGCTGTTCACCGGCGCCCGCACCCATAGCGGCTGGCAGGATATTGCCGTCAGCGACGAGACGCTGCGCGAAATCTACGACCTGATGAAATGGGGGCCAACCTCGGCCAACTGCTCCCCGGCACGGATTGTGTTTGTGCGAAGCGCGGAGGGAAAAGAGAAGCTGCGCCCGGCGCTCTCCAGCGGCAACCTGGAGAAAACGCTCACCGCCCCGGTTACGGCGATCGTGGCCTGGGACAGTGAATTCTACGAGCGCCTGCCTGAACTGTTCCCGCACGGCGATGCCAGAAGCTGGTTTACCGCAAGTCCCGCGCTGGCGGAAGAGACCGCCTTCCGCAACAGCTCGCTGCAGGCCGCCTACATGATTTTCGCCTGTCGCGCGCTGGGGCTGGACACCGGCCCGATGTCGGGCTTTGACCGCCAAAAGGTCGACGAGGCCTTTTTCACCGGCACGACGCTTAAAAGCAATCTGCTGATCAACATTGGCTACGGCGACCCGGGCAAACTTTACGGGCGCCTGCCGCGCCTGACCTTCGACGATGCCTGCGGGCTGGCGTAAGGAGCGAACATGACGACACCGGATAAGCAAACCTTTCGCGACGCCATGGCCTGCGTTGGCGCGGCGGTGAACATCATCACCACCGACGGCCCGGCGGGGCTGGCAGGCTTCACCGCCAGCGCGGTGTGCAGCGTTACGGATTCACCGCCCACCCTGCTGGTGTGCCTGAACCGCGGCGCGTCCGTCTGGCCGACGTTCAGCGAAAACCGCACCCTTTGCGTGAATACCCTCAGCGCCGGACAGGAGCCGCTCTCAAACCTGTTTGGCGGCAAAACGCCAATAGAAGAACGCTTCGCCGCCGCCCGCTGGCAGACGGGCGACACCGGATGTCCGCGTCTGGAGGATGCGCTGGCCTCGTTTGACTGCCGCATCAGCCAGGTGGTGAGCGTCGGCACCCATGACATTTTGTTCTGCGACATCGTTTCGATTATTCGCCACCCGGCGCCGCAAGGGCTGGTGTGGTTTGACCGCGGCTACCACGCGCTGATGCGACCCGCCTGTTAAGGCGCTCTAAGGAGACAGACCATGTTCGGATTTCCCCACTGGCAGTTGAAATCGACCTCCACAGACGCTGGCGTGGTCGCGCCGGATGAACGCCTCCCGCTCGGGCAGACGATGGTGATGGGCGTCCAGCACGCGGTCGCCATGTTTGGCGCCACGGTGCTGATGCCGATGCTGATGGGACTGGATCCCAACCTCTCGATTCTGATGTCGGGTATCGGCACCCTGCTGTTCTTTTTTGTCACCGGCGGGCGCGTGCCGAGCTATCTGGGCTCCAGCGCCGCCTTTGTCGGCGTGGTGATCGCCACCACCGGCTTTAACGGCCAGGGAATCAACCCCAACCTGAGCGTGGCCCTCGGCGGCATTATCGCCTGCGGTCTGGTGTATACCCTGATTGGTCTGGTGGTGATGAAGATCGGCACGCGCTGGATCGAACGCATGATGCCCCCCGTCGTCACCGGCGCGGTAGTAATGGCGATCGGTCTGAACCTTGCGCCGATTGCGGTGAAAAGCGTCTCCGGCTCGCCCTTTGAAAGCTGGATGGCCGTCGTGACCGTGCTGTGCATCGGTCTGGTGGCGGTCTTTACGCGGGGCATGATCCAGCGGCTGCTGATCCTGGTCGGGTTGATTGTCGCCTGTCTGGTATATGCCCTGCTGGCAAACGTTTTTGGTTTCGGCAAGCCGGTTGATTTTACGCTGCTGCATCAGGCCGCCTGGTTCGGCCTGCCGCAGATCACCTCCCCCACCTTTAACACCCAGGCGATGATGCTTATCGCCCCCGTCGCAGTTATCCTGGTGGCGGAAAATCTGGGCCACCTGAAGGCGGTCGCGGGAATGACCGGACGCAGCATGGACCCGTACATGGGCCGCGCGTTCGTCGGCGACGGGCTGGCGACCATGCTCTCCGGTTCCGTGGGCGGCAGCGGCGTTACCACCTATGCCGAGAATATCGGCGTGATGGCGGTGACCAAAGTCTATTCGACGCTGGTCTTCGTGGCGGCGGCAGTGATGGCGATGCTGCTCGGCTTCTCGCCGAAATTCGGCGCGCTGATCCATACCATTCCGTCACCGGTCATCGGCGGGGCATCAATCGTGGTGTTTGGGCTGATCGCCGTGGCCGGGGCGCGCATCTGGGTGCAGCATCGCGTCGACCTTAGTCAGAATGGCAACCTGATTATGGTGGCGGTCACGCTGGTGCTGGGCGCGGGCGATTTTGCCCTGACGCTGGGCGGGTTTACGATCGGCGGGATTGGCACGGCGACCTTCGGCGCGATCCTGCTTAACGCCCTGCTGAGCCGCCGGAAAAGGGATGTGGCACAAGGGGAAGCCATCACCCCGTCCACCTGATATGTGTTTCACTTTCTTGCCGGGTGACGCTACGCTTACCCGGCCTACAGTTGGAATGTAGGCCCGCGCAAGCGTAGCGCCGCCGGGCGAAACGGGCAGCGTACGCGTTGTTAGCTATCAGCACCTTGTTCAGCACCTACCCCGGCAATCGCCTTACGTCGTTTTTTTAACTTCAACTCGCTCACCAGCACCCCGGCGACAATAAACGCCGCGCCCACAAGGGCCAGCAGCGGCAGACGTTCCCCGGCGAGTCGCCCGAAAATGCCCGCCCAGACCGGCTCGCCGGTGTAGATGACCGTTGCCCGCGTTGGCGATACGCTGCGCTGCGCCCAGTTCATGGTGACCTGGATAATGGCGCTGAAAATCCCCAGCCCCAGCGCCACCACGACCAGGCCCGTGGACATCGGCGGCACGGACTCTCCTGCCGGCACCATGGTCGCAAAGGCCACCAGCGACGCGGTCGCGAGCTGCACCAC
This sequence comes from Enterobacter sp. HMSC16D10, assembly GCF_001807145.1. Classification (NCBI taxonomy): domain Bacteria; kingdom Pseudomonadati; phylum Pseudomonadota; class Gammaproteobacteria; order Enterobacterales; family Enterobacteriaceae; genus Enterobacter; species Enterobacter sp. HMSC16D10. Next base: position 71,010 of record NZ_KV787892.1, read on the forward strand.
CGTCACCCGTTTGACGTCGACCTTGCCCGCCCACGCGCTGATGAGAATAATCTCCGCCGCAATGGCAATCGCCCCAATCAGGGTAATGATCTCGCCCGGCCCCAGCGCCAGAAGATTGTTTTCCGGCCCGGCCAGTAAGATCAGGCCGATAAACGCCAGCACGATGCCAATACAGGACATCAGACCCGGCAGCCGCCCCAGGCACAGCCATTGCAGTAGCGGCACCAGCGGCACATACATGGCAGTGATAAACGCGGATTTGCTGCTGGAGATGGTCTGCAATCCCCACGTCTGCAGGCTGTAGCCCATGGCTATCGCCACCCCAATCGCCACGCCCGCCTTAAGCTCTTTCAGCGTCAGACCCCGCAGCGTTTTAAGGGATATTAGCCCCACGGCTAACGCCGCCGTCGCAAAGCGAAGGCCGACAAAGAAGAACGGATCGCTGAGGGTCACCGCGTACTGAACGGCCAGAAACGTCCCGCCCCAAAACATGGTGATGAGAATGAGGATGGCTTCCTGTGGTTTTACGGAGAATTTAAAGCGTGAGACAGACATGCGGCACCAGCAAATGAGAACAATTCTGTAGTGTGCGTTGCCTTTGGTTACAGTTCAATGTTGCAGAAATAAAAAAACCGCCGGGGGAAACCCGGCGGCAGGGAGTCAACCCGGCGAATTACTTATTACCGCCATGGCTGTTTTTCCCCCCTTTCTTGCCAGCCTCAGATGCGCGCTGAGGGTCATTTTTAAAATTCCCCCCGCTATGCTGGCCACCTTTACGGCCTGCTTCTGATGCTCTTTCACGGTCTTCTGCGAAATTACCTGAACCACCACGATGGTTTGCCATCTCTAACCTCCAGAGTGTGAAACATTAGACATCATATTGCATTCAGTAAAAGAGGATTCTTTCACCTCGCGGCTCAAGGACAACGCCTTTATCTGTGCCGCGTGAAACTAAGCTTAGTGGAATGAGGTTATCCGGCAAGCCGAAGGTAATATCCTGCAACATGATCTCAGTCTTTCGGGTGAGATGACGCGGCGGTAATTCATAAGCCTTTCTTATCATTTTAAAAATCCGCACCGGGAAAGTTGTATCATTTTGCTACAAAGCCATTTTTCTCCTCATGTTGTTATAAATCAAATAAATGGCGTTCATTTTTGCAGTCTGGCTGTGATGACATATCTTTAAAAGAGCGCAGCGATCCGCTGTCAGAGAAACCAACGAGGAGTGAAGCAAAATGGCAAAAGTTCTGGTGCTCTATTATTCCATGTATGGACACATTGAAACCATGGCTCACGCGGTAGCAGAAGGTGCAAACAGGGTTGACGGCGTTGAGGTTGTGGTGAAACGCGTACCGGAAACCATGCAGGCGGAAGCCTTCGCGAAAGCCGGGGGAAAAACACAAAACGCCCCGGTCGCCACCCCGCAGGAGCTGGCGGATTATGATGCTATTATCTTCGGCACCCCAACCCGCTTCGGCAATATGTCAGGCCAGATGCGCACCTTCCTCGATCAAACCGGCGGACTTTGGGCATCCGGGGCGCTCTACGGCAAACTCGCCAGCGTATTCAGCTCTACCGGGACCGGCGGCGGTCAGGAGCAGACGATTACCTCAACCTGGACTACCCTTGCTCATCACGGGATGGTGATTGTGCCAATTGGCTACGGCGCGCAGGAGCTGTTTGATATTTCCCAGGTGCGCGGCGGTACGCCGTACGGTGCAACCACCATTGCCGGTGGGGATGGTTCACGCCAGCCAAGCAATGAAGAACTGTCTATCGCCCGCTATCAGGGTGAATACGTCGCGGGTCTGGCCAAAAAACTCAACGGCTAACACCCAACAGGAGGACAAGCATGCCAACTCAAGAATCCAAAGCTCACCACGTGGGCGAATGGGCAAGTTTACGCAACACCTCTCCGGAGATTGCCGAAGCTATCTTTGAAGTCGCGAAATACGATGAAAAGCTGGCCGAGCAGATTTGGGAAGAAGGCAACGATGAAGTGCTGGTGCGCGCCTTCGAAAAAACGGACAAAGACTCGCTCTTCTGGGGTGAGCAAACCATCGAACGTAAAAACGTTTAAGCGTTTCCCCCCGCCATCACGCGGGGGGTTCTCTCTTACTTCGCCGCGTTATTCATCACCGCATTGAATTTATCGACAGGACAGAAGCCGTTCGCATCCACCGGGCAGCCCTTCAGCTCCAGCGTCACGCGCTGCGCCGGAGACTGCAGCGACAGCACGCTGGCGTTGCGCAGCTGCTCTGAGCTCTGATAGACATACTCAATTTTCATCAGCTCCTGGTTGGCATTTTTGTCATGCCAGCGCTGGAAGACAATCTTGCCGCCAATCGGGGTGCGCTCCTGCTGGTCGTGCAGCTGGTACGGTTTGAAATCGAGGGCGGTGAGCAGGGAAGCAATGTTCGAATCATGCCCCACCAGCAGGGTGATCTTTGGCGCTTTCGCCTGCTCGGTGACCAGCGTTTTATCGATATACTTCACCAGCGGTTTCGCCACGTTTTGCGCCACCTCGGTAGAGGTAAACAGCGAGTCCTGATAGCCGTTTTTCAGCTTCGACAGCACGCGCCACTGCTGGTCGGTTTTGATTTCGCCCCAGGCCACCTGGTCGGCCGGGAAGCCTTCGTAATACTGCAGCGTGAACGCGTCCACCAGCGAGTTGCCCACCTTCAGCGGCCCGGAAACGCCGGGCTCTTTTTCATAGTCGGCGCTGACGGTATCTTTCGCGTCCGCCAGCGAGCAGACCTTTTTCTCTTTGCAGGACGGCGAGTCGGCGTAGTTGGTCATCTGCTCCAGCAGCTTGTAGCTTTCACCAAGCTGCATTTTCTGCCGCTCGGACTCCATCGCCTTGAGCGCTTTTTCGCGGAATGCCGGCGAGTTATCGGTAATCACCGGATTGAATGTCGGGTCCATGGTGCCCATTTTTTCCTGATGGTGCACGGGCACATCGCAGCCCGGGAACGCGCCGGTGATAAAGAACTGCGCGGTGGCAACGGTGCGCTGCAGGCTGTTAGCATAGGCGTAAACGCTCTCCGCCGGTGGACATTCTCCCGTCTTCACCATCCCCTGCTGCGCCAGCCACTCGCGCATGTAGTGCCCCATATACACCTCCAGCACGCCACCTTTGGTGGTGAGCTGGCCGCCCGGCACTTCCCACTCCGGCCACTGCTTCGGCGTGGACTGCTCCAGCACGCTGCCGTTATTGGCCAGCGGCGCGCGCAGGTTGTGACGGCTCATGATTAAAACTTGCTCCAGCTGATACCCTTCCGGCGTCTCTTGCGCCTGTACGCCAAACGTTGCTGAAATGGAACCGGCGACTGCCAGCGCGAGTAGTGCTTTTCTCATCCCTAATTCCTCACTCGTTTTAAAATGTCGCGTTCAGTGTGACAGGTTCGTCACAATTTTCCGGGAAGCATTTCTCAAACTGATGATTAACGTGCTTACGGAGTGTGCCAATTAGTTTTATAATAAAACCACACCCCACCGGAGAATTCGCTGTGAAACGTACCCGCCTTGAAGAGAGCACCTGCCCCGTCGCCCGTTCGCTGGATATCATCGGCGACTGGTGGTCGCTGCTGATCGTTCGAGACGCGCTTCGCGGTATTAAACGCTTCGGCGAGTTTCAGAAAAGCCTCGGTATCGCGAAAAACATGCTGACCACGCGGCTCAAGCTGCTGGTGGACGAAGGCATCCTCCGGCTTCAGCCCGCCTCCGACGGCAGCGCCTGGCAGGAATACGTCCTGACCGACAAGGGACGCGCCCTGCAAACCGTGCTGGTTGCCTTGTCCCAGTGGGGCAATGAATTTTTGTTCGCGGAAAACGAATGCGGCACCGTTCTCGTCGATAGCGAACAGCGCAAACCGCTGCGAAAACTGATGCTTATCGCTGACGACGGGCGCGAACTGACGCCTGAAGAGATCGTGGCCAAACTCCCCTCCTGAGCCCACCCGCCAGGCAAAAGCAAAAAAATCCCGCCAATGTGGTTGCATTATAAAACCAAATGGCAGAGAGTTAATTCAGTTTCATATTGAAACCAAATAACCCACTTTGCCTGAGGTAATGCATTATGACTACGCAAATCACCACCGCCCTGATCACGGGTGCCTCTTCCGGGATCGGTGCCGTCTATGCCGATCGCCTTGCCGCGCGCGGTGCCAACCTGGTCCTGGTCGCCCGCCGCGAGGATCGCCTGAAAACCCTCGCCGCCGACCTGCGCGCGCGCTACGGCGTGGCCGTCGATATTCTGGTGGCCGATCTCACCGATGAAGCCGGGATCCGGGCGGTGGAAGAGGAACTGCGCAGCAATACCGCCATTGATACGCTGGTTAACAACGCGGGCACCGCGCAGATGGCGCCGTTCCTCGCGGGCGAGGTGGCGCAGCATCAGGCCATCAATACCCTCAACACCACGGCGCTGATGCGGCTGACCTACGCCATTCTCCCGCGACTGGCGCGGAACAATCGCGGCACGCTGATCAATATCGCATCGGTGTTATCGCTCCATGTCCGTGCGGGCAGCGCGCTCTACAGCGCCACCAAGGCCTGGGTACTGAGCTTTACCCGCGGACTGCAGGAAGAATTTGCCGACAGCAACGTGCGCATTCAGGCCGTGCTGCCCGCCGCGACCGCGACGGAGATCTGGAGCCATTCTGGCGTCACGGTGGACGATCTGCCGGAAGGATCGGTGATGACCACCGACGATATGGTGGATGCGTCACTGGCGGGTCTGGATCAGGGCGAACCGATCACCATCCCGCCGATGCATGACGTCAGCCTGTGGGACCGCTACGAAGCGGCGCGCCTCGAGCTGTTTAACAGCGCGCGCACCGGCATCCCGGCTCCGCGCTACGTAAAGCAGTAGCCTAACGCTCCAGCTGGTCGCCGTACTCGCTCATCCAGGCGGCCAGCGGCGAGAGCGCATCCTGCAGGGTTAACCCCAGCCCGGTAATCTGATACTCCACGCGCGGCGGGATCTCCGGGTAGACCGTCCGCGTCACCAGCCCGCGCTGTTCAAACAGGCGCAGCTGCTTCGTCAGCTCTTTCTGGGTGATGGGTGCAGCCGCCCGCAGCAAATCGCCAAAGCGGACAGGCGTGTTAATCACAATAAGACGATAAAGGATCGGGATTGCCCATTTGCCGGAAATCAGGTTTACAAACTGCGTCATCGGGCAGGTATAGGCCTCAGATTTTTTTTCACAGCACTCACCCAGCATTTCTGCCATAGCACACCTCTTGCCTCGTTAGTATCCATTTGGTACCTGGTTTCCTTTCGATACTAACGTTTCTATAGTGCTTTCTCCAGTGACATTTCAGGAGAAGAACATGGGTCGTTTAACCGATAAGTATACGTTGATTACCGGCGGCACCAGCGGCATCGGTCTTGCCACCGCGCAGGCGTTTATCGCCGAAGGGGCGCGCGTCGCCGTGACCGGACGCAACCCGGACACCCTCGCTGAAGCTGAGCGCATTCTGGGCGATAAGGCCTGGGTGATCCCGACCGATGCGGGCGATATCGCCTCGCAAAAAGCGTTGGCGGAAACCCTCGCCGCCCGCTGGCCGCGCCTGGACGCGGTGTTTCTCAACGCCGGCGACGTGACGCACGCGCCGCTGGAAGCCTGGCAGGAAGAGGCCTGGGACCGTCTGATAAACATCAACCTGAAGGGGCCGTTCTTTTTAATCCAGGCGCTGCTGCCGCTGCTGAACAACCCGTCCTCGGTGATCCTCTGCGGCTCCGTGAGCGCGCGCATCGGCCTGCCCACCAGCAGCGTGTATGCCGCGAGCAAGGCCGCCCTGCTGTCGCTGGCGCGCACGCTGTCGGCGGAGCTGCTGCCGCGCGGGATCCGCGTCAACGGCCTGAGCCCCGGTCCGGTGGAGACCCCGGCGTTTACGAAAACGGGCTTAAGCGACGAGGCGCTTAACGCGATGATGGCGGAAATCATCAAGCTGGTGCCGCTCGGCAGAATGGGCTCGACGACGGAGCTGGCAAAAGCCGCGCTCTATCTGGCCTCCGACGAGTCGAGCTACACGGTGGGAACGGAGCTGCTGGTGGACGGCGGAATGGGAAGTCTGTAATTCAAAAGGCGCTGATGCCGGTGACCGCGCCGACATACAGCGCCGCCCACGCGCAGGCGGAAAGCAGGCTGACGGCGTAGACTTTGACGGCGTTAAGCCTGAGCATACCCGCCGCCAGCGGCACGACATAGCGCAACACCGCCAGAAAGCGCGACGTAAACAGTACGATGACACCGTTTTTTTGCAGCTGATGCTGAACCCGTAAAAACGTAGCGGCATGCTTCGCCGTAAAGCGCGCGACCAGCCGGGTGTGCCCCATCAGCTGGCCGATATGGTAATTCAGCATCGAACCTGCCGTCGCCCCCATCACCACGGCCAGCCACGCCAGGGCAGGATGCATGCTCCCCTGGCTGACGCCGATGCCCGCCAGCAGCATCACCGAGGCGGGCGGCAGCACGGAGGAGATCAGCACCGTGGACTTGCTCAGCGCCATCACAAATAACAGCGCGAACAGATGTGCCGGATACAGCGCAAAATGATTCAGCAGATTATCAAGCCACGCCATTTTCTCTCCTCCGTTAATTATTTAATCCTCCATTTAAAGTGAATAAACCTAAATAAAGCCTCAACATTTTATTAATAATATTTATCTAAACCGTTCTTAAACATTATTTAATTTTCTGAGCGCTAAATTTAAACAGGCGTATTATCCCTCTCGTTTTACAACGATCTCGTTATGGCGAGGCTCCTGTACAAATACACGTTATCGCTCTGGTAGGTTCGAGAGAACCGGCACAGGGTAAAACAGGCACTGTCGAATCAAGGCTTTGTCAGTATAACTTCCCTTGCGGGATACGGTGTACAGTGCTGAACCCAGGACGTGGGGATCTCCTCTTCGACATGCCCTGTCTTGCTCGCCCCTGAGAGATGTTATTATTCAAAGGGAATTCACTATGTCTTACGCTATTCACAACCAAAACCTGGCATTCAATGACAGCGCGGTCGCGCAATATATGAATACCGATTTTATCGTCCTCGATATCGCATTATGCGTGGCGCTGGCGCGCGAGCAATTCTTCAAAAAATTAAAAGACGATGATATTCCGTCGCATATTTTTATTGAAGACAATGGCCGCCTTGCGGGGATGGTTGCCGTGCGCAAGCTGCTACAGACCACAGATACCGTACAGCCAATTAAAAGCCTGATGATTTCGCAGTTTTTGCAGGTCAAACCGGAGGATGAACGTGCCGATGTTGCAGGACTGCTGGCGCACGGCGACGCAGATGTCGTGCCCGTGGTGACCCACGGCAAACTCGTCGGCTGCCTGACCGAGCGGGAAATTGCCCATCTGCTGGAAGATGACGTCACCGAAGATGCTCAGCTTCAGGGGGCGACGCTGCCGCTGGAGAAGCCCTATCTGGAAACCAGCGCCTTCAGCCTGTGGAAGAAACGCTCCGTCTGGCTGCTGCTGCTGTTTGTCGCCGAAGCCTACACCAGCTCGGTCATTCAGCATTTTGAAGAGGCACTGGAGTCCGCCATCGCGCTGGCGTTCTTTATTCCGCTGCTGATCGGCACGGGCGGCAACAGCGGGACGCAGATCACCTCCACGCTGGTGCGCGCCATGGCGCTGGGTGAAGTTCATCTGCGCGACGTGGGCCGCGTGCTGCGCAAAGAGATGACCACCTCGCTGATGATTGCCGTGACGCTCGGCATTGCCGGGTGCATTCGCGCCTGGATGATGGGGATCGGGCTGGAGATTACGCTCATCGTCAGCCTGACGCTGGTGTGCATTACGCTGTGGAGTGCGATTGTCTCGTCCGTCATTCCGATGGTGCTCAAGCGCTGCGGCATTGACCCGGCGGTCGTCTCCGCGCCGTTTATCGCGACGCTGATCGACGGTACCGGGCTGATTATCTACTTTAAGATCGCGCAATATACGCTGGGGCTGGAGTGATGTGATTCCTTGCCGGGTGGCGCTGCCGCTTACCCGGCCTACCCATCCCGTAGGCCCGTGCAAGCGCAGCGCCGCCGGGCAACAATCAGATCGCACCAAGCGCTCTCACCGCCTGCCCAAATGCCTCAATCGCCAGGGCAACATCCTCAGCCATCACCGATTCTGCCGGGTGGTGGCTGATCCCGCCCTTACAGCGCACAAACAGCATCCCCACCGGCCAGCGTTCCGCCAGGGCGATGGTGTCATGCCCGGCGCCGCTGGGCAGAGATAACGAGCGCCCCTGCACCGATTCAACCGCGTCGCCCAGCAGGCGCTGCAAACGCGCATCGCACGGCGTGGCGGCGATCCGGTAAAACTCCTCGGCGCTGAAGCTCAGCCCGCGACGGGCGGCGATCGCCTGCGCCTGCGCCAGCAGTTCAGCGAGCAGCGCGTCCAGCGGGGCATCCTGCGGGCCGCGAATATCCAGCGAGAGCGCAACCTCGCCGGGGATGACGTTCACCGCGCCGGGCAGGCAACGCAGTTCTCCGACCGTTGCCACCCGGTTGCCGCCCTGCTGCCGGGTGGTGTTTTCAATCAGCACCATCCACTCGGCGGCGGCGGCCAGAGCATCCTTACGATGGTTCATCGGCACGGTACCGGCGTGCCCGGCCTCGCCGGTGAAGCGGCAGTTGAGGCGGCGCGCGCCGTTGATGGCTTCCACCACGCCCAGCGCCAGCCCTTCCTGCTCCAGACACGGTCCCTGTTCGATATGCAGTTCCAGACAGGCGCTGAAATCCTCCTGATGGCGTGCCGCGAGCGCCACGCGAGTGGGATCGAGCCCCGCCTGCACCATCGCCTGCGCCACGCTGATGCCATGAGCATCGCACGTCTCCAGCCAGCCCTGCGGCCAGGTTCCCGTCAGCCCCCGGCTGCCCAGCAGGGTGATACCAAAACGGGTGCCCTCTTCGTCGCCAAAGCCGACAATCTCGATGGCCTGCGCCAGATGCCGCCCCTGCTTGTGCAGGTTGTCCACCACTTCGATGGCGGTGAGCACCCCGAGCATGCCGTCGTAGCGCCCGGCGTTGCGTACGGTGTCCAGATGCGAGCCGAGCAGCACCGCCTGCGCCCCCTCCTGCGCGCCCTCGTAGCGTCCACAGATATTGCCCACGCTGTCCTGCCAGACGGTCATGCCCGCCTGGCGCATCCACTCCCCGACCAGCTGGTTGGCCTGCAGATGCTGCGTGGAGAGATAGACCCGCGTCAGGCCGTCCGGGGTTTCGCTGATGGCGGCCAGCGCGTCGGCGCGCGCCATCACTCGCTCTGCCGCCGGGCTCATTGCGGCGTCTCGCGACGGTAGTGGTCCCACGCAGCCTGCATGGCGGCCCCCTGCGTGGTGGTGAACTTCAGGTAGTTCAGCACCGACTCCAGCGCGCTCAGGGTAGTCATCACGCAGTCCTTGCGCGCGTTATAGCCCATGGTGCCAATGCGCCACACTTTGCCGTGCAGCGGGCCAAACGAGGTGCCGATTTCAATCCCGAAATCCTCCAGCATCAGCTTACGCACCTGGTCGCCGTTGATCCCCTGCGGGATGACCACGCCCAGCACGTTGTTCATCTTGTGCTTCAGGTCGCCGAAGGTCTCCAGCCCCATCGCCTGAATGCCCTTCAGCAGCGCATCGCCGTGCAGCTTGTGACGCGCGATGCCGTTATCCAGCCCCTCCTGCAGGATCAGTCGCGCGCATTCGCGAGCGCCAAACAGCGCGGTAGTTGCTTCGGTGTGGTGGTTCAGCCGCTCCGGCCCCCAGTAGTCCATCACCATGCCGAGATCGAAGTAGTTGGAGTAGATCATCTCCTCGTCGCCGTCGCGGTGGGCGTCGGTGCGAATGCCCTCCTCCACGCACTTGCGGCGGCGGATTGCCTCTTCCATCCGCGCGCTCAGGGTGATCGGCGACGTGCCGGACGGGCCGCCGAGGCACTTCTGCATCCCGGCCGAGACGGCGTCAAGCCCCCAGGCGTCGGTCTCCAGCGCGTTACCGCCGAGCGACGCGGTGGCATCGGTGTAAAACAGCACGTCGTAGCGACGGCAGATCGCGCCAAGCTCGGCGAGCGGCTGCAGCATGGTGGTGGAGGTGTCACCCTGCACGGTCAGCAGCAGGCGCGGACGAATACGCTTAATCGCATCCTCCACCTGGTCCGGGGTAAACACCTCGCCCCACGGTACTTCGATGGTATGCACCTCCGCGCGGCAGCGGCGGGCAATTTCGCACAGCAGGTGACCAAAGCGGCCAAACACCGGCACTAGCACCTTATCTCCCGGGCGAATGGCGGAGACCAGAATGGCTTCAATCCCCGCGCGGGAGGTGCCGTCCACCAGCATCGTCCAGCGGTTTTCGGTGCGGAACACGCCGCGATAGAGCGCCATCACCTCGTTCATGTAGTGTGTCATGGCCGGATCGTACTGGCCGATCAGCTGGCTCGACATGGCGCGCAGCACGCGCGGGTCGGCGTTGATCGGGCCCGGCCCCATCAGCAGGCGCTGCGGCGGGTTGATTTGCGGAAAGTGTGCGATATCCATTGTTCAGTCCTTATCAGTTGAGGCCGCGCACGGAGGAGATGAACTGCTTCAGTTCCGTGGTCTGCGGGTTGGCGAACAGCGTTTTGCTGTCGCCCTGCTCCCAGACTTTCCCCTGGTGCATAAACACCACGCGGTCGCCCACTTCGCGGGCAAAATTCATTTCATGGGTAACCAGTATGAGCGTCATCCCCTCGGCTGCCAGCTGCTCCAGCACCTTGAGCACTTCGCCCACCAGCTCCGGGTCGAGCGCGGAGGTGATCTCGTCGCAGAGTAACACTTTCGGCGACATCGCCAGCGCGCGGGCAATCGCCACGCGCTGCTGCTGGCCGCCGGAGAGGCTCGACGGGTAGTAATCCAGACGATCGCCAAGCCCCACTTTCTCCAGCATGCGCTGGGCCAATTCGCGGCATTCGGCGGCGCTTTTCTTCAGCACCCGACGCGGGGCGAGCATCACGTTCTCCAGCGCCGTCATGTGCGGGAACAGGTTGAAGCTCTGGAACACCATCCCCACCGAGCGGCTGATTTCGCGCGCCTGAGAATCCCGGTCGGTAATGGTCATGCCGCCAAGCTTAATGCTGCCGTCCTGATAGCCTTCCAGGCCGTTGATGCAGCGCAGCAGCGTGCTTTTGCCCGATCCGCTGCGCCCGATGATGGAGATCACCTGGCCCATGTCGATATCCAGATCGACGCCCTTGAGCACGTGGTTATCGCCGTAGTACTTCTGCACCTGATTAATGGTGATGAGAGGCATTGAATTTCGTCTCCAGATAGCGGCTGTAGCGCGACAGCGGATAACACAGAATAAAGTAGCCCAGCGCCACCAGCGCAAAGACCTTAAACGGCTGATAGGTCACGTTGGTCAGCATGGTCCCGGCCTTGGTCAGCTCGATAAAGCCGATAATCGATGCCAGCGCGGTCCCCTTGATCACCTGCACGGCAAAGCCGACCGTCGGCGCAATGCCGATGCGCAGCGCCTGCGGGGCGACCACGCGGAACAGGGTCTGGCCAAAGGTCAGCCCCAGACAGCGCGACGCTTCCCACTGCCCCTTCGGCAGCGCGCGAATGCTGCCGTACCAGATATCGAGCAGAAACGCGCTGGTGTAAAACGTCAGCGCCAGCGAGGCGGCGGTCCACGGCGAGACGTCGATGCCGAACAGCGCCACGCCGAAGAAGGCCAGGAACAGCTGCATCAGCAGCGGCGTGCCCTGAAACAGCTCAATATAGCCGCGGATGATGCGCTTCACCGTGCGCCCGCCGGTGAGGCGCAGCAGCAGGAGCGGCAGCGTCACCACCGCCCCGCCGACAAACGCCACCAGCGACAGCAGCACCGTCCAGCGTCCGGCCAGCAGCAGGTTGCGAATAATGTCCCAGTCGGTAAAGGTGGTCATCATGCCTGCACCCCCAGCCATTTGCGTCCTGCCGCCATCATCAGCTGGCGCAGGGTAATCGATAGCGCCAGGTAAATGCCGGTTGTCACCAGATAGACCTCAAAGCTCAAAAACGTTCTGGACTGGATCAGGTTGGCGGCGAAGGTCAGCTCTTCATACGAGACCTGCGACACCACCGACGAGCCGAGCATCACGATGATGCACTGGCTCACCAGCGCCGGGTAAATGCGCTGCAGCGCGGGCGGCAGCACCACGCGAATAAAGGTCTGCAGGCGGGTCAGCCCCAGCACGCGCCCGGCCTCCCACTGCCCTTTCGGCGTGACCTGAATGCCCGCGCGGATAATTTCGGTGCTGTAGGCGCCCAGGTTCACCACCATGGCCAGCAGCGCCGCTTCCCCCGCCGTCATCTTCAGGCCCAGATTCGGCAGACCGAAGACGATGAAAAACAGCTGCACCACAAACGGCGTGTTGCGGATGATTTCCACGTACGCGCCCCAGATCCGGCTGAACCAGGTGGTGCGTCCGCTGCGGATCGCCGCCCCGAAAATCCCGATTGCCAGCCCGCCGACGGTCGCCATCACCGTCAGCTGAATGGTGACCCACAATCCCGCCAGCAGCGCCGGCCAGTGCGGCCAGAGGGCTGAAAAATCAAGTTGCTCCGTCATCGGCTCAGGCGCCAAGATTTGCCGGCAGCGGGGCCTTCAGCCACTGCTCGGACAGGCCGTTCAGCGTGCCGTCCTTGATGCCCTGCTCAATCAGCGCGTCCACTTTTGCCTTCAGGGCCGGTTCGTTTTTCTTCAGGCCGATAAAGCACGGCGAATCTTTCAGCATAAAGCTCGGGACCGGGGCTTTATCCGCGTTCTGGCGCGAAATGGCCGCCACCACGAGGTTGCCTGTTGCCACGTACTGCACCTGGCCAGAGAGGTAGGCGGAGAGCGTGGTGTTATTGTCTTCGTAGCGCTTCACGTCCGCGTCTTTCGGCGCCAGGCCGGTCAGCACCATGTCCTCCACCGCCCCGCGCGTCACGCCGATGGTTTTTCCGCTCAGCGCGGCGGCGTCCTTCAGTTCAGCCCCTTTCGGACCAAACACGCCGAGGAAGAACGGCGCGTAGGCGCGGCTGAAGTCGATTACCTTCTCGCGCTCCGGGTTTTTACCGAGGCTGGAAATGACCAGATCCACCTTGTCGGTTTGCAGGTACGGCACGCGGTTGGCGCTGGTCACCGGCACCAGCTGCAGCTTGAGCTTCATCTGTTTGGCGAGGTAGCGCGCCATGTCGATGTCGTAGCCCTGCGGCTGCAGATCGGTTCCCACCGAGCCAAACGGCGGGAAATCCTGCGGAACGGCAATGCGAATGGTGCCGCGCTTCTCGATATCCTGAAGCTGGTCAGCCTTTGCCGGCAGCTGTGTGAAGAGGCATGCGGCCCCGGCCAGTGCAATTAACAGTTTTTTCATGGTGCTTCCCCGTAACGTTAACATGAAACAAAAGATTCTTTGAAGGTGTTTTTGCAACTAATGTGCCAGATAAGGCGAAGCGGGGATTTTTCTAATAAAGCCTGATAAAACGCGGGCGGGGCGAAAACGCTCTCCATTTTCGCCCCGCCCTTATGCACCATTTTAATGCAAAGCACCACCCTGATGCCCCATTATCGCTGTTCGAGTTCGTCCAGCTGCTGGTAGAGGGAGGCGATCTCGTGAATGCGCGGACGGCCCTTATCGAGAATGTCATGCAGGAAGGCGTTCGCCAGCAGGTTGATCAGACTGTTGACCGACGAATAGCTGTCATAGGCGGAGACGCTGTCCAGCGGGGTGCAGAGCCGCCAGCTCGCCAGCGGAAACAGGCTGTGGGCCTGCGGCTCGCACATCAGCAGCACCGGAATACCGCTGCTCTGAAGCTGCTGCAGCAGCGGACGGATGATGCGCGGGCGACGGCGAAAGGCCATCATCACCACCAGATCGTCCGGCGTTAAGTCCACCAGCTCCTCGCTCAGGCTCTGCCCGGGCTGCGGCAGGACCAGCACCTGACCGCGCGCCTGCAGCAGCTGCTGGCGCAGATGAAGCGCCGCCGGATAAGCGTTACGCATGCCGATAATGACGATGCGCCGCGCCCTGACCATGCAGGCTATGGCGTCGGCAAACTGCTGCGCGTCAAGGGCATTGACCCACTGGGTCAGGTTCGCCATCTCCTGCTTATAGTGGCGCGCCAGCAGCGTGTTGCCCTGCACCGCGTCGCGATTATCGGTGAGCGGCATTCCGCTCTGACGCAGGGTGCGCAGCTCGTCGCGCATGTCCTTATATTTCTCATAGCCCAGCCGCTTAAACAGACGGCTCACCGTGGCTTTCGACACCCCGCTCAGCTGCGCAAGCTCGGCGCTGTTGTAGCTAATCAGATCGTCAAAATGGTCGAATATAAAGTCCGCCACCCGTTGCTCCTGCGGCGACAGCGACGGGTATTGTGCTTTCAGACGTTCATCTAACTGTTCCATAGCGCCTCTGTAACTTTTGTTTCATTACATTGTACCTTTTTTGTATGTATTCATTATACGTGCCAGTTTACTGAAACTTTTCTTTCAGAACTGGAACAGCTTTTGCAGCACCTTGTGACTTTCAGGGTTACGAGGACGCTTCATGCAAAGTAATGTCTCCACGCACGGCATGGCCGTTGCGCCCCACCATCTTGCCAGCCAGAGCGCGCTGGCGGTGCTGCGCGAAGGCGGCAGCGCGATAGAGGCGATGGTCGCGGCAGCGGCCACCATCGCCGTGGTTTACCCGCATATGAACGGGCTGGGCGGCGATGGCTTCTGGCTTATCGTGCCGCCGGAAGGCGACCCCATCGCCATTGACGCCAGCGGCGCGGCGGGATCGCGCGCGACGCTGGCCGCCTACGATGGGCTCACGCAGATCCCCCATCGCGGACCGCAGGCGGCGCTGACCGTCGCCGGCACGGTCAGCGGCTGGGACGAGGCGCTGAAGGTTTCCCGTGAGATGACCGGCAAGGCGCTGCCGCTGGCCCGCCTGCTGGCCGACGCCATTGACTATGCGCAGAACGGCACCCCGGTCACGGCCTCTCAGGCCCACGCCACGGCCAGCAAGTTCGACGAGCTGAAGGCCATCCCCGGCTTCGCGGAAACCTGGCTGGTCGACGGTAAGCCACCGCAGGTCGGGAGCCGGTTTTACCAGCCCGCCATGGCCACGACCTTGACGCGCCTGGCGGAAGAGGGTCTGGACAGCTTTTATCGCGGCCCGCTGGCGGAAGTCCTGGCGCACGGCATGGAGACGCTGGGTCTCCCCGTGACGCTGGCCGATCTCAACGCCCACGCGGCCCGGCGCACCACGCCGCTGAAGCTGGAGCATCAGCAGGGAGAGATCTTTAACCACGCCCCGCCAACGCAGGGGCTGGTCTCGCTGGCGATACTCGGCATCACCGACCGCCTGAACATGGCGGAAGCCGACGATGCCGAAACCATTCACCGCATCGTTGAAGCCACCAAGCTGGCCTTTAGCCTGCGCGATGCCCACATCACCGACCCGCGCGCGCTGAAAACCGATGTTCAGAAACTGCTGGATCCCGCCGCCCTGCAGGCGCTTGCCGACAGGGTTGACGACGGCCGCGCCGCGCCGTGGGGAACCGGAAAAGGTCCCGGCGATACGGTGTGGATGGGGGTGATGGACAGCAGCGGGCTTGCCGTGTCGTTTATCCAGAGCCTTTATCACGAGTTCGGCAGCGGTGTGGTGCTGCCCGATACCGGCATCGTCTGGCAGAACCGGGGCGCATCGTTCAGCCTCGATCCCGCCCATCTTCTGGCCCTCGCGCCGGGCAAACAGCCGTTCCACACCCTGAACCCGGCGGCGGCGCGTCTGAAGGACGGTCGCGTGATGGTCTACGGCTCGATGGGCGGCGACGGACAGCCGCAAACCCAGGCCGCGCTCTTTACCCGCTACGTTGTCCAGGGCGTCCCCCTGCAGGAGAGCATCACCCGCCCACGCTGGCTGCTGGGGCGCACCTGGGGGCAAACCTCCGACACCCTAAAGCTTGAAGGGCGTTTTTCACCCGAGACGGTCGCGCGCCTGCGGGCACTCGGTCACGAGGTGGAGGTATTCCCTGACTTTAGTGAAGCCATGGGCCACGCGGGCGCCATTGTTCGCCACCCCAACGGGCTGTTTGAAGGGGCATTTGACCCGCGCAGCAACGGCGCGGCCGCCGGATTCTGAGGAGAAAATAATGACGACACACCAACCCGACTGGCAGGCGTACCTGGCACAAATGGAAACCGTACTCGGCGTGACGCTGGATGACGCCCGCCGCGCCGAGCTGCAGCTGCAGTTCAGCCGCATAGTCACCATGGCCGCCCCGCTGATGGCGCTGCCGCTCGACGACCGTCTGGAGATTGCAGGAGTGTATAAAGCATGACGCTACACGAGATGAGTATCAGCGCTATTCAGCAGGCGCTGAGCGCTGGGGAGCTGAGCGCTCGCGAGATCGCCCGACAGACGCTGGAGGGGATTGCGCGCGTTAACCCGCAGATCGGCGCCTGGACCGCCGTGACGGAAGCACGCATGCTCGCCGAGGCCGACAATATCGATACCCTGCGACGGGAAAAGCGTCCCCTGCCGCCGCTGGCGGGCGTACCCTACGCGGTGAAAAACCTGTTCGACGTTGCCGGTCACACCACCCTCGCCGGGGCCGAGCTGTTCAGCCAGCGCCCCGCCGCGGCCGCCGACAGCTTCGCCGTGCGCCAGCTGCGCAGCGCGGGCGGGCTGCTGACCGGGATGGTCAATATGGACGCCTACGCCTACGGCTTTACCACCGAGAACAGCCACTACGGCGCGACGCGTAACCCGCACGATCTGACGCGCATTGCGGGCGGGTCGTCCGGCGGTTCAGCCGCCGCGGTGGCCGCCGGGCTGGTGCACTTTTCGCTCGGCACCGACACCAACGGCTCGATTCGCGTTCCGGCCTCCCTGTGCGGCATCTACGGCCTGAAGCCCACCTTTGGCCGCCTGTCGCGATCCGGCAGCCATCCGTTTGTCGCGAGCCTGGATCATATCGGGCCCTTTGCGCGCCGCGTATGCGACCTGGCGTCCGTGTACGACGCGCTGCAGGGCCGGGACACCAGCGACGGTTTTCAGGCAGAGAGCTCGCGGGAACAGACGCGCCCCCTGCTTGACCGCGGGCTTGACGGCCTGCGCTGCGCGGTGCTCGGCGGCTACTTCACCACCTGGTGCGACGCGGACGCCAGAGACGCCGTGGCGCGGGTGGCGAAGGCGCTCGACGTGCAGGATGAGCTTCAGTTTCCTGACGCCGAGCTGGCGCGTTCCGCGGCGTTTATCATCAGCGCCTCCGAAGGGGGAAATCAGTACCTGCCTGCGCTTCGCCGGGAGCCCGAGCGTTTTGAGCCGCACTCCCGCGAACGCCTGCTGGCCGGGGCGATGATCCCTTCCGCCTGGTACATTCAGGCCCAGCGGTTTCGCGCGCAGGCACGGCAGGCGTTTCACGCGCTGTTTGCACGGGCCGACGTGCTGATTGCCCCGGCAACGCCGCGCAGCGCCACGCGGATCGGCGAGCAAACCATGGAGATTAACGGTCAGCCGCTTCCCATCCGCGCCAGCATGGGGATGCTGACCCAGCCGATTTCGTTTTTAGGCCTGCCCGTGACCACCGTTCCGCTGCGCACCGCGCAGGGCGCGCCCATTGGCCTGCAGCTGATTGCCGCGCCGTTTAACGAGCAGGCCTGCCTGCGCGTCGCGCGGGTTCTGGAAGAGAGCGGCATCACCGATGCCCGCCCGACGGAGATAGCAGCATGATGAATCACGATGACATTAACCTCCCGTGGGTGGTTGCCGAGGTGACGGCCGCGTTTTACCGCTATGAGGACGCGCTGGTGAGCAACAACGTTGCGGTGCTGGACGAGCTGTTCTGGCACGACAAAAACACGGTGCGGCTGGGGGCGGGTGAAAACCTGTACGGGATCGATGAAATCCGCGCCTTTCGCGCGGCGCGCCCCGCCGCCGGGCTGCAGCGGACGTTGCGCCACACCGTCATCACCACCTTCGGGGAGGATTATGCCGTGTGCAGCACCGAGTTTACCCGCGAGAGCACGGAACGCATTGGCCGCCAGCAGCAGACGTGGGTGCGGTTTGCCTACGGGTGGCGCATTGTGGCGGCGCAGGTGAGTTTGATGGTGTAACGCTGAAAACCTGCCCGGTGGCGCTGCGCTTACCGGGCCTACGATGTCCCGTATGCCATGTGGGCTCTGTAGGCCGGGTAAGGCGCAGCCGCCACCCGGCACAACACGGCTCAATTATTTCTGAAACGGATGTACGTCCCGCCAGTGGTCAGCAATCTGCTGGCGGGTACAGACCCATACCCGCTCGTGCTGCTGCACATAATCCAGGAACCGCTGCAGCGCGCGAAAACGCCCCGGTCGCCCCAGCAGGCGGCAGTGCATGCCGATGGACATCATCTTCGGCGCGCTTTCCCCCTCTTCGTACAGCACGTCAAAACTGTCCTTCAGATACGTATAAAACTGCTCGGCGGTGTTAAATCCCTGCGCGGTCGCAAAGCGCATGTCGTTCGCATCCAGCGTATACGGCACGATCAGGTGCGGCTTGCGGGAGCCGTCGCTGCAGGCCACTTCCGTCCAGAAGGGTAAGTCGTCGCCGTAGTAGTCGCTGTCGTAGTCGAAGCCGCCATGCTCCACCACCAGCTGACGCGTGTTGGGGCTGTCGCGCCCGGTGTACCAGCCCGTTGGCGGCTTGCCGAACAGGTCGGTCAGAACGTGCACCGCCTTGTGCAGATGTTCGCGCTCCTGGCTGATGTCCATATTCTGATAGTGGATCCAGCGCCAGCCGTGGCTGACCACGTCGTAATCCGCCGCTTTGATCGCCTCAACAATCTCCGGGTGACGCGCCAGCGCCATCGCCACGCCAAAGACCGTCAGCGGCAGGCCGCGTTTCTGAAATTCATTGTGGATCCGCCAGAACCCGGCGCGGCTGCCGTATTCGTAGAGGGAGTCCATCGACATGTGTTTGTCCGGGTAGCTGGCCGCGCCGATGATGTCCGACAGGAACTGCTCGGATCCGGCATCGCCGTGCAGAACGTGGTTTTCCGCCCCTTCCTCATAGTTGAGCACAAACTGCACGGCGATGCGTGCCTGATTCAGCCACCGCGCGTGCGGCGGGTTACCCGCGTAGCCGCGCAGATCCCGCGGATAATCCTGTTCGAAAAGCCCCATGCCACCCCCAAAATTTAAAATGGATTCAATGCCTGAAATTGTCCGCTGAACGCTTTGTTCTCCGGGAACGCCAGATCGCCGTGCTTGCTGGTCGACAGCCCCAGCGCCACCAGCGACTCCACCATCTTTACCGCCGCGCTGACGCCGTCGATCACCGGCACGCGCAGTTCGCGGGTCAGCTCCTGCGCCAGGGTCGCCATGCCGCCGCAGCCCAGCACGATGGCGCCGCAGCCATCCTCTTGCAGCGCCTGTATACAGCGCGCGCGCACCTTCTCCTGCGCCAGACCGCTGCCGTCTTCCAGCGCCAGCACCGGGAGATCGATAGCGTGCAGCGCCGCGCAGTGGTCCTGAAAGCCATACTGGTGCAGCAGATGACGGGCAATGATCAGCGTGCGCGGCAGCGTGGTGACCACCGAAAAGCGCGTCGCGACCAGCGTCGCCATATGCATGGCGGCTTCCGCAATGCCCACCACCGGCCCCTGCGCCAGCTCGCGCGCCGCCAGCAGGCCCGGATCGCCAAAGCAGGCGATGACGTGACCGTGCACGCCCTGCTCTCTTCCGAGCTTGACCTGTTCAAGAACGCCCACGGCGGCGATGGCCTCATCGAAGTGGCCTTCTATGGACGGCACGCCCGCGCTCGGGCAGACCGCGAGGATCTCCGTCCCCGGCGCCGCCACCGCGCGGGCCGCCGCGCCGATGGTTTCCGTCATGGCGAGGCTGGTGTTGGGGTTGATCACTTGTATACAGACAGACATTACGACTCCTTGTGGCCGGCAAACAGCCGGGCAAAATCAGGCAGGCACTCGCCCGCCCGCTCGAAGCAGAGGCTGGCGACGATATGTTCAAAATGGTGCATGAGGGCATTGCTTAGTGGCTCAAGCGCCTTCTGGCGCAGCAGATCCACCAGCTGTTCATGATCGTTGCAGCGGCAGCCCTGACGCCACGGCGCGCCCCAGGTGGCGATCACCAGCGAAGAACGCTGGCTCAGGCCGGTCACCATCTCCGTGAGCACCTGGTTGCCGGAGATAGCCTGCAGCTGAATGTGGAAATTGGCGGAGTGGCGAATCGCCGCCGGGCCGTCATAGGCCTCGTGCGCCTGCAGCTCCTGGCGAATAATGGCCTCGAGCGCAGCAAGATGCGGCGGCTGGCAGTGCGCCAGCACGTCCGGCAGGTTGGCGACCTCCAGCAGCGCGCGGGTGCGGAAGATGTGCCGCGCCTCTTCCACCGTCGGGCTGGCGACGTGTGCACCACGCTTGGGCGTCAGGGTGACCATTTGCACAGCAGCGAGTCGTTGAAGCACCTTGCGGATGCCCGTGCGGCTCACGCCAAAGACCTCGGCCAGCGCCTCTTCCGGCAATTTGCTCCCCGGCAGCAGCTGGTGTTCGACAATCGCGGTCATCAGCGCCTGGAAGATGGTTTCGTCTTTGTCATGCAGGTCTGGCGCGGTCTGCAGGGCGTTAATGTTGTTCATTCACCACTCCGAATTTTACTTTCCGTTATCGAATCGTATACATAAAAATAAAATATTGCATACAAGATTTATTATTTTGGCCTGGATCCTGCAACACCGTTTGCACTCCCACTCAACGGGTTTTCATTCACAGGAGCAGGTTTCATGCCAAACAGTCAAAACGCGCAGCAAGGTACGGCCGCTGATTCCGGTGCGGTTTACAGCCCACGTCTTTGCAATGAGGATCTGGCACCGACGCGTGACCAGAACTGGAGCTGGTACAACATCTTTTCGTTCTGGATGTCGGACGTTCACAGCATGGGGGGTTATGTGGTCGCCGCGAGCTTCTTTACGCTCGGGCTGGCAAGCTGGCAGGTGCTGCTCTGCCTGCTGGTGGGGATTTGCATCGTGCAGCTGTGCGCCAACCTGGTGGCCAAACCGAGCCAGATGGCGGGCGTGCCCTATGCGGTGATCAGTCGTCAGGCGTTCGGCGTGTTCGGGGCCAATATTCCGGCGGTGATCCGCGGGCTGATTGCCTTCGCGTGGTACGGGATTCAGACCTATCTCGCCGCCAACGCCCTGATGCTGGTGGCGCTGAAGTTCTGGCCATCGCTCTCTTCACTCACTACCGGCGCATTCCTGGGCCTGTCGCATCTGGGCTGGATCTGCTTTGCCATTATGTGGGTCCTGCAGGCGATGGTCTTCTGGCACGGCATGAGTGCCATCAAGCGCTTTATTGATATCGCCGGTCCGGCGGTCTATGTGGTAATGCTGGCCCTTGCCGGCTGGATTGTATACAAGACCGGTTTTGACGGGATCTCCTTTACCCTCGCCAGCAAATCCCTGAGCGCGGGCGAACAGACCTGGCAGATGATCACCGCGACCGCGCTGGTGGTCTCCTACTTCTCCGGCCCGCTGCTCAACTTTGGCGACTTCTCCCGCTACGGCAAAAGCATGGGCGAGATCCGCCGCGGCAACCGCTGGGGGCTGCCGTTTAACTTCCTGCTGTTCTCCATCGTCACCGTGGTGATTGTCTCCGGCACCCAGTCGCTGTTTGGCCGCATGATCACCGATCCGATCGAAACCGTCAGCCGCGTGGGCAACGATCTGGCCGTGGCGATTGGCCTGCTGACGATGATCACCGCCACCATCGGGATCAACATCGTCGCGAACTTCGTCTCCCCGGCGTTTGATTTCTCTAACTGCTCGCCGCAGAAAATCAGCTTCCGCACCGGGGGCATGATTGCCGCCGTCGGCTCGATCCTGCTCACCCCGTGGAACCTGTTCAACTCGCCGGAGCTTATCCACTACACCCTGGACGTGCTCGGGGCGTTTATCGGCCCGCTGTTCGGCATTCTGATTGCCGATTTCTACCTGATTAAGCGCGGCAAGGTGTCGGTTGACGATCTGTTCGACGACACGCCAAAGGGCAAATACTGGTACCGCAACGGCTTTAACCCGAAAGCCATTGGTGCCCTGATCCCGTCCGTTGCCGTGGGCCTGATCATTAGCTTTATCCCGGCCCTGCATGAGGTGGCAAACTTCAGCTGGTTTATCGGCGTCTTCCTCGGCGGCGTCACCTACCGCTGGCTGGCGCGGGAAGAGCGCGAGACGGCAGGCGCGACGTCGTTTGGCTCCCGCGTGGCGACGCAAAAAGAGTAACCCCTCCCCTCTGGCCGCAGCGTATCTGCGGCCCGTTCATTCTGGCACCGTTCTTGCTGAGTTTTCCCACCCCGCTACGCACACACGAAGGCAGGAACCATGATGGAATACCAGACTGCGATACGCGGTGCATTTTTTGATATTGCCCGGGTCTGCGACAGCGCAGACGCCATTGCCCGGCACGCGCGCTACCTTGAGGACGGCCTGCTGTTTATCCAGAACGGAAAAATTCTGGCGCAGATGCCGTGGCAGGAGGGCGAGCAGTATCTTGACCCGCACAAAGGCTATACCGACCTGCGCGGCAGGCTGCTGCTGCCCGGTTTTGTCGACACCCACGTCCATTACCCGCAAACGGAGATGATCGGCGCCTTTGGCGAACAGCTGCTGGAGTGGCTGACCACCTACACCTTCCCGGTGGAGAGCCAGTTTGCCGATGAGGCCTACGCGAAAGAGATCGCCGAATTTTTCATTCAGCAGCTTGTGAGCAACGGCACCACCACCGCGCTGGTGTTTTGCACGCTGCATCCGGAATCGGTCGAAGCGCTGTTTACCGAAGCCCTGCGCCTCAATATGCGCCTTATCGCCGGAAAGGTGATGATGGACCGACACGCGCCGGACTACCTGAGCGAAGACGCGAAGCAGAGCTACCGGCAGACGCGGGCGCTGATTCAGCGCTGGCATCACCGTGGGCGGCTGGGTTATGCGATAACGCCGCGCTTTGCCCCGACCTCATCACCCGAGCTGCTTGCGGCGGTCAGCCTGCTCAGAGAGGAGTTCCCGGATACCTGGCTGCAGACCCACCTGAGCGAAAACCCCAACGAAGTGGCCTGGGTGAGCGATCTCTGGCCGGAGCATGAGCGCTATCTGGACGTGTATCACCACTACGGCCTGACCGGCGAGCGCAGCGTGTTTGCCCACGCGATCCATCTGCACCACAGCGAGTGGCAGTGCCTGCATGACACCGGCTCGGCGGTGGCGTTTTGCCCCACCTCAAACCTGTTTCTCGGCAGCGGGCTGTTTCGCCTGCCCGCCTGCTGGCAGCACAGGGTGCGGATGGGCATCGGCACCGACGTCGGCGCGGGCACCACCTTCAGCATGCTGCGCACCCTGGGGGAAGCCTACAAGGTCGGCCAGCTTCAAAGCTACCGCCTGCGTGCCAGCGAGGCCTTTTACCACGCCACGCTGGGCGGCGCGCACGCCCTCCGGCTGGATGACAAGATTGGCAACTTCGCGGCAGGCAAAGAGGCGGATTTTGTGGTTATCGACCCCAACGTCACGCCGCTGCAGCGCCTGCGCAATCGGCGCTGTCAGGATATCTACGAGCAGCTTTTCGTGCTGATGACCCTCGGCGACGAGCGCAACATCAGCGAGACCTGGGTCAACGGCGAGCGGGTGTGGTCAACTGCCCCGGTAGGTTGACCATCCGCCGGGGGCAATCACAAACGGCAGATGGAAGTGTTCGTCTGCCGTTTCTCCCGTGATAAACTCAATGTGCGCGCAGGGATAGATCGTCTTCCGGCCGGTATCGCTAAACCACGCCCCGATCTCCGCCACCAGCCGATAGCGGCCCGCGGGCAGAGAGGGAACGAACGCGGCGATGCGCCCCTGGGCGTTGGTCACGCCCGTGGCCAGCGTCTTCCCGTCCTGTTGCAGATGAACCGTCACGCCCTCCGCGGGCTTGCCCGTCGAAATATCGAGAATATGGGTGCTGAGTGTGCTCATTCGTGGATGACTCCTTCCAGGCGCAGCAGCGTAATTTCCCGCAGCTGTTCCAGCGCAGCACGGATTTCCTGCGCGTCGCTGTTCTCCAGCCGCGCGTGCAGGGCCTGCAATATCTCCTCGCCGCTGCGGCCCTTCGCGCGGATCAGAAAGACGCGTCCAAAGCGGGCTTCGTAGCGGGCGTTGCCTTCACGCAGCGCCCGGGCAAGAGCAGCATCGCGGTCATTCACCGCCCCCTGCTCCTGGCGCGACAGCGCCGCCTCCGCCGCTGAACCCGCTGGTTTTTCCCCGATGCGCGGATGGGCGCTCAGGGCTTGCGCCAGCGCCGCTTCGTCCCAGTTTTGCATCAGCGATTTCGCCGTACTGAACAATTCGTCCCGGCTGGCGTAAGGCCGCCCGTGAACCAGCGCATCGGCCCAGCAGGGAAGCGCCACGCAGGGGTGAATCAGCGCTAACGCCTGTTCATGGGGAAGATGATTGAAGTCGTGCAGTGCGATCATAGTGTCTCCTTTATTGTCCTTCTCCAGGCTATTGCACAAACCACGCCACCCTGAGCACAGGCGTGAAACAGTCGATTCCACAAGGTCGACCAGGAAATTTTTGATTCATAAAAAGGCACGCTCACCGCGTTTACGCACCTTAGCAGTGCAAACGTCTCCCTTACAACGCCGTTTTCGCCATGCTGCAGCCTGGTACGCAAATTGCTGACTGTCTTTACACCCTGCAAAAGGAGAGAAGCATGAAAGCAATCGTTATTGGCGCGGGTATTGGCGGCCTGAGCGCCGCCGTCGCGCTGAAGAAAGCGGGCATCGACTGTACCGTGTTTGAAGCCGTAAAGGAGATCAGGCCCGTCGGGGCGGCCATCTCCATCTGGCCTAACGGCGTGAAATGCATGCAGCACCTCGGCATGGGCGACATCATCGAGACCTGGGGCGGGCCGATGCGTTTTATGGCCTACAAGGATTACCGGCGCGGCGATACCCTGACCTGCTTTAGCCTTGCCCCGCTGGTTGAGCGTACCGGCGGGCGCCCCTGCCCCGTCTCGCGCGCTGAGCTTCAGCGCGAAATGCTGGACTTCTGGGGTCGCGACAAGGTGCAGTTCGGCAAGCGCGTCGAAGGCGTCCATGAAGACGACGCGGGCGTGAGCGTGACCTTCACCGATGGCACCACCGCCGCCGGCGATTTCCTGATTGCCGCCGACGGCAGCCACTCGGCGGTTCGCCCGTACGTGCTGGGATACACCCCGGAGCGCCGCTACGCGGGCTATGTGAACTGGAACGGGCTGGTGAAGATTGACGAAGAGATCGCCCCGGCGCACCAGTGGACCACCTTCGTTGGCGAAGGCAAACGCGTGTCGCTGATGCCCGTCTCCGGCGGACGCTTCTATTTCTTTTTTGACGTGCCGCTGCCCGCAGGCCTGGCGGAGGATCGCACCACCCTGCGCGCCGATCTCACGGGCTACTTCCGCGGCTGGGCACCGCCGGTGCAGAAGCTTATCGCGGCGCTGGATCCTGAAACGACCAATCGGATTGAAATCCACGACATTGAGCCGTTCGACAGCCTGGTGCGCGGCAACGTCGCGCTGCTGGGCGATGCCGGGCACAGCACCACGCCGGATATCGGCCAGGGCGGCTGCGCGGCGATGGAAGATGCCGTGGTGCTGGGGGAATGCCTGCGTGAAAACCACAACATCACGCTGGCGCTGCGGCAGTACGAGGCGCTGCGCTGCGACCGCGTACGCGACCTGGTGCTGAAGGCGCGCAAGCGCTGCGACGTCACCCACGGCAAAGATATGGCGTTGACGCAGGCCTGGTATCAGGAGCTCAAAGAGGAGACCGGAGAGCGCATCATCAACGGTCTGTGCGAGACCATTCAGGGCGGCCCGTTAGGCTGAACGCAAGAGGGACAACGATGAAAAGAGAACCGACCCCACCCGCCCACTGTACGTTTGAGCCAGAGGACTGGCTGCGTCTGGCGAAATGCTGGCATCCGGTCGCGCGCGCCTGCGACGTCGGTCCGGCGCCGGTCAAAGCGACGCTGCTGGATGAACAGCTGGTGATTTACCGCATTAACGACCAGGTCGTGGTCGCCCGTGACGTTTGCCCGCACCGCGGCGTGCCGCTGACGCTCGGCTTTCACGACGAGCACGGGATTATCTGCCCCTATCATGGCTTACGCTTTGGGGAGGACGGACGCTGCAACCGTATTCCGTCCAGCCCCGACCAGCCCGTTCCGGCGAAGCTGAACCTGATTAACTACGCGGTCGAAGAGCGGTTCGGGCTGATCTGGGCCTGCCTGGCCTATGATCCGGAAAACCCCGCGCCGCTGCCCACCATGCCGCACTGGGATGACGACGGATTTCAGCAGATTAACTGCCCGGCGTTTGAGGTGAACGGCTTTGCCGGACGTCAGGTAGAGGGTTTTCTGGACGTGGCGCACTTTGCGTGGATCCACACCGAAACCTTTGCCGACCCCAATAATCAGCTTGTGCCTGCCTATCAGCCACAGGAGACGCCGTTCGGCTTCGTGGCGGATTACTGGAGCGCCGTGAGCAACTATCCCGCCAGTTCCCCCGTGCAGGCGCCAGAAGGGTTCCAGTGGTTGCGCCATTTTGAAATGCACCTGCCGTTCACCGCCACCCTGACGATTCATTTTCCGGGTGAATCGCGGCTGGTGATCATGAACGCCGCCTCGCCCGTCTCGTCACGGGTGACCCGCATGTTCGCGCCCATCGCGCGCAACTTTGATCTGCATATTCCGGTGGAGGACGTGCATGCCTTTAACCTGCGCATTTTTGAAGAGGATCGCCTGATGGTGGAAACCCAGCGCCCGGAAAGCTTGCCGCTGGACCTGACGCTGGAGGCGCATATCCCCGCGGATAAAAGCTCGATTGCCTATCGTCGGGGGCTGAAGAAAATGGGCTTTGGCGAGTTTTTCCTGGTATGACGGAGGCCAATATGCTGAGCGTAATTGTTGACGGGCTGTGGCGCGAGGGCGACAAAAGCCTCGCCGTCAGGCTGGTGGCTGATAACGGCGACGCGCTGCCGGCGTGGCAGCCCGGGGCGCACGTTGATGTCCACCTGCCCTGCGGCGTGGTGCGCCCGTATTCCCTGACCGGAGCATGTGGGGACGAGAGCTATCTTATTTGCGTGGGGCGTGAAACCGCCTCGCGCGGCGGGTCGCGTTACGTTCACGAGACGCTGCGTCCCGGGCAAAAGCTGATGATATCGGCTCCACGCAACCTGTTTCCGCTGCAGCAGGCAGAGCGGGTTTTGCTCCTGGCGGCGGGAATTGGCATTACGCCGCTGTATGCGATGGCCCTGCAGCTGAAGGCGACCGGAACGCCGTTCACGCTGCATTATTACGTCAGAAACCGGGAAAGCGCGGCGTTTGAGCGCGAACTCTCCCGGCTCGGTGGGTGCCTCATTCATACCACCAGCCCGCGCACAGCGCTGGCGGCACATCTCCTCGCAGCCGAATCTGGCCTTCACGCCTGGGTCTGTGGTCCGGCAGGTTTTATGGAAAAAGTGCGTGAGGTGGCGGCGGCAAAGGGATGGGATGACGCCCATCTTCACAGCGAGGCGTTTCAGCCCGTTGCGCCCGCCGCAGGCGGTGAAGCCGGGGAGATCTTCACGGTCAAACTGGCCTCCACCGGGGAGCGCTGGCCGGTGCCTGCGGATAAAACCATCGCCCAGGTGCTGCAGGAAAATGGCGTGACGGTCCCGCTTTCCTGTGAGATGGGGATCTGCGGCGCCTGCCTGACGCCGGTGATTGACGGTGCGGTGGATCACCGGGATAGCGTGCAGTCGGAGGCGGAAAAAGGCGCAACGGACCAGCAGGTGGCGCTGTGCTGTTCGCGAAGCTATTCCGGGGAGCTGGTGATTGGGCTGTAAAACGAAAAAACCCTGCGATATTGCTATCGCAGGGTTTTCGAATTTGGCGGAAGCGTAGAGATTCGAACTCTAGAACCCTTTCGGGTCGCCGGTTTTCAAGACCGGTGCCTTCAACCGCTCGGCCACGCTTCCAAAGTGAGGCGCACTATAAACATCTATTAGCGCCTTGTAAAGCAGGAATTTTTCGATTTTTCCCCACGGGCGTTTGACTGCGCAAAAAGTCACCCAAACGCTGACTTCACATCACTCTCCGCGACCTTGTACATACCGTAACACAGCAACGCTCATCCTTTTAAATCGCTCTGGTATAGAATGCCACAAAAATAGACGGCTATTTGTTGTGTAATTGTTATTAATCTGAATTTCCGCAGATTTAAGACATTACTGCCATGCAGTGTTACTGGTTGATGATGAAAATCAAAAATACGCTTTGCTTACATTTTCTGATGGCGTTTCTGGCCATTTCGTTTCTTTGTATTCACCCGCTGGTGGCGAGCTTCGATCCGCCGCTTACCTTCCAGCCGCTGATTAAATCAATGGCGGGCACGCCTAAAGAACAGGCGGAAAAAATTGCCACTATTTCTCATGCCTTAGAAGGGAATGCGATATTCTTCATTGGTGCGTCTGAGGTGGCGACGTCAGAAGATGAACATTACGCTGTCTATAATTACTTTAATAAGCAATTGCACAAACCCGTCGTGGCGTATGGCGATGCGTTTGTCGATGACGAAACGCAGTTTTTACTGTTCTCACGTTTTAAAAATAGCCTTAACGCAAACAGTAAAGTTGTTTTGCTGCTGGCACCTGACAGCTTTTACTCAAAAGGCCTGCCTCCCGCTATCTATGCCGATAATTTCCCGGGTTCTGTTTTTAATCCTTTGATGAAGGATCCGCAGGCACGCCCAATATTGGTTAATTATTTAAAACATATTGAGAGTAAAGAAATAAGCCATTTAACCTTTGGCCAAATGCGTGTCTTTGGCTGGCACCCCGATCTGATATGGGACGAGGTGAGTTTCCAGTTTGCCAACGTCTGCACCCTGATAAAAAACGACTGGCTGGCGCTGCTTCACATCACGCCCCGGACGGAACAGCCGTGGCCGCCACAGCCGACCACCCACATTGCCCCTGACTGGGATAAAGAGCTGGCGAATGCCCGCGAGTTAAATAAAAAACGCCAGCAGAGCGCGGCCACCCTGTGGATGGACAAAACGATTTACGAGGAGGACGGTACGCGGCAGCAGTGGGATGACACGCCTGTCGTGCCTGCGCAAATCGCCGCCTTCAGTAAAACCGTCCAGCTGCTTAAAGAACACCACGTGCAGGTGATTGCTATCGTCGACCCGGTTAACCCCTGGGCGCTTTACAACACCGATACCTTCCGCCCGGTGGATAAGCAAATTAAAACCATTCTGGAAAAGAACCAGATCCCGTATTTAGATATGTACGCCATGCCTTATCAGAATGGCTGGAACTGGGATCGTTTGCACCCTTCCGAACTGGCCTGGGTTCCTATGATTCGCTTTATTGCACAGAGCTTTAAATAATGAAAATCGCAATCCGTCTTTTTTTCCTTTATCTCCTGCTGGCGATCACCATCGTCGCGTGGACCTCTGTCGATGACAGTATGAGTATGCAGCTGCATTTTGAATATCAAAAGTTCTGAGGCCGAATAATGTATAGCTCAGGAATGTTTTTTGTCTGTTTGTTTTCATCCGCCCTAGCGTTTGCGCTGGTCAATCGCCTATTACGCCATCGCCTGACGTATTTATCGGCATTATCCGTCATGGCCGCATTAGGCTGGGGCTATATTTTTCAGGGTGATTACCGTGTTCCCGCGGTCGTTTTTATCAGTTTTTATCTAGTCGCCGCGTTAAAAGAAAAAGGATGGTTAAAAACCTGGCAGGCGATTGTGTTAACGCTGCTTCCTTTATTTTTGGTGAAATTGCACCTTAATCATCATCTCGGCATGATCGGCCTCTCTTTTATGACATTCCGCGCGGTGGACGTGCTGCTCTATCGCAGTAAAAAAGAAGGGCAGAATTTCGTGCACTATTTCTGCTATCTGTTTATGCCCTTTATTATTCTGGCAGGCCCAATGTACCGCTGGCGGACATGGATGAACGACGTCAGCAAGCCCGTCTTTGCCCTTAACCGCGAACAGTTTTTAGTGGCGCTGGAGCAAATCATTACCGGCATTATCCAGAAGTTCCTGTTTGCCATGCTGGTTGATTCACTTGTCGTGCAGCCCTGGAGCCATAAGCCGTTTACGCTGACCGTGGGCGTGGTGATGTCGATAGCCTACAGCGCCTACCTCTATTTTGATTTTGCGGGCTACAGCAATATGGCCATCGGTGCGGGCCGCCTGTTTGGGTTGAACATTCCGGCAAACTTCAATATGCCGCTTCTGGCAAAGAACCCGCAGGACTTCTGGCGCCGCTTCCACATTAGCCTGTCTGAATGGCTGCGCGATGTGGTCTTTATGCCCGTTTATATGAACCTGATGAAGTTTAACTTTTTCCGTCAGAACAAAACGCTGGCGCAAAATATCGGTATTTTCTGCACCCTGTTTTGCATGGGGGCATGGAATGGCCTGGAACGCCATTACGTCATCAGCGGCGCGCTGTTTGGCGCCATTTCTGTCGCTCACAACATGCTGCTGTGGTCAGCCAAACGCAGCCCGGCGTTGCACCGCGGGTTGCAGTATCCGGCTGTTGCGTTTTTAGGGCGCATTCTGACGCTGGGAAGCGCCGCGGGCGCCCTTTACATCTTTAGTGGAATGTCACCTCTATGAAAAATCTCTCCGATCTTCAGGAACTGCAGGATTTCTTGCGTGCAGCATTATGCGATCCCGCCTCCCCGCAGCAGATGGCCATCAGCGGCAGCGACGAAGCCTTAAGCTGGCTGCAGCTTTCCGCTGCCGTGACGGACTGGGCGCAGCGCTATCAGCGTAGCCAGCCTGTTGCCGGTACGCCGGTCGTCTTGTACGGACACCAGCAGGCCGAGTTCGCCGTGGCGATTTATAGCTGCCTGCTGCACAACATTCCGTACATTCCGGTGGACTGCATTTACCCGCAGGAGCGCCTGCGGGAGATCTGCCACCTGGCCAGCGCCCCTTACTATTACGACGTCGCGACCCGGCAGTTCATCGCCACGGGTGAACCGGGCAAGGTGCTGGAGGAGCAGGATCTGGCCTACATCATGTTTACCTCCGGCAGCACCGGCAAGCCTAAAGGGGTGCAGATTGGGCGTGAAAGCGTGTGGCACTTCATGAAATGGGTCAGCCAGGACTTTTCGCTGCCGGAAAAACCGGTCCTGATGAACCACGCGGTGTTCAGCTTTGACCTCTCCCTGATCCCTTTACTGGCGAATCTGGCGATGGGTGGACACATCGTGCTGAACGCCAAAGACGATATTCAGAAAGCGAACTGGCTGGAGCGACTGAAAAGCAACGCCGTCTCCGCCTGGGTTTCCACCCCCTCTTTTGCTTACCAGCAGCTGCTTTCCCCGCAGTTCAACAGCGAGTATTTACCTGAACTCAACGTCTTTATCTTCATTGGTGAAGTGTTGAATAAAGCGCTGGTTAAACAGCTTCGCCGCCGCTTCCCGCAGGCCAAAATCATCAACTCCTATGGCCCAACGGAAGCGACCATCGCGACCACCGTGGTCGAGATCACGGATGCGATCATGAACAGCGACAGCGCCGTGCTGCCGGTGGGGGTCATGATGCCTGAGAGCAAAATGGAAATTTCCGCCGAGGGCGAGCTGATTATCTGGGGTAAAAACGTCATGCGCGGCTACCTCGGCCTGCCGCAGGAGAACGCAGAAAAATTACTTCATCGGGAAAACGAGGCGTTTCGCGGCTACCGGACCGGCGATCTGGGCTATGAAGCGGGGCTTATCTACTGCCAGGGACGCAACGACAGCCAGGTCAAACTGAATGGCTACCGTATTGAAATCAACGAAATTGAAAACCGCCTGCTGGCGATGTCCGGGATTAACGAAGCGGTGGTAATGCCACTGATGAAACCCTGCGGCAGCGTGCTGCGCATTGCCGCGTTCTGCGTGACGGAGCTGGCGCCGGATACCATCAAAACCTCGCTCTCGAAGGTAGTCCCCCACTACATGGTGCCGTCACAAATTATCGTAAAAGACGCTTTGCCGCTGAATCCTAACGGCAAAATTGACCGCAAGCTGCTGGACGCTTACGCCCGCACAAATTAATGACTCCAGGAAAAATTATGGAACAAGAAATTCTCGCCCTGTTCGAAAAAGTGTTATCCCGTAAGGTGGGCTTTCACGATGAGCTGATTGAATCCGACATTCTCGACTCCATCCTGGCGGTCGATATGGTGCTGGAAGTGCAGGACGTTTACGGCTGCATGATCCCGCCGACAGACGTGGCGACGGTGCTGAAAACCCCGGCGGACCTGGCCCGCTATATTGAAGAAAACCGCTAAACGCCCCTGCTGTTAATCCTGCCCTGAAGGCTCTGGCGCATCGCGCCAGAGCCCAGACGCAAAATGAATATCCTTCACCGGAATTAAACCAACCGCTTTTGTGATTTCTCCTACACTTTAGGGGTCGTGTTGTTCTTAACAGAGGAGTCTGCGGTATGGCATTCGTAACCACGAAAGACGGCGTCAACATTTACTACAAAGACTGGGGTCCGAAAGAGGCTCAGCCCATTGTCTTCCACCACGGCTGGCCGTTGAGTGCCGATGACTGGGATAACCAGATGCTCTTCTTCCTGGCAGAAGGCTATCGCGTTATCGCTATCGATCGCCGCGGACATGGACGATCGGACCAGGTGAGTGAAGGCCACGATATGGATCATTATGCGGCCGATGCGTCAGCCGTGGTTGAAAGCCTTGATCTGCACAATGCCGTGCACGTCGGTCACTCCACCGGCGGCGGACAGGTCGCCCGCTATGTTGCGCGGTATGGACAACCACAGGGGCGCGTCGCCAAAGCGGTGCTCGTCAGCGCCGTCCCGCCTCTGATGGTCAAAACGGAGACGAATCCCGGCGGAACGCCGATCGAGGTTTTCGACGGCTTCCGCAAAGCGCTGGCGACTAACCGCGCCCAGTTTTATCTCGACGTTGCCAGCGGTCCTTTCTACGGTTTTAATCGCGATGGTGCCGACGTTTCGCAGGGTACGATCCAGAACTGGTGGCGTCAGGGTATGATCGGAAGCGCCAAAGCCCACTATGAGGGGATTAAGGCGTTTTCAGAGACCGACCAGACGGAAGATTTGAAAACCATCACCGTTCCCGTTCTGGTGCTGCAGGGCGATGACGATCAGGTTGTGCCGTATAAAAATGCCGCCCTTCTCCAGGACAAGCTGCTGGCGAACAGCGTGCTGAAAATTTATCCGGGCTTCCCGCACGGGATGCATACCACCCATGCGGATACTATCAACGCGGACATACTGGCCTTTATTCGCTCATAACGCCGCTTTTATTGCCGGGTGGCGCTGCGCTTACCCGGCCTACGCCACGATATCCCGCTCAATGCATGAACGCCACCCGAGGGTGGCGTTGTTTATTCCGCTTAGCGATTATCCAGCTGGGCGCGAACGTTGTTCAGCCCGGTGGTGTTGATGCGGTAAGGCTGCCCGTTCACGGATCGGATCAGCTTTTTGGCGCGGAGTTTTTTGAAGACGTTCAGCGTGCAGTCGCTCAGCACCAGCCCTTCACGGGTGTAGCACTCAACGGACGTGACGCGGCCAGAACTGTCGCGGACGTGCACAATACGTCCACCTTTGGCGAGAACGTGTAAGGTACGTTGTTCCTGACGGGATAAATTCATACTGGAAAACCTGTGTAATCATCATGCGTAAAAACGAGCCCACACCCGCAGGTGCGTGCGTAAGGTTTAAGCGCAGCGATAACCAGTCCGTCCTGAAAAGGGCGGGAAGCTGATTATCTGATGACAACATTCTCCAGCATCAAAGCCTCGGTAAGCGATGAAAAGGTATTTACGGGGTGAATGATAACGCCGGGGTTTTACAGGGAAATAACCGGGTCTTAAAAATGTGAGGCGGATCGGCTAATCCAAAAGAAAAACCCCAGGTTCACAAGTAACCTGGGGTTTATATCTGGCGGAAGCGCAGAGATTCGAACTCTGGAACCCTTTCGGGTCGCCGGTTTTCAAGACCGGTGCCTTCAACCGCTCGGCCACACTTCCTGAGTGAGGCGAACTATAAACACCTCACCGCGTGCTGTAAAGAGTGCCAGCAATCGTTCGCTGTAAAAATAGTCAAAACGTGTTTAATCGGTTGAACTGACAACACATCGACGATTTTATCAGCACAGGCCTAGTGTTTTTTGATGTACATGTCTTTCGTGTAATAGTACCCCAGCTTATCCGGCGTAAATCCGCCCACCCACGGTTTCACCAGGTGCGTACGGACGTAGTGATACACCGGAATGGCCGGCACATCGCGTCCCAGCAGATCTTCCGCCTGCTGGTAGAACTTACCTCGCTCTTCCGTTGTTTTGGCTTTTGCGGCATTCACCAGCGCCTGGTCGTATTCCGGATTGCTGTACTGGCTGGTGTTTTCGCTGTCGCCGGTGCGGAAGTTGTTCAGGAACGTCGCCGCGTCGTCGTAGTCGGCAATCCAGGCGTAACGCACCGCGTCAAAGTTGTGGGTGTGCATGGTATCCAGCATGGTTTTCCACTCCTGATTTTGCAGCTTCGCGTCCACGCCGAGGTTTTTCTTCCACATAGAGCTGGCGGCAATCGCGATGCGCTGGTGCGATTCAGAAGTGTTATAGAGCAGGTTGAAGCTCAGGGGATGGCTTTCGTTATATCCGGCCTCGTTCAGCAGTTTTTTCGCCTCGGCGATGCGCTTGTCCAGCGGCCAGCTGGCGTAATCCGGGTTCTGGAGCTTTACGCCGCCGATGTCCGGCTGGCTGATGAGCCACGCCGGGCGCTGCCCCTGCCCTAATACTTTTCCGGCAATGATGTCTTTATCGAGCGCCATGTTCAGCGCCTTGCGCACGCGGGCGTCGTTGAACGGCGGCCGGGTGGTATTGAATTCGTAGTAATAGGTCGCCAGCTGCGGAGAAACATCCAGCTGGCTGCCCAGGGTTTTCTTGAGCTGGGCAAACTGGTTGATCGGCACCGTGTAGACAATATCAATTTCGCCCGCTTTATAGCGGTTCACATCCGAGGCCTCGGACGTGATGGGCAGGTAGGTCACCTTGTTAATCACGGTGTGCGCGTTATCCCAGTAGCGCGGGTTGCGCTCCGCCACAATGCGTTCGTTGACCACCCACTGCGACAGCTTATACGCCCCGCTGCTGACGAAGTGCTCAGGCTTGGTCCACTTTTCGCCGAAACGGCCAATCAGCACTTTATCCACCGGCACAAGCGACGGGTGCGCCAGCATGGCGAGGAACGCCGCGTTTGGCTGGGTGAGCGTCACTTCCAGCGTGGTGTCGTTAATGGCTTTCACGCCCAGCGTGTCGGGGGATTTTTTCCCCTGAGCGATATCGGCCGCGTTGGCGATATGCATGTTGCCCGGATAGCTCGCGTATGGTGACGCCGTTTTCGGGTCAATCAGGCGCTGCCAGCTCCAGACCACATCCTCTGCGGTAATCGCCGTGCCGTCGCTCCAGGTGATGCCCGGACGCAGATGGAACGTCCAGACGGTGTTGTCCTTGTTCTCCCATTTTTCCGCCAGCCGGGGCTGGACGTCACCCGACGGGGAAACGCTCACCAGACCTTCGAATAAATCACTGATAATATTGAATTCGACGTCGCTTTCGACTTTATGCGGGTCGAGCGAAGCCGGTTCACTGCCATTATTCCTGACCAGTTCCTGTTTATCGGCCAGCGCGGTTCCTGCCGGCACGTTAGCCGCCCAGGTCGCCGTGCTGGCGCACAGGATCCCGGCGGTAAGTAAAGAGAGCGTAAAGCGCGTGCGTGTTTGTGGTTTCATGTCCTTCGCCTTATTGTCTGTTTTTGTGACGATCCGGAAATAACTCTTAGCGGCCTTATGGTAATAACGCAATAATTTTCAGTAACCTATAAGAGGTTGATCTGATTAATCGCGTCAAACCGCTGTTCATACTGGTGAAACGTATTTATGCAGAAGAAAAAACCAGGTCCCGCGCTAACCTGCTGAGTAAAGATGGGTAAAACCACTTTGAGAGTGACGCGCCGTTTCCTATTCTTTCCGTTAATTACATCTGTCATAAGAGAGTGACTCATGGATCGTATAATTACTTCCTCACGCGACCGCACATCGCTACTCAGCACCCACAAGGTGCTGCGCAAT
Organism: Enterobacter sp. HMSC16D10; assembly: GCF_001807145.1. Classification (NCBI taxonomy): domain Bacteria; kingdom Pseudomonadati; phylum Pseudomonadota; class Gammaproteobacteria; order Enterobacterales; family Enterobacteriaceae; genus Enterobacter; species Enterobacter sp. HMSC16D10. Next base: position 107,173 of record NZ_KV787892.1, read on the forward strand.
ACCTATTTCATGCTCAGCCTGACGCTGGCGTTTTCGGCGATCACCGCCACCGCCAGCACCATGCTGATGCTGCCGTCTCCGGGGCTGATCCTGACCCTGGTGGGTATGTATGGTTTGATGTTCCTGACCTACAAAACCGCTGACAAACCGGTCGGTATTCTGTCCGCGTTTGCCTTCACCGGCTTCCTGGGCTACATCCTGGGGCCAATCCTGAACGCGTATCTGTCCGCCGGAATGGGTGACGTGATTGGTATGGCGCTGGGCGGCACCGCGCTGGTGTTCTTCTGCTGCTCGGCCTACGTGCTGACCACGCGTAAGGACATGTCCTTCCTCGGCGGCATGCTGATGGCGGGTGTTGTGGTGGTGCTGGTGGGTATGGTGGCCAACATCTTCCTGCAGCTGCCTGCTCTGCACCTGGCGATCAGCGCCGTATTTATTCTGATCTCTTCCGGCGCGATCCTGTTTGAAACCAGCAACATCATTCGCGGCGGTGAGACGAACTATATCCGCGCCACCGTGAGCCTGTATGTGTCGCTGTACAACATCTTCGTCAGCCTGCTGAGCATCCTGGGCTTCGCCAGCCGCGATTAAGCTGACCTGCTGAAACAAAAAGGAGAATGCCCCCGGCATTCTCCTTTTTTTATGCCTTAATCACCCCGGCAAATATAGGTGGGGTAACGCCGGTCCTGAATCAGCCATACGGAAGGCGAGAGTTCAGAGATCGTGAGATAGTAGCGTGCGGTCGGGCTGGCAAAGCTTCCCCACTGGGCATCAGGGGTGTTGTCATTGTGTCGACGCCAGGTCTTGGTGTAGCTCAGGACAATTACCTTATCATCGTCCCGTCGCTCCCACGTAAAATCCACGTCCCTGTCAACGATCAGGCTCTTACCTTCAGCCTTTGCAGCGCCTTTGTAGGTGGTCAGGCCGGTGCCGTTACGATGAAAATAGAACTGGGCAACGGCATTGACCTTCACTTCATTTGCCTTTCCTTGATTGCGCGTAAAATTAAACTCGGTGCTGCAGGCCAGCGCATCGCGCTTATAGGCTCCGCCGGTGTAGATAAAGAGCGCAAACGCCCCGCCAACGACTGCGCCACCCAGTCCGAACAGAAGTCTGTTTTTCATTCTTCCGCCCCGCTTTTATAGCGAATAGTTTTACACAGGCTGGCTTCACTCACCGGGCAGGCGCCGATGAAAACCTCATCGGCGGCGGCAAGCGAAAAGCGGGCGCTGAAATAATAAATGTTGTACTCCTCGCGCTCGCACGCGACGTTATTTTTCTTCAGCAGCTCGGCCAATTTTGATAACACCAGCGGTCGGCCATGATCGTTGATCACCCAGAGCCGACAGCCAGCTATTTTTTCCTTAACGGGTTTGAGTGTTGCGGGTACGGTTATCTCAAGCTGTCGGCTAAAAAACAGGCTAAACCCCACGACTGACGTCGTTAATACCGCTAAAACCAACCACCACTTTTTGGATAAACGCTTATATCCTGACGGCTGCTCAACGGACGGCTGAGATACTTCGGGCGTAACGCTCTCTGCGGGCTTAAAAATAACGTCGGCGTCAAAGCGGAATCCAAACCGGGGCACGGTCACGATATAGTCGTGGCTGTCGCCCAGGGCGTGGAAGCTTTTGCGTAATTCACTTACCGCCTTATTGAGGTTATTTCCCGACGGTGTAAAGCCGAACTCCTCCCACACGCGAGTGATCAACTCTTCCCGGCTCAGGTCGCGCCCTTTATGACGAATAAACTCCTGTAAAAGACGAACGGCCGGAGCCGAAAGCGTTAATACAGACTCGGGTTGCCCAACAATACTTATTGCATGTGCTTCAGGATCGAATAACAACGAATTATTGCATATAAAAAACATCTTTTATTCTCGGCTGTTACCGCATGCTTTTTAATCCCTGATACAACGACAAGAAAATCGCCTCCTGAACTGATTGTTTTTTCATCAGAAGGAGTTTTCTCCCCATCCCGGATCGCGGTATTTTCGCTTAACTATACAACCTTAAAGCCAGGAAAGCAGGATAAAAAACTGTATATAACGAGTTAATTAATACAAATTTTCACAAACCGCTGTTCTGGTTAAAGTTTCCCTGCCCTGAAGCAATACGTTAGCAGAGGGTGTCCCGTTGTGAATGCGCCGGGAATGAACTCAACGCAGGCGGACAGAAAGTGAAACAGAAAAAAAGTGTGAATAAGACAACTGCCTTTTATATCGCCGCGCTGTCATTGCCATTTTTCTCAGAAATGGCACTGGCCAATATGAGCGTGTATCCCATGGAACTTAACGTGGATAAGTCCGGTGCGGCGCAAATTAAGGTGGCGTCAAAAACGGATGATATTCAGTTCATTCGGGTGAGGCAAAAGAAAATTCTTAATCCCGGCACGCCCCAGGAAAAAGAGATTGATGTGGCCTCGTGGAAAGAAGGTGGCGTTGTTGTCACACCGGAAAAATTCGCCCTTGCGGCAGGCGCAATGCGCGTGGTTCGCCTGGTATCGCTTGCACCACCGGAAAAAGAGACGACCTGGCGCGTCTATTTTGAAGGCGTAAAGCAGCCTGAAAGCATTATTCCGGGCAAAGCAGAAAGCCCTGCGGCGACGGCAAGACTGGGCGTCAATGTGATCTGGGGCGCCCTGATCCATCTCGCACCGGAAAAAAGCGTGGTTTCACTGACGATTGACCCTCTCAGGGGAACGTTAAAAAACAACGGCACGTTGCGCGTGCCGCTCAGGGAGATCGGTGTTTGTGATGCGGATTCATCGTGTAGATGGATTAAAGAAGACGCGACGATTTATCCGGACACCGAACGGAAATTAAAAACGCTCACGAAGGTACAAGGCCAGAAATATAAATTCCGCTACTTCAACTGGCTGAATAAAAGCGCTGAAGAAGCTGATTTACCCGTCGTGCAATAACACGACGCCACCGTAAAAACCCCACAGGGTTTGTTTAAAGAGCCAGGGTGCTCATTTGTAAATATGGAGATATCAATGCGTAAGTACTTTAAACCTCTGATGATTGTTGCCGCGATGACCACGTCCGTTAGCGCGCTGGCGATTCAAAAAGATATTACCGTCAACGCCAGCGTTGATTCACAGCTGGATATGACTCAGGCCGATAACACGCCGCTGCCGGCAAGCATCGATATGCAGTACCTGCCTGGCCGCGGTCTGGAAAGCTACCGTCTGAATACCAAGGTGTGGTCTAACTCCGCCACCAGCAATGTGAAAGTCCGTCTGGTGAGCGCCGCGAAGCTGGCGAATGCCGACGGTGCTGAAACCATCCCTATGACGGTGAAGCTGGGCGATAAAACCCTCTCTACCGCAGATGTTGAATACACCGGTACCGAACTGTTCCCGGGGAGCATTGAAAACGGTTCTGCGGTACTGCCGCTGACCATTTCCCAGACCACCAAAGGCATTCTGAAAACCGGTCAGTACAGCGGCGTTGTCAGCCTGATGCTGACGCAGGCGACGACCACGGAAGGCGGTGCGTAACACCACAGCACCTAAGGAATAACGTCAGAGGGTGCCCACCCTCTGACGTCAGGATGATGTCGAGGCTCGTTCATGGCGTTTCACAGAAATACTCTCCTCTTTGTTGCTTTGTTACCCGCTTCCATCCAACTCGCCTGCGCCGGGCTGGCCGTCCCACCAGGTTTTGAAGATCTGGCAAAGACGCAGCGCCTGTGGACAGAGGTGAACCTCTACGGCGAATCGCTGGGCCTTTTTGAAACGGATATCACGCTTGAAACGGTGAGCTTTGTCGCACCTGAGACCGTGGTAGAGGCCATCAAACGCCGGTTTAATGACGCCCCATCCCTCGTTGCCACCGTCTCTGCCGCGCTGGCCGTTCCGCTTGCCCGTAACGGCAGCCTGGCCTGCAGCAGCAACGGCTCCGCAGCGGGCTGCGATTACATCGATACCGATCGCGCGGCCATTATTTATGACGAGAATAACGCCCGCATTAACCTGTTCCTGGACAAGAAATTTCTGCCTAAGCAGACGGCAGAGAATGCATGGTATCAGCCCACGCACGGCACCGAAAATGCGCTGATCCATCAACAAAACATTAACTTCGTTGCCGACAGGGATTATCAGTCGGCCACCGTGCAGGGCAACGGCGCGCTGGCGCTCACCCAGGACGGCTATGTGAATCTCGACTGGACCTGGCTGGGGCAGCGTTCACGGCACCAGCAGCAGCAGGAGGTCACCGTCAACAACGCCTGGTTCCGCCAGGATATCCTGCGTCAGTACTACGTCCAGGCAGGCGAGATGGATACCCGCGATCTGTTCAGCAATGCCGGCGGAAATATCACCCTCAGCCAGCTGCCGCTGGGCAAAATTCGCGGCCTGCGCACGGGTTCAACACGGGCGTGGATGAACCCGGTTCAGCAGTCGAAGGGAACCCCTGTTACCGTGCTGCTTTCCCATGACGCGCGTATCGACGCCCGCCGGGGCAACCAGCTGCTGGCGAGCTTCTATCTGAATGCCGGAGCGCAAACCCTGGACACGCGATCGTTCCCGGACGGGAGCTACACCGTGACGCTCTCCATCTATGAAAATAATCGGCTGACGCGCACCGAGCAGGTGCCGTTTACCCGAACCGGCATTACGCCATTTGACCGCGTCGAGTGGTTCCTGCAGGCGGGCGAAACCGATAATAGCGATCAAAACGAAGAGCGCCGCGCGGTTGCGCAGGCGGGCGTTCGTTTGCCCGTCACCCCGACGCTGGCGCTGACCAGCGGCGCAACGTTCAAGAAAAATCAGCGTTTCCTGGAGAACGCGCTCGACTGGAGCCGGGGCTTCAACGCGGGCCCGATCGATGGCGTGCTGAGTACCCGATTTAGCTACCTCTACGGCAGCGAAGGCCAGCGCGGCAATATTCAGCAAATCAGCTACAACGACGGTTTTTCTTTGAGCGTCTATCGCAACGCGTTATCCGCTGAAAACTGCAACACCCAAAACGCGGGATTTGACGCCGTGAACGGCTGTTATCGCACCCTCTCGGTGATGTTCTCCGTCCCGGTCGGCGCCTGGTATGCGAGCCTGGGGTATTCGGATAACCGCAACGAAGGCCGGTACGTTTCACGCCGGGAGCTGCCGGACAGTGACGATCGCCACGATGCGGGTTTGCCGTGGGAATCGGTCTATATGACCCGCTCGTGCACGCGGGCCTGGCAGGCTGGCCTGAGCAATGCCTTCAGCACTCATGGCCTGAACATTAACAGCAGCATTAACCTGTTCATGCGTAACGATGACGCCCGCGAAGGCAGGGATAAAGGCGGCTACCTGAGCGTGAGCCTGTCCATGGCGCATAACCGCCAGGGCGATGCGTCAAGCTACACCTCTCTGGGCGCGACATGGCAGCACCAGCAACGTGAAAAAAACCAGCTGAGCTACAACGTGGCGCATAACTGGTATGCCGATGCCCGCGGCGAAAATGAGTACGGCCTCAGCGCGTCGGGCATTAACAGCGACTCGCTGAATACCTCAGCCTATACGCGCCAGGGAGGACGATATGGCAACGGGAGTCTGACCGTCAGCGACGCCTGGGATCGTCAGGATCGTCGCCATACGCTGAGCAGCAGCGGCAACTACAGCTCGACGTTTGCGCTGTCCCGCTCTGGCCTTTGGCTGGGCCGCTGGAGCGACGGTCGCCCTGCTTCCGCCGTCGCGGTGAACGTGACCACGCCGGAAGATGCTCAGGATCCGCGCGTCGCCGTGTCGCTGGATAACGGCGGCAGTGCCGATATTCCAGGCAATAGCCGCGCCCTCTTCGCGGTGCCGGGCTATCAGCAGACAACGTTGACGGTTAACGAATCGCTGGATGTCTCACGAGGAGCCAGCAGTGAAATCACGCAAGGATCGGGCAGCAGAACGCTGTTTATGGTGCCTGGCAAACTGCTGCGCCGGGACGTGCAAACCACCGCAAGCTACACCTGGCTCGGCCAGTTAACCGACGAGCGTCACTCGCCGTTTATCGGCGGCGTGCCGCTGAACGTGAACGGCTGGAGCGACCTTGGCAACGGCGGGTTTAGCGCCCAAAGCGACGCCCTGCTGCATAACCTCTACCTGGTGCGTCAGCAGCAGTTTTATCAGTGCGCGCTGAACGTGAAGAGTATGCGCGACGTGGTGCGTTATGTCGGGTCGATCCCCTGTAAGGAGTTAACCTTCTCCGCCCTGCCGGATGCCGTCCAGCAGCAGGCACAGCTGATGCTGGCCGGACGGTCGGTCCCTGCTGGACCGACTGCCATGAACACCGATAGCCTCACTAAAGGGAAATGATGTGATTAAGTGCCTCTTTATTTTACTGTTCTTAAGCCTGTGGGCCAGCCAGACGCTGGCAGGCTCTCCCGCGGGACGAAATACCAGCGTAGGGATCAGCTTCGATCGCACCGCGCCGCCCGCCCGTTTTGACATCTGGTTTCATGAATCGGGTGGCTTTGACGCCGCCGATCCGCAAAAGTGGGGACGCAATACCCTGACCTGTCAGTCCCGTACCGATACCACGAACGGCGCCTGCATGAACTCACCGGTCTGGTTCTCGGCGAACCCGGCCGCGCCTTATGCCATCAATTTAGCGTTTACCCATTCCCTTACCGGCAAGACGGTGAATATCAAGGTGTATGGCGATCACTACATGTTTATCAACAATAAAGTGTTCACCTTTGCCAGCTTTGTCACGGGAGGGACGACGGAAATTGCTAACTGGAACAGAGAGCCCTACTTCGATTTCTATATCGTGAAAAGCGAACTGGATAAGCTCGCCCTGCCGGGGATCTGGACCGCCACGCTGAAGCAGAACCTGCGCCAGTGGGGAAGCGCCGACTGCGGCGGCAACTTCAATGACGTGAATGTCGGCTGTCCTGGCTATCTCACCATCGCCAAATGGCAGGCAAATATTCGCATTGAGGTGGTCGACCCGGGAAACCAGCAGATTTACCTGCCAGCCTTTCCGCACTCCACGCCCATCGTTAACCTCAACCTGACCAACTTCCCGGGGCGCCCCGGGGGCAGCGAGATCAAGGGGGAAAACACGCTGGATATGTGCCTGTACGACGGCAAAAACAGCACCAGCACCCGCGCCTATCTTCGTTTTGAAGATGACGGGCTTCCCTCTGCGGGACGTGCCGAAGGCGCGTTTTCTATCCGGCGGCGCGGTGGAAGCCAGACGGATGCGCGGGACCGTCTCGACTATCAGGTCTCCGTTACCCATCCCGTCACAGGCGCAACCGAAACCGTCGCGAACGGTAAAACCGTAGTCTGGCAAGGCACTAACGATCCGCAGTATCTGCGTCAGGTCGTGCTGCCCGGCGGACGCGAGAGCGTACTGTGCATTCCTGCGCCAATTATCCTGAAAACCCCCGCGTTCGCCGCCAGTAGCAAAAACGCGGGCGACTATACCGGCACGCTGCGCGTCATCTATACGCCCAGCACGTTATAACGAGGTCACCGTGAGTTACGCCATTCTCGACAATAATCGATTTTACGCCGAAGGACTGCGCTATGCGCTGCTGCGTCGGGGCGTTCAGTTAGAGGTCCAGAGCGATACCGTACAATGGCAGCCAACGCTGCTTACCCGCCGCGTGATTGTCGTCCGCTGCCGTTTTTCCGTGGCGGCGACGCATCAGGCGCTGATCAATATTTTGCTCAGGCTGGAAGCCGCCCGCTGGAAAGGCAGTCTTTATCTGGTCTGCAACGAAAAGGGGTGGGCGCTGGCGACGCATTTACGCAAGCGTTTCAGTACGCTAACGCTTTATATCATCGACGACCGGATCGCCGTTGCCGATGCGGCGTATTTGCTGGCAAAAGAGCCACGCCGCGTTCGAAGCCTGGACTGCTGCCTGACCGTTCCTGAATTCAACGTGCTCGATCTGATGCTGACCGGGTTGCCGGTCCGCCACATTGCCATCGTGACGCACATGTCGGAGAAACAGGTTTCAACCCATAAATGCAACGCGCTGAAGAAGCTCAATGCCAACAACCTGCTTCAGTTGCTCCTGTAGGTCACGGTTTATCCTGAGCCCGCTTTTTTGCTACACTGTCGCCGATTTTTCACCTACGACAGAAGATTATGTTCATTTTTGCAGGCCAGGAAATTGAGACCGATAGCGAAGGCTATCTGAAAGATACAACGCTCTGGAGCGAACCGCTGGCGGAGAAAATTGCGGAAAACGAAGGGATTACTCTTTCCCCCGAACACTGGGAAGTGGTGCGTTTTGTGCGCGAGTTCTACCTTGAATTCAACACCTCTCCGGCCATCCGCATGCTGGTCAAGGCGATGGCCAATAAGTTCGGTGAAGAGAAAGGCAACAGCCGCTATCTCTATCGTCTGTTCCCGAAAGGCCCGGCAAAACAGGCCACCAAAATTGCCGGCCTGCCAAAACCGGTGAAGTGCATTTAGTAGCGAATACCGAAGTTAACGTACTCCCGGCCGGGTTGATGCGGTTCCGTTAGCACTTTATCAACCCGCGCGCTGCGCGGCCCGCCCGCTTTCAGCCACGCCACCAGCTTGTCGACCTGCTCCGCTTCGCCGCAGGCGACCACTTCAACGCTGCCGTCATCCATGTTGCGCGCGTATCCCGTTAGCCCAAGCTGAACGGCCTCGCGCTGGGTGCTGTAGCGGAACCCGACGCCCTGAACGACGCCGTGAACCCAGGCAATAGTACAGACTTTAGACATTCTTCTTCTCCTTAACGTAGCGTTTTCGGCAAACAGCCGTAGTGTTGCCGAAAACGGGCGGTGAAACGAGAGCTGGACAGATACCCACATTGTAATGCGATTTCGCCAATCGGTAATCGGGTTGACTGTAGCTGTGACAAAGCCACGGCCATCCTCACCTCCTCGACAATCTGACGAAAACTCTGTGACTCCTCGCGTAACCGTCTGCGCAGCGTCGGCACGCTCAGGGCCAGACGGCTGGCGACGTCCTGCGCGGTCCAGGCTCTGGCGGGCGACAGCATAATGAACTGTCGCACCTGCTCAGTCAGGTTATTGCTTCGCTCGATAAGCAGCGGACCTGCCACGCCGTCATGCAGCAATGCCAGCAACAGACCGAAGGCCTGATGTTTTTGCAGCGCCTCCGGTAAATCCTGACGCACGGCGTGCAGCAGGTTATCCCACATAAACGCCAGCCCCTCGCTCAGCGGAGCGCAGAGCGAATGCAGCGTCGTGCGCGGCCAGGATTTCAGGTAATGCGCTTTAAACTCGGCAACGATTTCCGGCGATAACATCAGCAAGTCCGAGTGAAACAGACCGTTTGCAGGCTGATTGATGATCTCCATTGCCGTATTGGCAGGGATAATGATGAGTTCATCCCGGGTGGCCACCAGGCGGTTATCGTCCTGCACAATCACCTTACTGCCGTGAGTGATATGGCAAATCGCCGGGAAAAAGAGCTTAACCTGATGCAGGCGATGCATTTTGCTGGCACTCACTTCACCCGCCGTGAGATGTTTATGTCGAAAATGGAACTCCTGCACCGGTTCATCCTTATCTGCTGTAGGTTGCGGTTAACTGAGCCTTTGCCAGAACGTGACTATTGAGCATAAAGCCGACCAGCGCGCCGCTCGCATTGTTGTCGATGGGAAGGGTATCCACGTCCAGCGCCCAGACGGTCATCTGATAGCGGTGAGGCTTATCGCCTGCGGGCGGACATGCGCCGCCGAATCCAGAATAACCGAAATCATTACGCCCCTGCACAGCGCCAGCAGGTAATTTTTCGCCATTTGGGTTACCGGCATCAGCGGGCAGCGTCATTGTCTTCACGGGAATGTTGGCTACTGTCCAGTGCCACCAGCCGCTGCCGGTAGGCGCATCCGGGTCATATACCGTAACAGCAAAACTTTGCGTACCGGCGGGCGGGCTTTTCCACGCCAGCTGCGGGGACTGGTTACCGCCGTGGCAGCCGAATCCCTCAAACACCTGCTGTGGCGCTAACCGCCGGTCGCCGGAAATATCCCGGCTGGTCATGCTGAAAGGCGTTGCGGCTAAAACCTGAAAACTCATTGCCGTCAGAGCGGCTATTGTGATGACACTGCGCTTTTTCATGGGGGGTTTCCTTTGCTGAACCGGAATCCCACTGTATATCCCGCCGCAGTGCCGTAATGTGCTTAAGCGATTTGATTTTGTGCCGAAACGCTCAACGGCATCCGCAGATGATTGCGCCTTGCTGAATGTGCTACTCTACGCGCCATTTCCCTGAAATCGACAGAACAGCAAATTATGAGTGTACGTTTAGTGTTAGCCAAAGGGCGCGAGAAATCCTTACTGCGCCGTCATCCCTGGGTCTTTTCCGGCGCGGTTGCCCGTATGGAAGGCAAAGCCAGCCTCGGTGAAACCATTGATATCGTTGACCATCAGGGGAAATGGTTAGCGCGAGGCGCCTACTCGCCAGCCTCCCAGATCCGCGCGCGCGTCTGGACCTTCGATAAAAACGAAACCATCGACATCGACTTCTTCGTGCGTCGTCTGCAGCAGGCGCAGCAGTGGCGCGACTGGCTGGCTAAACGCGACGGGCTGGACAGCTACCGCCTGATTGCCGGTGAATCTGACGGCCTGCCGGGCGTGACCATCGATCGCTTCGGTAACTTCCTGGTGCTGCAGCTCCTGAGCGCCGGGGCGGAATACCAGCGCGCTGCGCTGATTAGCGCCCTGCAAACGCTGTTCCCGCAGTGCGCCATTTACGACCGCAGCGATGTGGCGGTGCGCAAAAAAGAAGGCATGGAGCTGACTCAGGGGCCGGTCACGGGTGAACTGCCGCCTGCCCTGCTGCCAATTGAAGAGCACGGCATGAAGCTGCTGGTGGATATTCAGGGCGGGCACAAAACGGGTTACTACCTTGACCAGCGCGACAGCCGCCTCGCGACGCGTCAGTACGTTGCCGACAAACGCGTGCTCAACTGCTTCTCCTACACCGGTGGGTTTGCCGTTTCGGCGCTGATGGGCGGCTGTGCCCAGGTGGTTAGCGTGGATACCTCGCAGGAAGCGCTGGACGTGGCAAAACAGAACGTCGAGCTGAACAAACTGGACTTGAGCAAAGCCGAATTTATACGCGACGACGTCTTCAAGCTGCTGCGTAAATATCGCGACCAGGGCGAGAAGTTCGACGTCATCGTGATGGATCCGCCAAAGTTTGTGGAGAACAAAAGCCAGCTGATGGGCGCCTGCCGCGGATATAAAGATATCAACATGCTGGCTATCCAGCTGCTGAACCCGGGCGGGGTTTTGCTCACCTTCTCCTGCTCCGGCCTGATGACCACAGATTTATTTCAGAAAATCATCGCTGATGCCGCAATAGATGCTGGCCGTGATGTACAATTTATAGAGCAGTTCCGTCAGGCAGCCGATCACCCCGTGATTGCTACCTACCCGGAAGGACTGTATCTGAAAGGGTTTGCCTGTCGCGTCATGTAACTTGAAAAGAGAAATATTGCCCGCACATAACGTGTAAGTCGTATTTCCCGGGAGGTGACTATGATTGCCAGCAAATTCGGTATCGGCCAGCAGGTCCGCCACACTTTGCTCGGGTATTTGGGTGTGGTCGTGGATATCGACCCGGAGTATTCCCTTGATGAGCCGTCAGCAGACGAGCTGGCGGTGAACGCAGAGCTTCGCGCTGCACCCTGGTACCATGTGGTGATGGAAGGTGACGACGGGCAACCCGTCCACACCTACCTTGCCGAAGCGCAGCTAAGCAGCGAGCTGCAGGAAGAGCATCCGGAGCAACCCACTATGGATGAACTTGCTCAGACTATCCGCAAACAGTTACAGGCTCCGCGCCTGCGGAACTAAGCGTGTAAAAAAAGCCCGATGAACGGGCTTTTTTTTATTACTTCGCCAGCCCCAGACGGGGGATGTCGATCGCCGGACAGCGATCCATGACGACGTTCAGCCCCGCATCCCGCGCCAGCACGGCAGCCTGCTCGTTAATCACGCCCAGCTGCATCCACAGCGTTTTCGCCCCGACGGCGATAGCGTCCTGCGCCACTTCCCACGCCGCCTCGGAATTACGGAAGACATCGACCATATCAATTTTTTCCGGCACGTCAGCGAGCGTGGCATAACCCTGCTGGCCCAGTAAGGTTTTCCCCGCCACTTTTGGCGAGACCGGGATGACGTGATAACCCTGATCGAGAAGGTATTTCATCACCCGATAGCTGGGACGATCGGGTTTATCGCTCGCGCCCACCAGCGCAATGGTACGCGTGGATGTCAGAATCTCGGCAATATCGTTCTCTTTCATGGTTTTTCTCCTGGCTTTTTTAAAAGTGTACGCCAAACCGCACATCTCAACCATCCATCCCATACCGATGCATGAGGGCAAAACGGCCAAATATGTCTATATGTTAGTAAACATGATTATCGAAAAATTTAGATACATTAATGCGGCGACAGGATTTCTGACGGGAGCCTTCTATGAAAACCGGTATTGCCACTGCTCTGATTGCATTAGTGATGCCGGTCTGCGTTTTTGCTACCACGCTCCGGCTCTCTACCGATATTGATCTCCTGGTACTGGACGGAAAAAAGGTCTCCAGTTCGTTATTGCGCGGTGCGGACAGTATCGAGCTGGATAACGGACCGCATCAGCTGGTATTCCGCGTAGAAAAATCGATCGGTCTGGCCAATCACGAGCAACGGATGTACATCTCCCCGCCGCTGATCGTCAGCTTTAATACCCGACAAATCAGTCAGGTGAATATTACCCTGCCACGCCTTGAAACGGAGAAGGAATCAGCGGCCTTCGACGCGTCTCCCCGCATTGAACTGCTGGACGGGGATGCGATGCCGATTCCGGCGAAGCTGGATATTCTGGCGCTGACGACTTCACCGAAAGGTCCGGACTACGAGGCCGCGACGCAGACCTATAACAAAGCCGGTAAACGCGCGTCGCTTCCTCAGTTTGCCACCATGATGGCTGACGACAGTACGCTGCTTTCCGGCGTCTCTGAACTGGACGTCATTCCTCCCCAGTCCCAGGCCCTGACGGAACAGCGCCTTAAATTCTGGTTCCAGCAGGCCGATGCCGACACGCGGGCCCGGTTTTTACAATGGGCAAAACAACAACCTTCATCATAAGCCACATTTTTTACGCCTTTCTCTTGCAGCATCAGACGGTTCCCGTCATCGTGTAGGCAGTTAACCTGATGGATATGATTATGGAACTGACAACACGCACGCTCCCGGAACGCAAACACATTGCTCTGGTAGCGCACGATCACTGTAAACAAATGCTGCTTAACTGGGTTCGCCGCCATCAGTCTTTGCTGGAAAAGCACGCCCTGTCGGCGACCGGCACCACCGGTAACCTGATCCAGCGCGAAACGGGTCTGGAGGTAAACGCCATGCTGAGCGGCCCGATGGGCGGCGATCAGCAGGTCGGCGCACAGATTTCCGAAGGGAAGATTGATGTGCTGATCTTCTTCTGGGACCCGCTAAACGCGGTTCCGCACGACCCGGACGTCAAGGCCCTGCTGCGCCTGGCGACGGTGTGGAATATTCCGGTGGCGACAAACCTCTCGACGGCGGATTTCATCATCGAATCGCCGCAGTTTAACTCGCCGGTAGATATCCTTATTCCGGACTATCAGCGTTATCTTTCAGAGAGATTGAAGTAGCTTTTTTTGCCGGGTGGCGGCTACGCCTTACCCGGCCTACGCATCCTTGCCCAGCGGCGTTATGGCTTCCGCGCCACCGGCACATCAATACTCTTCAAAATATCGACAAACACGGATGGCTCCTCTTTATTGAACAGCAGCCAGACGCGATGACGCGCGCGGGTCATGGCCACATACAGCAAACGCCGCTCTTCGGCATCCGGAAAGTCTTCCGGCACCGGCAGCAGGGCCTGCTCCATGACCGACTCGCGGGCCGGGGCCGGGAAACCGTCGCTCCCCTCTTTCAGCCCCATAACAATCACATAGTCGGCCTGCTGCCCTTTGCTGGCGTGAATCGTCATAAATTCAAGCTGCAGCTTCGGCCAGCGGGTGGCCGCCTTTTCCAGCGCCTCGGGTTTGAGGTGATGGTATCGCGCCAGCACCAGGATACGTTCATCAGGCTTCGCGTAGCCGCTGAGCTTGTCCAGCAGCGGTTCCAGCTGGTCTTCCGCCAGCAGGGTCACAGCTTTTTTATCCCCTGCCCGCAGGCTATTGAGCGGCTTTGCCAGCTGATGCGGGTTCTGCTGGATAAAGCGGTTGGCGATTTCACCAATTCGTGAATTGAAGCGGTAGGTGGTGTCCAGATCGCTGCGATCGCCTTCGCCAAAATAGTGATGGAATGCGGTCGTCAGCGAAAGCTGCGCCCCGCTGAAGCGATAGATGGCCTGCCAGTCGTCACCCACCGCAAACAGCGAAGTATGCTTATTTTGCGCCCGTAGCGCCGAAAGCAGGGCTGCGCGCTGCGGAGAGATGTCCTGGAACTCATCCACCAGAATATGTTTCCACGGGCTGACAAAGCGCCCCTTCTCCAGAATGATGATGGCCTGGTGGATTAGGCCGGAAAAATCGACGGCATTTTCCGCTTTCAGCGCGGTTTTCCAGGCCTTCAGCAGCGGCGCCATCAGCTTGACCCGCTTCGAAAACAGATCGCGGATCGCCTCCGGCGCGCTTTCAATCATCTCTGCCTGCGTTCCGCCGTGCATTCGCATCAGGCTGACCCAGCGGTCAAGCCGTGAACCCAGCCGACGCGCCAGTTTGTCATCCTGCCAGAAGCTGCCCTCCGGCACGTCCCAGTTGAGCTCCTCCTCGAGCCACTGGCGCCACCCTTTCGCCTGCGCCTTTTTCTCACTGCACTGCTGGCGCCACGTTTTGATAAACAGCGCCAGGCGCGCCTGCGCGTCGTTTTCCAGCTTACTGATAGCAGGCACTTTTTTACTGCCCTGCTGAATAATATGCAGGGCAAGGGCATGGAAGGTTCTGGCCGTGATATCCCGGGTATGCAGACGTTCCTGGATCCGTTCGTCCATCTCCTGGGCCGCCTTGCGGCCAAAGGCCAGAAGCAGAATTTGATCGGCGACCGCTTCCCCGGTCGTCAGCAGCCAGCCGGCACGCGCAACCAGCACCGACGTTTTACCGCTACCGGCGCCCGCCAGCACCAGCAGCGACTGCTCGCCGTTGACCACCGCGCGCGCCTGAGCCGGATTAAGCGGAGAAGACTCCACCGTACTGAAAAAGTCGGCGTATTGGTTGAGCATGGCGTCCGTCCAGGCCTGATTATGGGCGAGTCGGCTTTTATCCTTATCATTCAGCCAGGCCTGGCACTGGCGCCAGGCGTCGCGACAATTGTCAAACTCCTCAAGACGCGCCACGGATAACGGCAGCGCCGAGAGCGCCTGCCGGATCTTTTGCTGCAACCCGGCGGTCTGCTGACGGGTGAGCCACGAATGCTGCGCGTTGCTTTGCGCGATATCGTCCAACACCTTTTGAAGCACTCCGGCGGCAATCACGCTCATATCCTGACTCCACTGCTGCCAGAGCGCGTTCAGGTGATGATGGAAACGCTGGGTTTCTGCCCACTCGGTGCCGTGAAGACGCACGACTTTATCGTCAGGCAGTACGAACTCGAGTTCGCCCCACACCAGCCCGCGTTTGCAGTGGATAGCCAGAAGCTGATTAAACGGAATAAGGTATTCGTGGCGTTCTCCAGAGACTTTTACCCCGGCATTAAGGAGAACCACCCGGTCGTAAGGGTGTTGCGCCAGACGTTTGCCTAACGACGTTGCTTTCAGTTCCATGTTCCGCCAAATCCACGAAGAGATAATTTACCTGACAGTGTAACTGCCAGTTTTAAGGTGCTCCAGCCTAAAAAAACGTTACAATCATTGGGCGTTAATTTTATCGAAAGGAAGTGAGGGTTTATGCGTACCGTTCTGAATGTGTTGAATTTTGTGCTGGGCGGTTTTGCCACCACCCTTTCCTGGCTTTTTGCCACGCTGGTGAGCATCGTCCTGATTTTCACGCTCCCCCTGACTCGCTCCTGCTGGGAAATCACAAAACTCTCCTTCGTCCCCTACGGGAATGAAGCCATCCACGTTGACGAGCTGAATCCGGAGAGCAAAAACGCCCTGATGAATACGGGGGGTACCCTGCTTAACATTCTGTGGCTGATTTTCTTCGGCTGGTGGCTCTGCATCATGCATATTTTTGCGGGTATTGCGCAGTGCATCACGATTATTGGTATTCCGGTGGGGATCGCGAACTTTAAGATCGCCGCTATCGCTCTTTGGCCCGTCGGGCGCAGGGTTGTTCCGGTCGAAGTGGCCCAGGCGGCGCGTGAAGCCAATGCGCGTCGTCGTTTTCAGTAACTAAGGACTGGCCGCGTTTATGCTAAGCCCACTGCTTCGCCGTTATACCTGGAACAGCACCTGGCTTTATAACGTCAGGATATTTATCGCACTTTGCGGCACGGTTGCCCTGCCCTGGTGGCTGAATGACGTCAAGCTCACCATCCCGCTCACGCTGGGCGTCGTGGCCGGGGCGCTGGCGGACCTGGACGATCGTCTGGCCGGGCGTTTACGCAACCTGGTCATCACGCTCGTCTGCTTTTTTATTGCGTCAGCGTCCGTTGAGTTACTTTTCCCCTGGCCCTGGCTGTTTGCCCTGGGTCTGACGCTCTCAACCAGCGGGTTTATTTTACTGGGCGGCCTCGGGCAGCGCTATGCCACTATCGCGTTTGGCGCCCTGCTGATCGCCATCTATACCATGCTGGGCGCATCCCTCTACGACCAGTGGTACCAGCAGCCGGTTCTGCTGTTGCTCGGCGCCATCTGGTATAACCTGCTGACCTTAACCGGTCATCTGATCTTCCCTGTTCGTCCTCTGCAGGACAACCTTGCCCGCAGCTTTGAGCAGCTAGCCCACTATCTGGAACTGAAATCCCGGCTGTTCGACCCGGATATCGAGGAAGAAAGCCAGGCGCCGCTCTACGATCTGGCGCTGGCAAATGGTCAACTGGTCGCCACCCTTAACCAGACAAAAGCCTCTCTGCTGACCCGTCTGCGCGGCGATCGCGGTCAGCGCGGAACGCGAAGAACCTTACACTACTATTTTGCCGCCCAGGACATTCATGAACGCGCCAGCTCCTCGCACGTCCAGTATGCCGCCCTGCGCGAGAAGTTCCGCTACAGCGACGTGATGTTCCGCTTCCAGCGCCTGCTCTCCATGCAGTCCCAGGCGTGCCAGCAGCTCTCGCGCTCCATTCTGCTGCGCACGCCCTATCAGCATGACCCACGTTTTGAACGCGTATTTAGCCATCTTGACGCAGCGCTCGACCGCGTTCAGGCCAGCGGAACGTCGCCGGAACACATCAAAGCGCTGGGCTTTCTGCTGAACAACCTGCGGGCGATTGACGCACAGCTGGCGACCATCGAGTCCGAGCAGGCGATGGCGCTTCCGGGCAGTGAGGTCGACAATCAGCTTGCTGATGACAGCGTGCACAGTGTTAGCGATATGTGGCTACGCCTGAGCCGCAACTTTACCCCGGAGTCGGCTCTCTTCCGCCACGCGGTGAGAATGTCGCTGGTGCTGTGCGTGGGTTATGCCTTTATCCAGATAACCGGGCTGCATCATGGCTACTGGATCCTGCTGACCAGCCTGTTCGTCTGCCAGCCGAACTATAACGCCACCCGACACCGTCTTGCGCTGCGCATTATCGGCACGCTGGTCGGGGTCGCAATCGGCCTGCCGGTGCTTTATTTCGTGCCTTCCGTCGAAGGGCAGCTAATTCTGATCGTGATCACCGGCGTGCTGTTTTTCGCGTTTCGCAACGTGCAGTACGCCCATGCCACCATGTTCATCACGCTGCTGGTGCTGCTCTGCTTTAATCTGCTGGGTGAAGGGTTTGAAGTCGCCCTGCCCCGCGTGATTGATACGCTGATTGGCTGCGCGATTGCCTGGGCCGCGGTCAGCTTTATCTGGCCGGACTGGCGTTTTCGCAATTTGCCGCGCGTAGTAGACAGGGCGATGAATGCCAACTGTCGTTACCTTGACGCAATTCTGGAGCAGTACCACCAGGGCCGCGATAACCGTCTGGCTTACCGGATAGCACGTCGCGACGCGCACAACAGTGATGCTGAACTGGCCTCCGTTGTCTCTAACATGTCAACGGAGCCGCGCGCCACGGCTGAGATTCGTGAGACAGCGTTCCGCCTGCTCTGCCTGAACCATACCTTTACCAGCTATATTTCGACGCTGGGGGCCCACCGCGAGAAGCTCACTAACCCGGCGGTTCTCAACCTCCTCGATGACGCCGTCTGCTATGTCGATGATGCGCTTCATCACCGCCCGGCCGATGAACCGCGCGTTCGACAGGCTCTGGATGAACTGGCTCAACGCATTGCGCATCTTGACCCGGGAAACGACAGCAAAGCGCCGCTGGTTCTTCAGCAGATAGGCCTGCTTATCGCTCTGCTGCCTGAAATTTGCCGGCTGCAACAGCACATCGCTACCTGGAGGAACGACTCTCCTGCGGCTCAGGCAGCGCATTAAACCACTCCGTCAGCTCCCGGCGGATACCTGCCGGGAGTGCCGCCTCATGCAGCCCTTCGATAGCCCCTTCCAGCGCAAAGAGCACTTTTATACTGAGTGCCTTATTCTTTGCCCGCATCTTCAGCCAGCTCGCTCTGGCGCCCAGCGCCCGCAGCGTTTCTTCATTGGTGATACCGGCTTCAAAGAGCAAGACTTCAAGCTGAAAGGTCAGGTTCGGCAGATCCTTAAGACGGGTTCGTTGATGACGCTGGTAGCGCTCTTTCCTTGCCGCACTGAGTGCAAACGAGGAGAGCTGAAGCAACCGCTCCCTGTCCTGCCATAATCCGTCATCCACACGATAATAGTTGAGCAGCACCGGGCGGCCTCGCTTCATCAACGTCAAGAAGGAGGAAGCATTTTTTACACAGTATTTTGCACTCTCTTCACACGCGCGAAGGTAAAGTTCGCCATCGGACACCATGGCAAAGACCGCATCATCGACCGCCAGGGTGTAACCGCCAAACAGCGCGCGATGATGAATCTCGCCCAACGGAGAGAGGTATTCCTGGGATTTATAAATCCGTTCATAAGATATCTTTTTCATGATATTTCCCTTCAAAATCATAGGCTAACAACGAAATTTCTTACTAGCGGATCCGTTAGCAGGAAAATAGGCAACTTATCGTCGTTGAGCAAGATGATTTTTCGAGGGGCATCAAGATTGAATGAATTTTGCGAGTCGCTTTCCGAAAATGAGGTTGATCTTTGGGCATACAGGAGTTACTGTATATCCATACAGTAACCACAGGGCTGGAATGAATATGCACACTTCAGGCTATGCAAATCGCGCAACCTCTATCTCTTCTGCCGCAGGCAATGTCGCGCAGAATTCCGTCGAGCGTGTTTCCACAGGGCTTATCAGTGAAGTGGTTTATCGTGAAGACCAGCCCTTGTTAACGCAACTTCTTTTACTGCCATTATTACAACAGCTCGGTCAGCAATCACGCTGGCAGCTTTGGCTCACGCCTCAGCAAAAGCTGAGTCGCGAGTGGGTTCAATCCGCAGGCCTTCCGCTGACCAAGGTCATGCAGATTAATCAACTTTCGCCTTGCGATACCGTTGAGTCGATGATCCGCGCGTTACGCACAGGAAATTACAGCGTGGTGATTGGTTGGTTACCGGAAGAATTGACGGAAGAGGAACATTTCCGACTGACTGAAGCCGCTGAAGAAGGGAATGCGATCGGGTTCATTATGCGTCCGGTTCGATCGGATTCTTACCGCAGAGGACAACTTTCTGGGCTAAAAATTCACTCAAATTTGTATCATTGAGTGAATTTGAGATTTTTCCTGGAGTTTTTTTTGACCGCAAGATGGGATTTTAGTTCCCGGCCTTAAAATTGCGGCAAGGCTTGTCTGGTGCGGTTCTCCTTAATTTTATTGCACAAAATTCGTTCGAAAAATGTTAAATAATCGGTATACGGAACTTTTTTTTTCATATGCCTGACGGACTTCACACTTGTAAGTTTTCAGCTACGTTGTAGACTTTACATCGCCAGGGGTGCTCGGCCTAAGCCGAAGATATCGGTAGATTTATATTTGACCACGCCCCCCGGTGAAGGATTTAACCGTGATTCTCTCTTGAGACTTTCATGGCGAATTTTGGATGATAACGAGGCGCAAAAAATGAAAAAGACAGCTATCGCGATTGCAGTGGCACTGGCTGGCTTCGCTACCGTAGCGCAGGCCGCTCCGAAAGATAATACCTGGTATGCAGGTGGTAAACTGGGCTGGTCTCAGTTCCACGACACCGGCTGGTACAACAAAGACCTGAACAACGATGGCCCAACTCACGAGAGCCAGCTTGGTGCAGGTGCGTTCGGTGGCTATCAGGTTAACCCGTATGTTGGTTTTGAAATGGGTTACGACTGGTTAGGTCGTATGCCATACAAAGGCGACACCGTAAACGGCGCTTTCAAAGCACAGGGCGTTCAGCTGACCGCTAAACTGGGTTACCCAGTAACTGACGATCTGGACGTGTACACCCGTCTGGGCGGCATGGTATGGCGCGCTGACTCCAGCAACAGCATCGCTGGCGACGACCATGACACCGGTGTTTCCCCAGTATTCGCTGGTGGCGTTGAGTGGGCTATGACCCGTGACATCGCTACCCGTCTGGAATACCAGTGGGTTAACAACATCGGCGACGGCAACACCGTTGGTGTTCGTCCAGACAACGGCATGCTGAGCGTTGGTGTTTCCTACCGTTTCGGCCAGCAGGAAGAAGCAGCTCCAGTTGTTGCTCCAGCGCCGGCTCCAGCTCCAGAAGTACAGACCAAGCACTTCACTCTGAAGTCTGACGTTCTGTTCAACTTCAACAAAGCGACTCTGAAACCAGAAGGCCAGCAGGCACTGGATCAGCTGTACACCCAGCTGAGCAACCTGGATCCTAAAGACGGTTCTGTAGTGGTTCTGGGCTTCACCGACCGTATCGGTTCTGACGCTTACAACCAGAAACTGTCTGAGAAACGTGCTCAGTCTGTTGTTGATTACCTGATCTCTAAAGGTATCCCAGCTAACAAGATCTCCCCACGTGGTATGGGCGAATCTAACCCAGTTACTGGCAACACCTGTGACAACGTGAAAGCTCGCGCTGCACTGATCGACTGCCTGGCTCCAGATCGTCGCGTAGAGATCGAAGTTAAAGGCATCAAAGACGTTGTAACTCAGCCAGCGGCATAAGTTATCGTCTTATAAAAAAACCCCGCAATGCGGGGTTTTTTATTGTCTGAAGAAAAGTAAAAAAACTACTTTTTACCCAACAGCGCCTGAAGATCATTCTTCAGTGTCGACATCTGGTTGGCGTACTGCTCTTTATGTTCTGCATCCTCAATCAACTGCACGATGGTTTCCGACAGCGTTTTACCCCGTCGTTGTGCCAGCCCGGCCAGGCGCTGCCAGACAACAAATTCCAGGTCGATTGATTTTTTGCGAGTGTGCTGGTGCTCAGCATTAAAATGCCGTTTGCGTCGCGCGCGGATAGTTTGCTTCATCCGGTTTAACAACGCAGGATTAATGTGTTTCTCAATCCAGCCGTTGACCTGTACCGGTTCGTTTTCGAGGGTCAGCAAAATATCCACGGCTTCTTGCGCAGCGCTGGCTTCGATGTAGCAGGTGATCAGCTCCCCTTCACGGTGCTTTTTGACCAGGTACTTCCATTTCCAGCCGCTTTCGAGATTTTCCAGTTGTTGATATTTCATTGCGATCTCAGTGTTACCACGTAACTCTGTTCAGAATATCAGTTTTTTAGCAATCTGCTGAAAAGAAATCATATCCTGTGAGTGAATGCAGCCAATCACCCTGTCGAAATCCCCAATCCTGCTTGGGTACAGCCCCCCGCTTACGGTATACTCCACGCTTTTACATCTGACTAAAAAACATCAACTTTGACCATTACGAAACTTGCATGGCGTGACCTTGTTCCGGATACCGAAAGTTATCAGGAACTGTTTGCACAGCCAGATCTCGCAAAAGAACACGAATTCATCCTTAGCGATACGCAGCCCCGTTTGCATTATGCGCTGGAGCAGGTATTAAGCCCTTGGGCAACTGCGCCTTTCATGCTGCTCAAAGCCCCGGAAGAAGCGGAATACCTGACGTTGTTCGGGGATGCCGTGCGTCAGCTAAAGCCGGAAGCGAACGCCGTTTTTGGCGGCCAGTATCGTATCGCTGGACATGATGTTACTTTCGAACCGGCGGCGCAGGCTGACGGCCTTTTTGCCGCTAAGGGCGAGGTGATTACCGCGAACTGGGTCGAGGCTGAACAACTCTTTGGTTGTCTGCGCCAGTTTAACGGCGAGCTTTCGCTGCAGCCTGGGCTGGTACATCGCGCAAATGGCGGTGTCCTGATCATCTCGCTGCGTACCCTGCTCTCGCAGCCGCTGCTGTGGATGCGTCTGAAAACCATCGTGCATCAGCAGCGTTTCGACTGGGTCGGCTACGATGAGTCTCGTCCTCTGCCTGTCTCGGTTCCGTCTATGCCGCTGTCATTAACCGTCGTGCTAACGGGCGACCGTGAATCGCTGGCAGACTTCCAGGAAATGGAGCCTGAACTGGCTGAACAGGCGGTGTATAGCGAATACGAAGACAATATCCAGATTGCCGATGCCGACGATATGGCGCAGTGGTGCCAGTGGGTGATGGCCGTTGCTGAACGTTTTGCACTGCCAACGCCTGCGGCTGACGCATGGCCAGGCCTGATCCGCGAAGCGGTGCGCTATACCGGTGACCAGGAAACGCTCCCCCTTTGCCCGCTCTGGATCGGCAAACAGCTGCGTGAAGTGGGCACGATCAGCGGTAACGGTGCGTTCACCGGAGAGCAGCTCACCCAGATGCTGGCACAGCGAGAGTGGCGGGAAGGCTATCTTGCTGACCGTATGCAGGATGAAATTCTGCTGGACCAAATCCTGGTGGAAACCGAAGGCGAACGCGTCGGGCAGATCAACGCTCTGTCGGTGATTGAATTCCCTGGCCATCCGCGCGCGTTCGGGGAGCCGTCCCGTATCAGCTGCGTTGTGCACATTGGCGATGGCGAATTTACCGATATCGAACGGAAAGCCGAGCTGGGCGGAAACATTCACGCGAAAGGCATGATGATCATGCAGGCGTTTTTGATGTCTGAGCTGCAGCTTGAGCAACAGATCCCCTTCTCCGCCTCGCTGACGTTTGAGCAGTCCTACAGCGAAGTGGATGGCGATAGCGCCTCTATGGCTGAACTGTGCGCCTTAATCAGCGCCCTGGCGGAAGTGCCCATCAACCAGAACATCGCGATCACCGGTTCGGTGGATCAATTCGGTCGGGCGCAGCCTGTGGGTGGCCTCAACGAAAAAATTGAAGGCTTCTTCTCTATCTGCCAGCAGCGCGGTTTAAACGGCAAGCAGGGTGTCATTATTCCGGCACCCAACGCACGCCATTTAAGCCTCAGTCAGGAGATTCTGGATGCGGTTGAACAAGAGCAGTTCGCTATCTGGGCCATCGAAGGGATTGAGGATGCACTACCCTTACTGACAAACCTGGTATGGGACGGCGAAGGGCAAACCACCCTGATGCAGACTATCCAGGAGCGCATTGCTCAGGCGACACAGCAGGATGCTCGTCACCGTTATCCATGGCCGTTACGCTGGCTGGGCTGGTTTGGTTCGAACTGATCGGACTTGTTCAGCGTACACGTGTTAGCTATCCTGCGTCCTTCACTAAAATAAGGCTTACTGAGAACATGGTAGATAAACGCGAATCCTATACAAAAGAAGATCTTCTTGCCTCTGGTCGCGGTGAACTGTTTGGCGCGAAAGGCCCACAGTTACCGGCCCCGAACATGCTGATGATGGACCGTGTCGTGAAAATGACCGAAACCGGCGGCAACTTCGATAAGGGTTACGTAGAAGCAGAACTCGATATCAGCCCGGACCTGTGGTTCTTCGGTTGCCACTTTATTGGCGATCCGGTAATGCCTGGCTGTCTGGGTCTGGATGCAATGTGGCAGCTGGTTGGCTTCTATCTGGGCTGGCTGGGTGGTGAAGGTAAAGGCCGCGCGCTGGGCGTAGGCGAAGTAAAATTCACCGGCCAGGTTCTGCCTACGGCGAAGAAAGTGACCTATCGTATTCACTTCAAGCGCATCGTTAACCGCCGCCTGATTATGGGCCTGGCAGATGGCGAAGTGCTGGTAGACGGTCGTCTGATCTATAGCGCAAGCGACCTGAAGGTTGGCCTGTTCCAGGACACGTCCGCGTTCTGATCGTGCTTTCGCACCTCCAGAAAGGCGAAACCTCCGCATTGCGGAGGTTTCTTTTTTGAAAGAGACGTTATCAGGCTATGAGTGCCCTGTCGCCGATGGCTTCTCGCCAGCCTCCAAGCCATTGTGACCTTTGATTTATCGTCTGATAAGGACACATTTCTTTAGAACGTCCAGCGATGCCGGCCTGATAACCACGTTGATGAGCCCGTTCCAGGCGATCTCGTTTCTGTCTCTTCATGCCTCGTTTCCCTCATTCTTTTGTCTGGTGGAAAGAAAACAGTGTCTGCACTATCTGCACAGGCACAGATAACGAATACCCCGAATTAGTCGCATCGTCAATGTTCAAAATTCATACGGGTGTCATATTTGTGAGCTAGCTGGAAGTTCATTTGTACAAAAATTGTGACGTGGCACAAGTAACAACCTGAGTTGAAAACGAAAAAAAACCGCAATCAGCGACAGACCGATTGCGGTTTCTGATGATGAATTTTACTTATGGCAGTCGGGAAATCTCTCTCGCGATACTGGCCGACTCCTGCGCCCATCCCTGAGCCAGGACTTTCACCATTTCGTCATAGCCATCTTTCTGCTGCTTCAGCTCCAGATGGAAAGGACGCTTAATCAGCTGCCCCTGATGGTTCAGCAACCACTCCCCGCTGATCACCACCGCACCGTCATAACGGCCGTGGAAGCCCGTTACGGTGACGTTCAGCGTATCCTGATCGTTACCCAGCGGCTGCGACGCGACTACCCACCCCGGAAGCTGGCTGCCCAGATTGGCCACCAGCGTGTTGCGCAGCTGCTGATCCAGCGGGCTGGCCCACAGGTTGTTGGTCGCAATCACGTATTTCACGTCGCTGGTCTGATAGACCACGCCGTTTCCTGCCAGATAATCCGGCACGGCGACCTGCTCAACCCACAGCTGGCGGTTTCCCTGACTGGCCGTGCTTTGCCCACCGCTGTGGGTTGCCACAGGCAGCTGATAATAGCTTTTATTATCTCCCCCTGAACTGCACGCCGTTAACAGCAGAGCGCCAACCATCAATAGCCATTTTTTCATTCTTTTGCCCTCTTCGGCTCAGGATCCTTTTTATCTTTCGCTTCGAACACCAGCGCATTGCTCTTCTCGTTGAGCGTTTTCAGAACCGGCTGCAGTTCACGCAGGACCTGATCAAGACGCTGCATATCTGCCACCATCTTGTTATAGGCCGCTGATCCCGGCTGGAAGCCCTGCATACTGCGGTTCAGCTCACGCAGCGTTTTCTGCATGTCCTGCGGCAGCTGCTGCATGCTCTGGCTCGCCGTAATCTTGTTGATGTTATCCAGCGTGGTTTGCAGACGGCGCATCGTTGCCTGGCTTTCGCTCAGCGAGTTTGTTGCCGCTTCAATCATCGGATTCAGTGGCAGATTGTTGATCTTATCCAGCGTCTCCATCAGACGCTGCTGGATCTGCGCCAGACCGCTGCTCACCGTTGGGATGATCTTGTAGCCACCGAATTCACGGATACCGGTAATCGGCGGTGCTTTCGGGTAGAAGTCCATATCCACATACAGCGCACCGGTTACCAGGTTGCCGGTTTTCAGCGACCCGCGCAGACCGCGTTCCATCAGCTGGGTGATATGAGTCGCGATATCCTGATTTTCACCAATCTGATTAAGCAGACGCTCCGGTTCAATGCGGATCAGTACCGGAATGCGGTAATCATCATCCAGCACCTGCTGAAGGCCCGGGACGAAGAACGGCACTTGCCCAACCGTACCGAGACGAATGCCTCGGAATTCAACAGGCGCCCCCGGCTGCAGGCCGCGAACGGAGTCTTTAAAGAACATCAGGAAGTCAACGTGATCGGTATAGAGCGCATCCTGAATGCTTTTTTGATCGTCAAAGAGACGGAAAGCGGTGTTCTCTGCGACCGGCTGCCCTAAATCCAGGCCCTCCGGCACGTCAAAACTCACGCCGCCACCAAACAGCGTGGTCAGCGAACCCATTTCAACGCGCATGCCAGCCGAAGTCAGATCCACCGCGATCCCGCTGTCTTTCCAGAAGCGGACGTTGCTGGTAACCAGGCGATCGTTTGGCGCATTAATGAAGAGCTGATAGCTGATCGCGCGTTTCTGCGGATCAAACGTGCTTTTCTCAACCGAACCGACGCGGTAGCCGCGGAACAGAACCGGGTCGCCCGCCGTGAGCTGACCCGCTTTTTTACTGTCGAGGATCACGCGGATGCCCTTGGCATCAGGCGGTGCAAGCGGCGGTGAATCCAGAAGCTGGTATTGGGCTGGCTGGTTACCCTTAGCCCCCGGCTGCAGTTCAATGTAGGCACCCGAGAGCAGCGTCCCCAGGCCGCTGATCCCTTCACGCCCCACCTGCGGCTTAACGACCCAGAAAACGGAATCGCCGTGCAGCAGTTTTTCCATGCCGGCATTCAGGCGCGCCTTAATTTCCACATGGGTTAAATCGTCGGTCAGGGTTGCGCTTTCCACCACGCCCACATCCACGCTACGGCTTTTGATGGTCGTTTTACCGCCCTCAATCCCCTCGGCATTGGTGGTTATCAGCGTCACTTCCGGCCCCTGATGGCTGTAATGATAAAACAGGATCCAGGCACCGATCAGCGCAGTCACGATGGGAAAAATCCACACCGGAGACCAGTTTTTGACCTTCTGCACTTTCGCCTCTCCACTCTTATTTTCCATGCTCTTACTCTTCCTCATGGCTTGATTCAGGCTCACGATCCCACGATAAACGAGGGTCGAAGGTCATGGCCGCAAACATGGTCATGATCACGACCAGTGCAAACATTAAAGCCCCCATCGCAGGATAAATACTCATCAAACCGCCCATCCGCACCAGCGCAGAGAGAACGGCGATGACAAACACGTCAATCATTGACCAGCGTCCGACAAACTCGACCACTTCATAAATCAGGTGCATGCGTTCGCTGTCGCGTTTCCCATGACCTTTCGCATCCCAACAGAGCCAGGCGATGGCGATCATTTTTAAGGTGGGCACCATAATACTGGCGATAAAGATGACGCCAGCGACCGGATAGGAACCTTCGCCCCAGAGCAGTATCACCCCGGCCAGGATCGTCGAGGGCATTTTGTCGCCGAGCAAATCGGTGATCATGATTGGCAGAATATTGGCTGGCAGATACAGCATGACGGACGTGACCAGCAGCGCCATCGTCCACTGCAGGCTATTTTTACGGCGCACGTGCCCTTTCGTTTCGCAGCGCGGACAAACGTCGAGATCGGCGGGCAGCACGGCGGTACAGCACGGGCACGAGCGAAGCCCCTGGCGAATGCCGGGCACGCCGACCTTCACCGTCTGCGCAAGCGTCGGTGCCGGGGCGATATCATCCCACGCCCAGCGTCTGTCCACGCACTGGAAAGCGCGCAGCTGCAGGACGCAGTACAGACACCAGGGAATAAAGCTGCTGCCAATCCCCACGTCGCCGTACGCCATCAGCTTCACGAAACTGACCAGGATCCCCGCCAGAAAGATCTCCGCCATCCCCCAGCTTTTGAGCTGAAACAGAATACGCGCAAGTCGGATTTTCAGCGGTGCCGGCATCCTGACGCGGTTCACCAGCAAAAGGATGACGACCAGGCAAAAAGCCGGGACTATCTGGACAAACAGGAGAAAGAAGGTCCCCAGGCTGGCGTAATCTTCCGAGAACATCACGCCCGGGATTTCAAGCAGATCCACCTGACTGGTGATCCCCCCCACCTTCATATAGATGAAGGGGAAGAGATTAGAGAGCAGCAGCATGAACAGTGCTGCCAGCGCGTAAGCAGTGGGACGCTGCCGCGGCGCGTCCCACTCGGTTGTCAACGTCGCGCCACAGCGTGGACACAGGGCTTTATGTCCGTGACCAAGCTCTGGCAACGCCACGAGCATATCGCATTGCGAGCATAAAATATGCCTGTCGGCATGGTGCTGGTCACACATATGTTATCCCTGTTTATGCGCCGTTTTTCAGAGACTCAAGGTACTCCCAGCGCTCAAAGGCGTCTTCCAGGGCTTTTTCAGCCGCGGACATTTCAGCCAATACTTTCTGAGTATAGTCATGCGATTGGGTAAAGAATGACGCATCAGCAACCTGTTTTTGCAGATCCTCAAGCGCAGCCTCCAGCTCTTCAAGACGCTGCGGCAGCCCCTCCAGTTCGCGCTGCAGGTTATAGCTTAGTTTAGCCGAGGTTTTCTTGACAGTTTCTGCTTTTGTTACAGCAGGTTCAGAACTTATTTTGGACTTTGACTGTTTCGTCGCCAGCGACTGTGCCTGCTGCCCTTTTGCATCGTGATAACCGCCGACATATTGACCAATTCGCCCTTCACCTTCGAAGATCCAGCACTCGGTCACGGTGTTGTCAACGAACTGACGATCGTGGCTGACCAGCATCACGGTGCCCTGATAACCGTCAATCAGTTCTTCCAGCAGTTCCAGCGTTTCGACATCCAGATCGTTGGTCGGTTCATCGAGGATCAGCAGGTTGCTTGGCTTCAGGAACAGGCGCGCCAGCAGAAGACGGTTGCGCTCACCGCCTGACAGCGCGCGCACCGGCGTCATGGCACGCTTCGGATGGAACAGAAAGTCCTGCAGGTAGCCCAGCACGTGGCGCGGCTTGCCGTTCACCATCACTTCCTGCTTGCCTTCGGCGAGGTTGTCCATCACCGTACGGTCCGGATCCAGCTCCGCGCGGTGCTGGTCGAAGTAGGCGACCTCCAGCTTGGTCCCGCAGTGAATGCGGCCGCTGTCGGCCTGCAGCTGGCCGAGCATCAGTTTCAGCAGCGTGGTTTTACCGCAGCCGTTCGGGCCAATCAGGGCGATTTTGTCGCCGCGCTGAACCTGTGCCGAGAAGTCTTTCACCAGCACTTTACCGTCAACCTGATAGTTAACGTTTTCCATTTCAAAGACAATCTTGCCGGAACGGGACGCCTCTTCCACCTGCATTTTGGCGCTGCCCATCACTTCACGGCGTTCGCTGCGCTCGCGACGCATCGCCTTCAGGGCGCGCACGCGGCCTTCGTTACGGGTACGGCGGGCTTTGATGCCCTGGCGGATCCAGACCTCTTCCTGCGCCAGCTTGCGGTCAAACTCCGCATTCTGCAACTCTTCCACGCGCAGGTTTTCTTCTTTCTCCAGCAGATACGTATCGTAATCGCCAGGATAGGTCACGAGCTTGCCGCGGTCGAGATCGACAATGCGCGTCGCCATATTGCGAATAAACGAACGATCGTGCGAGATAAAGATGATGGTGCCGCTGAAGGTTTTCAGGAAGCCTTCCAGCCAGTCGATCGCTTCGATATCCAAGTGGTTCGTCGGTTCGTCCAGCAGCAGCACCTTCGGCCCGCTGACCAGCGCACGACCCAGGGCGGCTTTACGCAGCCAGCCGCCGGAGAGCGCCGACAGCTCCATGTCGGGTTCCAGCCCGAGCTGCGCCAGCACTTCATTAATGCGGTTTTCAAGCTGCCACAGACCGTGGTGATCGAGCATCTCCTGCACTTTTGCCAGTTCGTTGAGGTTTTTGTCGCTCGGATCGGTCATCACCAGATGCGAAATCTCGTGATAGCGCTTCAGGTATTCAGCCTGCTCGGAGATCCCTTCCGCCACGAAATCGTACACGCTGCCGGTCACGTGACGCGGTGGATCCTGCTGCAGGCGGGAGACAATCAGATCCTGTTCGTAAACAATGCGCCCGTCATCCAGGCCCTGTTCGCGGTTAAGGATTTTCATCAGCGTGGATTTACCCGCGCCGTTACGGCCCACCAGACAGACGCGCTCGTTATCTTCGATGTGCAGCTCTGCATTGTCGAGAAGCGGTGAGTCGCTGAAAGAGAGCCACGCGCCGTGCATACTAATTAAAGACATTTATTTTTCCTTTCAGACCGCGGTAATCAACCAGCAGTTATGGATTTGACGGTTACGGGCAAAGTCCTGAGACAGCGTTTTTTGGCTGATTTCTTGTGCTTTCAGTCCCAGGGCTGCTAAGCCGTCATGATCCATACGGAAGCCGCGTTTGTTGTTCGAGAACATAATGGTGCCGCCTTTACGCAGCAGGCGCTTCAGGTCGGTCATCAGGCGCAGGTGATCGCGTTGAACGTCAAAGCTATCTTCCATGCGCTTGGAGTTGGAGAAGGTCGGCGGATCGATAAAGATCAGGTCAAACTGCTCGTCGGTGTCGCGCAGCCAGCCCAGCACGTCAGCCTGCATCAGACGATGCTGACGCCCGGTTAAGCCGTTAAGACGCAGGTTTCGCTCCGCCCACTCCAGATAGGTGCGGGACATATCCACCGTGGTGGTGCTGCGCGCGCCGCCCAGACCCGCATGCACGCTGGCGCTGCCGGTATAGGAGAAGAGATTCAGGAAGTCCTTGCCCTTGCTCATCTGGCCCAGCATGCGGCGGGCGATACGGTGGTCGAGGAACAGGCCGGTATCCAGATAGTCGGTCAGGTTGACCCACAGGCGGGCGTTATATTCGCCCACTTCGATAAAGTCGCCCTTCTCGCCCATCTTCTGGTACTGATTTTTCCCTTTCTGACGCTCGCGGGTTTTCAGCACCAGCTTGTTTGGCGCAATACCCAGCACGGCGATGGTGGCGGCAATAACGTCCAGCATGCGCTGACGCGCTTTTTGCGCATCAATGGTTTTCGGCGGCGCATATTCCTGAATCACCACCCAATCCGCGTAGCGGTCAACCGCCACGTTGTACTCCGGCAGGTCGGCATCATACAGGCGGTAGCATTCAATGCCCTCCTGCTTCGCCCACTTCTCAAATTTCTTCAGGTTCTTGCGCAGACGGTTAGCGTAATCTTCCGCCACGCCGGACGGCTTGCTGTCGGCCGCCTTCTCCGCCAGATGGTAGTTTTTCTGCACGCAGTCCAGCGGGCCGTTTTTCGCCTTAAACTGGCGGTCGGCACGCAGCTGCAGGCAGCTCAGCAGTTCCGGCGAGGCGCTGAACAGAGACAGGTTCCAGCCGCCGAAGTGGTCCTTCATGTTGCGGCCAAGCAGGCTGTGCAGGGCAATCAGCGCCGGTTCGCTGTCGAGACGTTCGCCGTATGGCGGGTTGCTGATCACGGTACCGTACGGGCCTTTTGGCAGCGGGTTGGTCAGGTTTGCCACGTCTTTTACTTCGAAGGTGACCAGCTCGCCGATACCGGCACGGCGGGCGTTGCTGCGCGCGCGCTCAATGACGCGAGGGTCGCTATCGGAGCCGTAGAAATGAGAGGTATATTCCGCCAGCCCCTTACGTGCGCGGGTCTGCGCGTCGTCTTTGACCTCTTTCCAAAGCGCTTCATCGTGCTGCGCCCAGCCTTTGAAGCCCCACTGGCCGCGGTGCAGTCCCGGGGCGCGGTCGGTGGCCAGCATGGCCGCTTCAATCAGCAGGGTACCGGAACCACACATCGGGTCGAGCAGCGGCGTGCCCGGCTGCCAGCCGGAGCGCGTCACAATGGCGGCCGCCAGGGTCTCTTTGATGGGTGCCATGCCGGTACGATCGCGGTAGCCGCGCAGGTGCAGGCCCGCGCCGCTCAGATCGAGAGAGATACTCGCCGTGTCGCCGTTCAGCCAGACGTTAATACGCAGATCCGGGTTTTCACGATCGACGTTCGGACGTTCCTTATTTTTACGCGTAAAGCAGTCCACAATGGCGTCTTTTACGCGCAGGGCACCGTACTGGCTGTTGCGGATCTCGTCGTTCACGCCGTTGAAATGCACCGCAAAGGTGGCATTCGGGGTGAAGATCTCTGTCCAGTCGATCATCTGTACGCCGGTGTAGAGGTCAAGGTCGCTATAAACCTTGCATTCCTTCATCGGCAGCATGATGCGCGACGCCAGGCGGCTCCACATCAGGCTCTGGTAAATAAGCCGCGTGTCGCCCTCAAAATGGACACCACCCTGAACCACCTGACACTCTTGTGCGCCCAGGCTTTCCAGTTCAGTTTTTAACAGCTCTTCCAGCCCACGGGCCGTACTGGCAAACAGAGAATTCATATCGTCACTTTTACTCTTAGAAAATTGTCGCGCATTATAGCTAATATGGCGTGTATGTCATAAAGTTGAAGGCTTATTTTCATTCGAGGGAGTGTGCAGTGGCGACGTTATCCAGGCTTTTTATTCATCCGGTGAAATCCATGCGCGGCATCGGCGTCTCTCACGCGCTGGCCGACATGAGCGGATTCGCCTTCGATCGCATTTTTATGGTCACCGAGCCTGACGGTACGTTTATTACCGCACGCCAGTTCCCTCAGATGGTTCGCTTTACCCCTTCCCCGCTTCACGACGGTTTGCACCTTACCGCGCCGGACGGTTCCAGCGCGGTGATTCGGTTTGCGGATTTTGCGCCCGTCGATGCGCCAACGGAAGTGTGGGGAAACCATTTTACCGCGCGCATCGCCCCGGATGAGATTAACCGCTGGTTAAGCGGCTTCTTCTCCCGTGACGTGCAGCTGCGGTGGGTTGGACCTGAACTGACGCGTCGCGTGAAGCGACACGACGCCGTTCCCCTCTCCTTCGCCGATGGCTTCCCGTTCCTGCTGACCAACGAAGCCTCGCTGCGTGATCTACAAGGCCGCTGCAAAGCCAGCGTTCAGATGGAACAGTTCCGTCCGAACCTGGTGGTGACGGGTGCCGAGGCCTGGGACGAAGATACCTGGAAAGTGATCCGCATTGGCAGCGTCATTTTTGACGTGGTGAAGCCCTGCAGCCGCTGCATTTTCACCACGGTGAGCCCGGAGAAAGGCCAGAAGCATCCTTCCGGCGAACCGTTGAAAACCCTGCAATCATTCCGCACCGCGCAGGATAATGGCGATGTCGATTTCGGCCAGAACCTGATCCCACGCTCCAGCGGTGCGATCCGCGTCGGCGATGAGGTCGAAATTCTTGCTCGTGGGCCAGCGAGAGTGTACGGCTCGGGTCAGGAGGAGGAGTTTGTCGACGTTGAGACGAACGTCGCCTCTGCGGTAGATATTCACTGGCAGGGCAACGTCATCCGGGGTAACAACCAGCAGGTACTGCTTGAGCAGCTGGAACAAGCGGGGATCCGCATACCCTATTCCTGCCGCGCGGGCATTTGCGGATGCTGTCGTATCAGACTGGTGGATGGCGAAGTGAGTGCGTTGAAAAAGTCGGCAATTGGAAATGACGGCACAATACTGTGCTGTAGCTGCGTCCCGAAAACGTCGGTACAGCTGGAAGCTTAAACCGCCTGCTCGAGGCTGAAGGCATCCACGCGAAGCTGGGGCTTCAGCCTGTCGTTCATGACCTTAATGGCATCCCCGAGCTGCATCGTCCGCCCGGCAATCGTCACGCCAGGTTGGGCCAGCAGGCAGAGCGCGGCATTTTCGCCTGGCTCCACCACCAGCAGGCTCACCTCTTCTGCGGTATCGCTCAGGTTGACGCTGGCCGCATCGCCCGTTGCCGGGGTCCAGTTCATGCCGTGCGGCAGGAAATGCCAGCTCTTTGGCATTTGCGGCTTCAGGAAACGGATAGCCACCAGCGCATTTAATACCAGCTCGGCGCGCTGCTCTTTCGAGAGCATCAGATCGCGACATTTTTCCTCAAAGGAGAAATAAAGCGCAGCGTCATCAACGCAAAAGCCTGACGGGGAAAAAGCGTCCGGGGTTAACATTCGGCGGGCAAAACGAGAGCGAAACAACATGCCATTGGCTAAGTCGAGCATCATTCGGTCATGCTCGTCGCAAAAATACCAGCGCCAGTTATCGTCAGGTTTAATTCGCATGTTTCTCTCCCGTCCCCGAAAACGTCCTGTACTAAAAATGTCCTGTTTGCCGCTTCGTTTATAACACCATTAATAAAAGACTATAATGTCTAAATAAGCAACAGTGACGGAATATAAAACAACCAGGGCTGGAAATAAAGCCCCGGTTGTCTGATTACGAGAAAAGATTAGATATGCGTAACGATTTCTTTAATCAGCGGCGGTCCTTTAAAAATAAAGCCGGAATAGATTTGCACCAGTGACGCACCCGCCGCCATCTTCTCACGCGCAGCAATCACGGAGTCAATGCCGCCGACGCCAATAATCGGCAGGCGGCCATTTAATTCCGCAGACAGGGCGCGAATAATTTCGGTGCTTTTTAATTGCACCGGACGGCCACTTAACCCACCCGCTTCGTCACAGTTTTTCATTCCCTGCACGAGGGAACGATCGAGCGTGGTATTGGTCGCAATTACACCATCAATATTATGGCGAACCAAACTGTCGGCAACCTGGATCAATTCTTCGGCAGAAAGATCCGGGGCGATCTTAACCGCGACCGGAACATATTTGTGGTGGATCGCCTGGAGTTCATTTTGCTTATTTTTAATGGCACTCAGAAGATCGTCCAGCGCTTCACCATATTGTAAGGATCGCAGGCCCGGGGTATTGGGTGACGAAATATTCACCGCAATATAACCGGCATAGGCGTAGACTTTTTCCATACAAATCAGATAGTCATCTTTACCCTGCTCGACCGGCGTGTCTTTATTTTTGCCGATATTGATGCCCAGTATTCCGTCAAAGTGGGCTTTTTTTACGTTCTCGACCAGGTGATCAACACCGTGGTTGTTGAAGCCCATGCGGTTGATCAGCCCTTCGGCTTCCACCAGTCGGAACAGGCGCGGTTTGTCATTTCCCGGCTGCGGGCGCGGGGTGACGGTACCGATTTCAATGGAGCCAAAGCCCATCGCGCCCAGGGCATCAATGCACTCGCCATTTTTGTCCAGACCGGCCGCCAGACCCAGCGGATTTTTAAAAGTCAGCCCCATGCACTGCACAGGTTTTACCGGCACATGCTGGCGCACCAGCGCGGCCAGAGGCGTGCCGGTAATACGACGTAATTGCTGGAATGTAAATTCATGAGCGCGCTCAGGGTCGAGCTGGAAAAGGGCTTTACGAACGAAGGGGTAGTACATGAACTCTCCTGGATTCCCGGTGTGCAAACCGGGAGGGGATTATGGGCGATCCCGTCGCGAAAGGGAATTGACCTGCGGCAAAAAACCCGCGTAAAACGCAATCGTTTACCTCCCCGTCCATTTCTTATGCACTTTTTTGCATTTTAATTGCAGATAAATCATTTAGTGGAATAAACGCGCGGTGTCACACTCCTTAAAATTGTTATGAATGTTAGATAAAAGCAAACAATTAGTTATAAGGAGGAAGTATGCGCGTCATTACCCTGGCCGGAAGTCCACGATTCCCTTCGCGCTCCAGCGCCCTGCTGGAATATGCCCGTGAAAAACTGAATGCTCTGGATGTGGAAGTGTGCCACTGGAACCTGCATAACTTCGAACCTGAAGATTTGCTCTACGCCCGTTTCGACAGCCCCGCGCTGAAAACCCTCATTGAGCAACTTAACGGCGCGGACGGCCTGATCGTAGCAACGCCCATCTATAAGGCCTCCTTTTCCGGGGCCCTGAAAACCCTGCTCGATCTGCTTCCGGAACGCGCGCTGGACGGCAAGGTGGTGCTGCCGCTGGCAACGGGCGGTACGGTTGCCCATTTACTGGCCGTGGATTATGCCCTGAAGCCGGTGCTGAACGCGTTGAAAGCGCAGGAGATCCTCCACGGCGTTTTCGCCGATGACTCGCAGGTCATCGACTATCAACACAAACCCCACTTTACGCCCAACCTGCAAACCCGCCTCGATAACGCTCTGGAAACGTTCTGGCATGCCCTGCATCGCCGGGATATCCAGGCCCCGGCGTTTAGTCGGCCTCAAGGAGTCGCCCATGTTTAAAATCTTAACCCGCATCGGACTGGCCGGTTTGATGGCATTTACCTCGCTGGCCCATGCCGCAGAAACGGCTCCGGAAAGCTTACGTATCGGCTATCAGAAAGGCAGCGTCAGCATGGTGCTGGCAAAAAGCCACCAGCTTCTGGAAAAACGCTTCCCGGACACCAAATTCTCCTGGGTGGAGTTCCCTGCCGGCCCGCAGATGCTGGAGGCCCTTAACGTGGGCAGTATCGATCTCGGCAGCACGGGCGATATTCCGCCAATATTTGCCCAGGCGGCGGGAGCGGACCTCGTCTACGTTGGCGTTGAGCCGCCCAAACCGAAGGCCGAAGTCATTCTGGTGCCTGAAAACAGCGACATTAAAAGCGTCGCCGATCTTAAAGGCCATAAGGTCGCTTTCCAGAAAGGTTCCAGCTCACACAACCTTTTGCTACGCGCTCTGCAAGAGGCCGGGCTTAAGTTCACCGACATTCAGCCCGTCTACCTGACGCCTGCCGACGCGCGCGCCGCGTTTCAGCAGAAGAACGTTGATGCCTGGGCCATCTGGGACCCGTACTACTCCGCCGCATTGCTGCAGGGTGGCGTTCGCGTGCTGAAAGACGGTACCACGCTGAAGCAGACCGGTTCGTTCTACCTGGCCGCGCGCCCTTACGCTGAAAAGA
Organism: Enterobacter sp. HMSC16D10; assembly: GCF_001807145.1. Classification (NCBI taxonomy): domain Bacteria; kingdom Pseudomonadati; phylum Pseudomonadota; class Gammaproteobacteria; order Enterobacterales; family Enterobacteriaceae; genus Enterobacter; species Enterobacter sp. HMSC16D10. Next base: position 143,847 of record NZ_KV787892.1, read on the forward strand.
ACGGCGCGTTTCTTCAGGGCGTGCTGGATACCTTTACCCAGGCCGATGCTTTGACCCAGAGCCAGCGTCAGGAGAGCATTGCCCTGCTGGCGAAAACCATGGGCTTACCTGAGCCGGTGATCGCGAGCTATCTCAACCACCGTCCGCCGACCACCATTACGCCGGTGGACGCACACGTCGCCGCACTTCAGCAACAAACGGCTGACCTCTTCTATCAAAACCGCCTGGTTCCAAAACAGGTCACTATTCGCGAACGCATCTGGCAACCCGCAGGCAAAGAAGGAGCTAAATCATGAGTCTGAATCTTTTCTGGTTTTTACCCACCCACGGTGATGGACACTATCTTGGTACAGAAGAGGGTTCACGCCCGGTTGACCATGGCTACCTGCAGCAGATTGCACAGGCGGCGGACCGAATCGGTTTCACCGGGGTGCTGATCCCGACCGGACGATCATGTGAAGATGCCTGGCTGGTCGCCGCGTCGATGATCCCGGTCACCCAGCGTCTGAAGTTCCTTGTCGCGTTACGCCCGAGCGTCGTCTCCCCTACCGTGGCGGCACGTCAGGCGGCCACGCTGGACAGGCTGTCCAACGGCCGCGCCCTGTTTAACCTGGTGACGGGCAGCGATCCGCAGGAGCTGGCGGGCGACGGCGTGTTCCTCGACCATACCGAGCGCTATGAAGCCTCCGCCGAGTTCACCCGCGTCTGGCGACGTCTGCTGGAAGGAGAAACCGTCACCTTTGAAGGCAAACATATTCACGTTCGCGATGCGAAACTCTACTTCCCGCCGGTGCAGCAGCCGCGCCCGCCGCTCTATTTTGGCGGGTCGTCGGATGTGGCCCAGGATCTGGCGGCGGAGCAGGTCGACCTCTATCTGACCTGGGGCGAACCGCCTGAGCTGGTGAAAGAAAAAATCGCTCAGGTTCGCGCGAAAGCGGCCGCCCATGGCCGCAAGGTGCGCTTCGGTATTCGCCTGCACGTGATTGTGCGTGAAACCAATGATGAGGCCTGGCGGGCGGCGGACCGTCTGATTTCTCATCTGGACGACGAGACCATCGCCAAAGCGCAGGCCGCGTTTGCCAAAACCGACTCCGTCGGGCAGCACCGGATGGCGTCCCTGCACAACGGCAAGCGCGAGAATCTGGAGATCAGCCCGAACCTGTGGGCGGGCGTCGGTCTGGTGCGCGGCGGTGCGGGTACGGCGCTGGTCGGCGACGGCCCGACCGTGGCCGCGCGCATTAATGAATACGCCGAACTGGGTATCGACAGCTTTATTCTCTCCGGTTATCCGCACCTGGAAGAGGCGTACAAGGTCGGCGAGCTGCTGTTCCCGCATCTTGATGTCGCCATTCCGGAGGTTCCGCAGCCGCAGCAGCTCCAGCTGCAGGGCGAAGCCGTGGCAAACGAATTTATTCCACGCAAAGCCGCACAGAGCTAAGGAGGGACCATGTCTGCCACCTCACAAAAATGGCTGCTGCGCGCCGCGCCGTGGTTTTTACCCGTCGGCATCGTGGCGCTCTGGCAGCTCGCATCGTCCACCGGCTGGCTGTCGAGCCGCATTCTGCCCTCTCCGGAGGGCGTTGTTGAAGCGTTCTGGTCGCTGAGCGTCAGCGGAGAGCTGTGGCAGCATCTGGCGATCAGCTCCTGGCGCGCCGCGATCGGGTTTTCCATCGGCGGCAGTATCGGGCTGGTTCTGGGTCTGGTGAGCGGCCTTTCACGCTGGGGCGAGCGGCTGCTCGATACCTCCATCCAGATGCTGCGCAACGTGCCGCATCTGGCGCTGATCCCGCTGGTCATTCTGTGGTTTGGGATTGATGAGAGCGCCAAGATCTTCCTCGTGGCGCTGGGCACGCTGTTCCCGATTTACATCAACACCTGGCACGGCATCCGCAATATCGATCGTGGTCTGGTGGAGATGGCGCGCAGCTACGGCTTATCGGGTTTTTCCCTCTTTGTTCACGTGATTCTGCCGGGCGCCCTACCCTCCATTATGGTCGGGGTGCGTTTCGCGCTCGGCCTGATGTGGCTGACGCTGATTGTGGCGGAAACCATCTCAGCCAACTCCGGGATTGGTTATCTGGCAATGAACGCCCGCGAATTCCTGCAAACGGACGTGGTGGTAGTTGCCATTATCCTTTACGCCCTGCTCGGCAAACTCGCCGACGTCAGCGCCCAGTGGCTGGAGCGCAGCTGGCTGCGCTGGAATCCGGCCTATACCCTTCAGGAGGCGAAAGCATGAATACTGCACGACTGAATCAGGGGACCCCGTTACTGCTGAACGGTGTCACCAAACGCTACGGCGATAACACCATTCTTAACGGGCTGGATCTGCATATTCCCGCCGGACAGTTTGTGGCCGTAGTCGGGCGCAGCGGCGGCGGCAAGAGTACGCTGCTACGGCTGCTGGCCGGACTGGAAGCCCCCAACGGCGGCGACATTCTGGCAGGAACGACGCCGCTTTCGAATATTCAGGACGATACCCGCATGATGTTCCAGGATGCACGCCTGCTGCCGTGGAAATCGGTTATCGACAATGTCGGGCTCGGTCTTAAGGGTAACTGGCGGGATGAAGCCCGCCAGGCGCTGGCCGCCGTTGGGCTGGAAAATCGCGCCGATGAATGGCCTGCCGCACTCTCGGGTGGACAGAAGCAGCGCGTGGCGCTGGCGCGGGCGTTGATTCACCGTCCGGGCCTGCTGTTGCTCGATGAACCACTGGGCGCGCTCGACGCCCTGACGCGAATCGAAATGCAGGATTTGATTGGTTCCCTCTGGCAGACGCACGGCTTTACGGTACTGCTGGTGACGCATGACGTGAGCGAAGCCGTCGCAATGGCCGACCGGGTGCTGTTAATAGAGGAAGGAAAAATCGGTCTGGATTTGACGGTGGATCTTCCACGGCCTCGTCGCGTGGGCTCGGCAAGACTGGCGGAGCTGGAGGCAGAAGTGCTGGATCGGGTGATGAAACGCGGGAGCACGGAGTTACAGCGAGCTAAGGCTAATGCCTGATGCCCTCACCCCCGGCCCTCTCCCACAGGGAGAGGGAGGGTAAACTTTTATTACGCTAACGCTTTAGCAATCTTCTCGTACAGATCGCCAGACAGGTTTTCCAGCCCTTTCAGCTGCTCAAGCGCGGCACGCATCTTCGCCTGACGCTTCTCATCGTAGCGTTTCAGACGGATCAGCGGCTCTATCAGACGCGACGCCACCTGCGGGTTACGGCTGTTCAGCTCGGTCAGCATTTCCACCATGAACTGATAACCGCTGCCGTCTTCGGCGTGGAATGCGGCCGGGTTGCTGCTGGCAAACGCGCCAATCAGCGAGCGCACGCGGTTTGGGTTGCTCAGGGTAAAGGAACGATGCTTCAGCAGGCTGCGCACCTTGCTGAGCGCATCGGCCGCCGGGCTAGTCGCCTGCAGGATGAACCACTTATCCATTACCAGACCATCCTGATGCCACTTGTCGTCATACTCCTGCATCAGCGCATCGCGGCACGGCAGTTCGGCGGCAACGCTTGCGCCCAGCGCGGCCAGCGCGTCGGTCATGTTATCCGCCTCGTGATACTGCTTGCTCACCAGGGTGTTCGCCAGCTCGGTTTCACCAAACGCCAGATAGCGCAGGCAAGTGTTACGCAGAGAACGTTTACCAATGTCCGCGTGCTCAACGCGATAAGCGTCAAGCTTGTTGGCGTTATAAATGGCGAGGAACTCGTCCGCCAGTTCAGCAGCCAGCGTACGGGTCAGCGCTTCACGCACCGCCACGATCGCGATCGGATCGATAATCTCGAACAACTCCGCGATTTCCGTTGCTGACGGCAGGGTCAGAATTTCAGCGGCCAGCGCCGGGTCAATCTTCTCATCCAGCAGGATCGCGCGGAACGCGTCAGCCACGTGAACAGGCAGCGACAGCGGCTGACCCTGCTGGTGACGGTTTACGTTGATCTTGATGTAGGTCGCCAGCAGGCTTTGCGCCGCATCCCAGCGGGAGAAGTCGTTGCGGGCGTGACGCATCAGGAACGTCAGCTGCTGATCGCTCCACTTGTACTCCAGCTTCACCGGCGCGGAGAATTCACACAGCAGCGCAGGCACCGGCTGGAAGTAGACGTTATCGAAGATAAAGGTCTGCTCGGCCTGGGTCACGTTCAGCACGTGGTGTACCGGGTGGCCGCCCTTCTGCAATGGAATGACTTTGCCCTCGTTATCGTACAGCTCGATGCTGAACGGAATATGCAGCGGGTATTTCTCTTCCTGCTCTGCCGTCGGCGGCGTGCGCTGGCTGATGGTCAGCGTGTACTGCTCGGTTTCCGGATTGTAGTCGTCTTTGACGGTAACAACTGGCGTACCGGCCTGGCTGTACCAGCGGCGGAAGTGGGAAAGATCGACATTAGAAGCATCTTCCATCGCCTGCACAAAATCGTCGCAGGTGGCCGCGCTGCCGTCATGACGCTCGAAGTACAGCTGCATCCCTTTCTGGAAGTTCTCTTCCCCCAGCAGGGTGTGGATCATGCGGATAATTTCAGCGCCTTTCTCATACACCGTCAGGGTGTAGAAGTTATTCATTTCGATGACTTTATCCGGACGGATCGGGTGCGCCATTGGGCTGGCATCTTCCGCAAACTGCAGGCCGCGCATGGTTCGCACGTTGTTGATGCGGTTCACCGCGCGTGAACCCAGATCGGAGCTGAACTCCTGGTCACGGAAGACGGTCAGGCCCTCTTTCAGGCTCAGCTGGAACCAGTCGCGGCAGGTGACGCGGTTACCGGTCCAGTTGTGGAAATATTCGTGGCCGATGACGCGTTCGATATCGAGATAATCTTTATCGGTGGCGGTATCGGTGCGCGCCAGCACGTATTTGGAGTTAAAGACGTTCAGGCCTTTGTTCTCCATTGCGCCCATGTTGAAGAAATCAACGGCAACGATCATATAGATGTCGAGGTCATATTCGAGGCCAAAGCGCTCTTCGTCCCACTTCATGGAGTTGATGAGCGAGGTCATCGCCCACGGCGCGCGGTCCAGGTTACCACGGTCAACAAACAGCTCCAGCGCCACTTCGCGGCCTGAGCGCGTTTTGAAGGTATCGCGCAGCACGTCGAAGTCCCCCGCCACCAGCGCAAACAGGTAACACGGTTTCGGGAACGGATCCTGCCACTGAACCCAGTGACGGCCATTCTCCAGCTCGCCTTCGCCTACGCGGTTGCCGTTGGAGAGCAGGAAGGGATACAGGGTTTTATCGGCGATGATTTTGGTGGTGAAGCGCGCGAGGACGTCCGGGCGGTCGAGATACCAGGTAATGTGGCGGAACCCTTCCGCTTCACACTGGGTACACAGCGCCACGCCTGACTGGTAAAGCCCTTCCAGCGCGGTGTTGGCGGCCGGGCTGATTTCATTCACGATGCGCAGCGTAAACTGTTCCGGCAGGTTGTCGATGACCAGCTGGTTGTTTTCTTCTTTATAGTCTGACCAGGCTTCATCATTAATATGCAGGGAGACCAGCGTCAGGTCTTCGCCATCCAGACGCAGCGGCACAGCAGTTGCGCTGTGGCGCGTCACCTGACTCACCGCCGTGACAACGGTTTTAGTGGCATCCAGGTCAAAAGTCAGATCGATTTCGCTAATCAGATAATCCGGCGCACGGTAGTCGTGGCGGTATTTGGCTTGTGGCTGTTGTGTCATAGAAAACCTTATGCATCGTTTGTCGAGTAACGTTTCAATATATTCCTGTTGCGCAAAACGCGCTATGCAGAATGTTCATCTTTTCAGGGTCAACACCTTTTTTTGCTACATTTGTATAATATGAACTCATAGTTTTTAAAATCGATAAAGATCGTCCAGGAGCGCTTTAAACAAGGGATGAGCGAGATCGAGATAAAGCTTGATTAACGAACTTTTACGAACTTCACAGACCACTTTTGCCCCATCCATGCCCCACGCATAATTCTAGTCAGCGCCAGACCACATCAGCCCTGTAGGGCAAATCGATAACAAACAAGCCAGCAGTATGTTCCCCAAAATTAAAAAACAAGTGGTTCATGCCTTGACAGACAAAACCTTCAAAGCAAAAATACTGTATATTCAAACAGTGATTAGCGGAGCACGTATGTTCGTAGAACTGGTTTATGACAAGCGAAATGTTGAGGGGCTCGAAGGGGCCAGAGAGATCATTCTGGCCGAGCTGACGAAGCGGGTGCACCAGATTTTCCCTAATGCCGAAGTGAAGGTGAAGCCAATGCAGGCAAACGGCTTGAATAGCGATGCAAGCAAAAGCGATCGGGAAAAGCTGAACCGCATGCTGGAGGAGATGTTTGAAGACGCAAATATGTGGCTGGTGAATGATTAGCAAAGCCCGTGTTCGCTTCGTGCATACCTTCAACTACGCAGACATGCACCACTACCCATCGTACTTTTCCGATATTGAACGGCACTTCATCTTAGTGGCGTTAAATAATAAGCACTTTTACTACTCACTGTTTTTGCGGTCATTCCAATAGATGCCCTTTTCAGTGCCGCATTAAATGCAACTAACGTTACCGGTCTTGGAGTTGTCTTGGTACGATGTGAATGGCTCTGAAACAAAAACACATCTTCAGGATACTTCTCCCTGCGGGAGTGGAGAATTCTTTTAACTCCTGGCTTAAGAGCAATGCATCTTTCCCTCAGTCCTTTTGTGGCTGAAAGAACAAGAATATCATGGCTCACATCATCAAACTTTGCCCCAAGAAGCTGTCCGGGCTTAGCCTGACTCAGATACAACATTGCCCAGAGATCTGACCATGTATCAGAAATATTCTCAAGATTCCGCTTGATAGCAATAAATTCAACTACGGTAAGCCCCCACACATCTCTCATCATTCCTTTCAGTAGATCCTCTTGTTACATGAAGCTTATGTACAAACAGAATCTTCATGGTTGTAACATTCAATATTCGAATTACCGAACAGTGCCCAGCAACCGTAGCTCATTTTTACATATGGCTGTCCGAAACATCAAACATCCTGCTCTCATACTAAGAATTTTTTGTTCTGAACGTTTGCAGTTCCGTATTGTCTAAATGAAAAGTTCATAAAAAAGGTTCAACATGGCAACGTTTATAATCGCAAGTACCGTAGTTGTTGCTCTTGGCTTGATAGTATTGAGCCTGATCAAAATTGGCATAAGCACATCGAATAACCCGGATGAATTTTAATGTGTTGAAGTTCGTGTAACGTCTTTATTTACTGGGAATTTTTTATATAGAGTACAAACGGCCACATCGTAAATGATCGCCACCTGCTTCCGATCCACTCCGTTTGCGATCAACCTGCCAGCCTGAGCCCATTGCTCAGGTGTCAATTTTGGCCGCCTCCCACCGATTCGCCCTTTCTCACGAGCTGCGGCCAACCCTGCCTGGGTGCGCTCCACTATCAACTCCCTCTCCATTTCTGCCAGCGCTGACATGATATGAAAGATGAAGCGGCCCATCGGGCTTGATGTGTCGATGCTGTCAGTGAGGCTTTTAAAGTGGATGCCGCGCTGCCGGAGTTCGTCCACCAGCAGCACCAGATTCCGCATGCTACGCCCAAGGCGATCCAGCTTCCAGACTACCAGCGTATCCCCCTCATTCAGCGCCTTAAGAAGCTTTTTCAACGCTGGCCGGTTCGCCACTGTTCCGCTCATTTTTTCTTCGAAAATCTGCTCACATCCTGCGCGTTCGAGCGCTTGTCGCTGAAGATCCGTATTTTGGTCATTTGTTGACACCCTTACGTAGCCAATTTGCATATTTTTCACCCAGTTATTTCTGCAAAAAAATCAGGTGAAGTTATCGGCCAGGCCGCTCAAGAGCAATCTATAAAACCTCGGTCTGGGAAACAGCGCAACCAGAAATGTTGGAACGACTGCCAGCACGGTAGCCGCCGGAGATGATTCGAGATTTGTCACTGTGAATGGCAAAACTGGTGGTGATATTTCCACTCAGATTTCAGTGTCTGGAAATGTTTATGCAATTAATAAATCGGCCTCAGATCCAGCCTCAGGCACTGAAGTGTCAGGTAGTGCGTTCTCATCAAATTATATAGTTAACGGTGTTACACGGGTTCTTACAGGATTGTCAGGTAGATACAAATGGGGTGAATCAAACGGATATGGTCAGCTTGACGTAGCTCTTTTAGACGGCTCTGGCAACTATGTGAG